>JANNEF010000448.1:0-18897 GCA_031378375.1 Verrucomicrobiota bacterium | reverse complement strand
GCGAGACGCCCGCCGCGTGCACTCCCTCGTCGTCGATTGGCTGCTGCTTCAAGCAAACACTTCTTCCAGAGCCGTTATACTACTCTATTAACGTAGTTGGTATGAATCGTAGCCACCGCTGCGATCCGGTTGTGCCTTTTTGCTTTCCCAGGAAACGCCAACGATGAAAACAGAACGTCAAATTATCTTCGTCGAACCGGCCCCCGGCGGCTGGCACCGGCACTTCTGGCGCTTGCGTCGCTCGCTCGGCTGGAACTGCGGAGCGGTTCAG
The DNA here is from genome assembly GCA_031378375.1 of Verrucomicrobiota bacterium. GTDB lineage: Bacteria > Verrucomicrobiota > Verrucomicrobiia > Limisphaerales > JANNEF01 > JANNEF01. Next base: position 18,626 of record JANNEF010000448.1, on the reverse strand, counting down.
CGACCAGGGCGGACGTTGGCTGCGCGTTCCCATCAACCGACCGGCCTGCCCATTCCGGAGGACGCATGAACATCGCTCTGCATTCCCACATGCCCCCGCCGGCCATTGACTTCGCAGGCGTCGCCGCAAGGGCCAACCCGCCCCGGCGTCACTTGTCCCCGACGTCCGCGCCTGAGCCGGATGGTGCCATCCCTCCGCGTGAACCCGCCACGACCGCGCCCGTCGCCCCAACCTTCATGCCCACGGCAGAACAACTGACGCAACTGCGCTACGCCGGGATTGCCCAGGCGATTGACCGACTCACGGCGACCCAGAAGAAATCAATTTGAGAAAATCCATGAAACATTCCTCCTCCAACCATTTCAGAAACCTTGCCGTCCGCCGCCCGTCTGCACTCGGCCTGCGCTGGCCCGGCGTCGCCGGGGTGGCCGCCCTGACGCTGGCCACCGTCGCGCCGGCGGCGGAGTCACCGGCGAAACCATCGGCCGCGCCGTCCATCACGGACTTCGCGGATCTCGGCCTCGAACAACTGGCCAACATGTCTGTGACCTCGGTGGGCAAGAAGGAGCAAAAGCTCACCGCCGCGCCCGCCGCCATCTACGTGCTGACCGAGGAGGACGTGCGCCGCTCCGGCGCGACGAGCATCCCGGAGGCGCTGCGCCTGGTGCCGGGCCTGGAGGTCGCGCGAGTGGATTCGCACAACTGGGCCATCAGCGCCCGGGGCTTCAACGACATTTACGCCAACAAGCTGCTCGTGCTCATGGATGGCCGCAGCGTTTATACCCCGCTCTTCGCCGGCGTTTACTGGGACGTGCAGGACATGTTCCTCCCGGACCTGGATCGCATCGAAGTCATCCGCGGGCCGGGCGGCACGCTCTGGGGCGCCAACGCCGTCAACGGCGTCATCAACATCAATTCCAAAAGCGCCAGCCAGACGCAGGGCACGCTCGTCACCGCCGGCGGCGGCACGGAGGACCGCGCGTTCGGCGGCGTGCGCCACGGCGGCAAACTGGGCGAGCACACCTACTACCGGGCTTACGCGAAGTATTCGTTGCACGACGATTCAACGCTGGCGACCGGCGCGCGCGCGAACGACGGCTGGGGCATGGCGCGCGGCGGCTTCCGCCTGGATCACGAACCCCAAAGTACCGACCAATTCACACTGCAAGGCGATTACTACGCGGGCTGGCAGAATCAAACCTTCAACCTCCCGTCGCTCACGGCACCCTTCACCAGCACGCTCACGCCGGCCATTGACCTCAGCGGCGGCAACCTGATCGGCCGCTGGACGCGCACCTTCTCCGACGAATCGAACCTGCGCGTGCAGGCGTATTACGACCGCACCAGCCGCGACGTGGGCTTCCATGCCGAGGATCGCGACACGGTGGACCTGGACGCGCAGCACCGATTCCGGCTGGCGGGATTCAACGACATCGTCTGGGGCGTGGGCTATCGCGTGACCTCGGACCGCATCAAGAAGGAGAGCTTCGCGCTGTCGTTCAATCCCGACCGCCGCACCGATCATCTCTTCAGCGCGTTCGTGCAGGATGAAATCCGGCTCGTGCCGGATCGGCTCGCCCTGACGCTTGGATCGAAATTCGAGCACAACGACTACACCGGCTTCGAGGCGCAGCCCAACGCGCGGCTCATGTGGACGCCGCACGAGCGGCACTCGGCCTGGGCCTCGGTGGCGCGGGCGGTGCGCACCCCGTCGCGGGCGCACAGCGATCTCCGGCTGAACACGGCGGTCATTCCCGGCGCGCTGTCAACGGTCGTGGGTATCTTCGGCAACGACCGGTTCGGCTCCGAAGATCTCGTCGCTTACGAGTTGGGCTATCGCGTGCGGCCCGTGGACCGGTTGTCGCTGGATGCGACGGCGTTCTACAACGATTACCGCAACCTCAACAGCACGGTTCCTGGCACGCCGTTCTTCGAGGCCGCACCCGCGCCGCTGCATCTGGTGTTGCCGCTGCCGTTCGCCAACAATCTGCGCGGCGAGGTCTATGGTGCCGAGGCCGCGGCGACGGCGCGGTTGACCGATGGCTGGCAGGTGCGCGCGGGCTACACGTTCACCCAGATGCAACTGCACCAGCAGGGCGGCAGCGGCGCAAGCGAGTCGGCCGAGGGGGCCAGCCCGCACCACCGCTTCTTCCTTCATTCGATGCTCAACCTGCCGCACGACCTGCAGTTCGATGGCGTGCTGCGCTACGTGGATTCACTCCCGGCTCTCAACATTTCGAGTTACGTGGAGATGGATCTCCGCCTGTCGTGGAAGCCGTGGAAGCACACCGAGTTCTCCCTCGTCGGCCAGAACCTGCTCCACTCGCGCCATTCCGAATACACCTCCCAATCCATTCCCACGCCGCGCACCGATGTGCAGCGGAGCGTTTACGCCCAGGTCACGTTCCGGTTTTAACCACCAGACCTCATGCACGAATTAAACAAGGAGAGAACCCAGGGCCAGCCGCCGAAGAACGGCCGGCCCACCGCGCGCGCGCCCGTGGGTCAGGCGTCACTGGCTGTGGGTCAGGCTTCCAGGCTGACGGTTCGGGCGGCATCCCTGCCGCCCGTCCCAGAACGCGTCGCGCGCGAAAAAACGCACCTGAACACGGGGCTGGGAAGCCCCGAGAACCGTCAGGCAAGGATGCCTGACCCACGATGGCGGGCGCATCCATCTCGTCCCGGTCGGTTCGCCACAAACATCCTCATCCTGTGGTGCGGAGCGCTGTTCTGCCTCGCCGCGATTCGTGGCGCGGGCGCGGAGGCACCCGCCCTTTCGGAGACGCAGGTCAAGGCGCTGTTCCTCTTCAACTTCACCAAGTACGTCGAGTGGCCGGAGAGCGCCTTCGCCTCGCCCACCGCGCCGTTGATCATCGGCCTGCTCGGCGACACCGAACTCGCCGAACCGCTCCGCACCCTCGTCGCCGGCAAGACGGTCAACGGCCATCCCATCGTGATCGAAGACAAGATCTCCGCCGACAAGGCGACGAACTGCCACATCCTTTTCCTCAGCACCGCGGAGCCGAAGCAACTGTCGGCGCTCCTGCCGGCCTTGCGCGGCCAGCCGGTGCTCGCGGTCGGTGAGCATGAGAAATTCACCCGCCTCGGCGGCATCGTGAACTTCGGCTGGCGCGACAAAAAGGTGCGCCTCGAAATCAACACCGCCACCGCCGGGCAAGCCCAGCTCAAACTAAGTTCCAAGCTCCTCGGAGTGGCCGATGTGGTGCAATACAAGCCTTAGCCTCACGAGTCATGAACTTCCTCCGTCACGCCTCCATCCAACAAAAGCAGATGCGCATCATCATGGGCATCTCCACTCTCGCGCTGCTGCTGGCCAGCGCCGGCTTCGTGATCCATGACGCGCTCTCCCGTCGCAAGGAGATGGCCGCCTTCCTACTCACCCGCGGCGACGTGCTGGGGCGGACGTGCTGGGGCGCGCTCGATTTCAAAGATCCCAAGGCGGCCGAGGAAAACCTCAACGCGCTTCAGGCCGATCCGCGCATGATTTCCGCCACCGTGTTCACGGCGGATGGGAAGTTCTTTGCCCGTTACCACCGCGCCGGCACCGCCACTCCGGCTCCGAGCCTCTTTAGCACCAACGCCGTCAGTGTCTTTGCGGGCGGGCAGTTGCGCGCGGCCTGGCCCATCCTGCGCGGTAACGAGCCGCTCGGCTTCATCGTGCTGGAGTCCGACCTGGAGGCGCTTTATGCGGCGATGAAATACCAGGCCGGCATCGCCGCGCTGGTCTTCACGCTGGCCACCGCGCTGGCCTTCTTCCTTTCCTCCCGCCTGCAACGGCTCATCTCCGGCCCCATTCTCGAACTGCTCGAAACCACCCATGCCGTCGCCGCCGGCCGCGATTACGCCCTGCGCGCCCGCAAGGAATCCACGGACGAACTCGGCCAGTTGGTGGACGGCTTCAACGACATGCTCCAGCAGGTGCAGAGCCGCGACGCCGAGCTGCAACAGGCGCAGGACTTCCTCGAGCAACGCGTCGAGGACCGCACGCGGGCACTGGCGGGCGAAGTCGCCGAACGCCAGCGCGCCGAACAAGCCGTGCGCGAGCGCGAGGTGTTCGTCAATGCCATCCTCAACTCGCTTACCGCCAACATCGCCGTGCTTGGCCGCGAGGGTGTCATCCTCGCCGTGAACCATTCCTGGATGACCTTCGCCTTGTCCAATGGCGAAGACGATGTCCGCAAGACGGCCGTCGGGGCCAACTACCTCGCCACCTGTCGCGCCGCGCCCGCAGATGATCTCTACGCGCGCCAGGCCGCCGACGGCATCGAAGCCGTGCTCCGGGGCGAACGGACGACGTTCTCGCTGGAGTATCCCTGCCATTCACCGGAGGAACAGCGATGGTTCCTGATGTATGTCACTCCGTTGAGCGGCCGGGGCGAAGGTGCGGTCGTTTCGCATCTGGACATCACCGGGCGCAAGCGCATTGAGGCCGAGGCGGCGGAGATGAACCAACAACTCATCGCCACCTCCCGGCAGGCGGGCATGGCGGAGATCGCCACGGGCGTGCTGCACAACGTGGGCAACGTGCTCAACAGCGTCAACGTCTCGGCCAACCTGGTTTCGGACCAGGTCCGCAAGACACCCGTGGCGGATCTCGGTCGCGTGGTCGCGTTGCTGCGTGAGCAGGGGGCGAACCTCGGCACGTTCTTCACCAGCGATCCACGCGGGCCGAAGGTGCCGGACTTCCTCGCCCAACTGGCGGACAAATTCACGCGCCAGCAGGAGTCGCAGCTCAACGAGGTGGCGGCGCTCCAAAAGAACATCGAGCACATCAAGGACATCGTGGCCATGCAGCAGAGCTACGCCAAAGTCTCCGGTCTCACCGAGAGCCTCAGCCCCGCCGAGCTGATCGAGGACGCCTTGCGGATGAATGCCGGCTCGTTCCAGAAGCACGAGGTCGAGCTGGCGCGCGAGCTGGCCGCCGATCTGCCGCAGGTCTGCGTGGACAAACACAAGGTGCTGCAAATCCTGGTGAACCTGTTGCGCAACGCCAAGCACGCCTGCGACGACGCGGGCCGCGAGGACAAGCGCATCACCGTGCGCGCGGTCAGCGACAACGACCGCGTCCGCATCACGATCACCGACAATGGCGTGGGCATTCCGTCGGAGAACCTGACCCGCATCTTCAACCACGGCTTCACCACCAAGAAGACCGGCCACGGTTTCGGCCTGCACAGCGCGGCCAATGCCGCCAAGGAGATGGGCGGCGCACTCACCGTCCACAGCGATGGCTCCGGCTGCGGTGCCACGTTCACACTCGAACTGCCCGTCGCCACGGCACAACGCAAGGAGGCGGCATGAAGGGCGGCTGTCCATTCCATCGCGCCGCCGTCGTCGAACCGGCCCAGAATCCCGCGCCCCCGCCTCGGCCCGCGGCCGCCGGTGGCCTGCCCCCGCAACCAGTGGGCGCCCTGGCCCGCCTGCGCGTCTGGCACAAGCTGCTCCTCCTGAGCCTCTCGTTTCTACTGCCCATCGCGGTCATGTTCTGGCTCATCGTCAAGGGACTCAACGAGCGTATTGATTTCGCCCGGTTGGAAATGGCGGGGAACGAGTATCAGGCCGCGCTGGAAGTGCTGCTGGATCTCGTGCCGCAACACCGGCTCGCCGGCCTGCGGCTCCCGGCGGGTGAAGCGAACGTCCGCGGCGACCTGGCGGCGCTGGAGGCGCGGATCGATCAGGCGTTCGCCGGGCTGGAAGCGGTGGACGCGCGGCTTGGCGACCGGCTTCAGTTCACGCAGGAACGATTGGCGAAGCAAAACCGGGAACACGCCCGCGCTGGCGCTTTGAAACATGAGTGGCAGGCGTTGAAGTCCGACCCGCCCGACCTCTCTCCCGCCGCCTGGGCCGAAAGGCATCTCCATCTCATCGCCGGTGTGCGGAGGATGATCACCCAGGCGGGCGACACCTCGAATCTCATCCTCGATCCCGACCTGGACAGCTACTACCTGATGGACGTGACGCTGCTCGCGCTGCCGCAGACGCAGGATCGCCTCGCGGTCATCATGGCCTATGGCGAGGAAGCCCTGCGGGGAAGCGCGCTGAGTCAAAACGCGCGCACGCAACTCAAGGTTCACGCCGCGCTCCTCCGGGAAGCCGACGTGGATCGCATCACCGCCAGCACCCAGACGGCGTTGAACGAGGATGGAAATTTCTACGGGGTCCGGCCCGCGCTGCAAACCAACGTGCCGCCCGCGCTCGCCGCGTTCGCCGCCGCAGCCGGGGAGTTCCTCCGCCTGACGACCGAACTGGCCGAAGCGGAGCGGACGACAGTGACGGCGGAGGACTTCCTCGCCGCCGGCGCGCGGGCGCGGGCCGCGAGCTTTCAATTCTGGCACACGGCGCGCGGCGAGCTGGATGGGCTGCTCCAGGCACGCATCGACCACTACGCGCGCACGCGGCTCCAGGCCGAGACGGCCGTGGCGTTTGCGCTGGCGGCCTCGGTCGTCTTTGTCGTTTTCATCACGCGCAGCATCAACGGGCCGTTGCGCCGGCAGGCCGAGGCGCTGGCCGGCGCGAATGAAGGACTGCGCACGGAAGTCGCCGAACGCGCGCGCGCGGAGGAGTCGTTGCGCGAAAGCGAGGCGCGCGTGCGGGCCATCGTGGACAGCGCGCTGGACGCGGTGGTGACGATGGATGCGAGCGGTCGAATCATCGGCTGGAATTTGCAGGCGGAAGTCATCTTCGGCTGGAAGTGCGAGGAGGCCGTCGGGCAATCGCTGTCGCAGACCATCGTGCCGCCGCAGCATCGCGAGGCGCACGAGCGCGGGCTGCAACGGTTTCTGGAGTCCGGACACGGACCGGTCCTGAACACCCGCGTCGAAATCACCGCCGTGCGCCGCGACGGACAGGAGTTCGACGTGGAGCTGGCGATCACCCCGTTGCGGACGCAAGGGGGAATGGAGTTCAGCGCCTTCCTGCGCGACATCAGCGAGCGCAAACGCGCGGAGGAGGAGCGGCAGCGGCTGGTCAATTTCCTCGAGGCGAGTTTCAACGAGGTGTATGTGTTCGACCCGGCGAGCCTGCGTTTCAGCTACGTGAATCAGAGCGCGCTGAAGAACCTGGGCTATTCCGCCGAACAGATGCGCCAGCTCACGCCGCTGGATTTAAAGCCGGCGTTCACCGCGGAGGCGTTCCGCCGGATGGTCACGCCCCTGCTGAACGGCACGACGCCCCGGCACGTTTTCGAGACCTTCCACCGGCGCGCGGACGGCACCGATTATCCCGTGGAGGTCTGCCTTCAAATCGTGGCCAAGGGGGCGGAGAAGGTGTTTCTCGCGGTCATCAACGACACGACCGCGCGCAAACGCACCGAGACTGAGTTGAAGAAGGCGCATGACGAACTGCTCGCGGTCTCCCGCCAGGCCGGCATGGCCGAGGTCGCCAGCGGCGTGCTGCACAACGTGGGCAACGTGCTCAACAGCGTGAACGTCTCGGCCAACCTCGTTTCGGATCAAGTGCGCAAGACGCCGGTGGCGGATCTCGGTCGCGTGGTCACGCTGCTGCGCGAACAGGGCGCGAACCTCGGCGCGTTCTTCACCAGCGACGCGCGCGGGCCGAAGGTGCCGGACTTCCTCGCCAGCCTGGCGGAGAAGTTCACACGACAGCAGGAGAACCAGCTCAAGGAAGTCGCGGCACTCCAAAAGAACATCGAGCACATCAAGGACATCGTGGCCATGCAGCAGAGCTACGCCAAGGTCTCCGGCCTCACCGAGAACCTCAGCCCCGCCGAGCTGATCGAGGACGCCCTGCGGATGAACGCCGGATCGTTCCAGAAGCACGAGGTCGAGCTGGCGCGCGAGCTGGCCGCCGACCTGCCGCAGGTCTGCGTGGACAAACACAAGGTGCTGCAAATTCTCGTGAACCTGTTGCGCAACGCCAAGCACGCCTGCGACGACGCGGGTCGTCCCGACAAGCGCATCACCGTGCGCGCCATCAGCGAAAGCGGACGCGTGCTAATCACCATTGCGGACAATGGCGTGGGCATTGCGCCGGAGAACCTGAACCGCATCTTCAACCACGGCTTCACCACGAAGAAGGAAGGTCACGGCTTCGGGCTGCACAGCGCGGCCAACGCCGCCAAGGAAATGGGCGGCTCGCTCATCGCCCACAGCGACGGGCCAGGCTGCGGCGCGACCTTCACGCTTGATTTACCAATGAAACGAGCCACGGCGGAGCCCGCGCCCGCCATGTCTCTGCCAAATGCCGCCTGAAATGAATCCTTCTTCACCCAAATTAACCGGGCTTGGTTGCGACAGCCATCTGGCTGCCCACCACCGCCCGTTGCCTGCCAGGAAACTTGTCCAGCATGACGCCTGACTCCAAAAACAATCGCATCCTCCTGATTGACGACAACTCGTCCATCCACGAGGACTTCCAAAAAATCCTGTGTGGCGATGAGAACCAGGAGTTGGAAACCTCGCGCGCCAGCCTGTTCGGTGGCGCCGCTACCGCGCTGCCGCCGGACCGGTTCGCCATCGAATCCGCCTTCCAAGGCCAGGAAGGTTTGGAGCGGGTGAAACAGGCGTGCGCCGCCGGACGGCCGTATGCAATGGCGTTCGTGGACATGCGGATGCCGCCGGGCTGGGACGGCGTGGAGACCATCGCCCGGATTTGGGAAGTCCAGCCCGACCTGCAAGTGGTCATCTGCACGGCCTACTCGGATTACACGCTGGAGGACATGATTGCGCGGCTGGGCCGGACCGATCGTTTCGTGCTGCTCAAGAAGCCGTTCGACAACGCGGAGGTCCGCCAACTGGCCAACGCGCTCACGGAGAAGTGGCGGCTCGCCCAGGAACTCAGCCGGCAACTCGACGACCTCGAACGGCTTGTCCAGGAACGCACCGCCGAGCTGCGCGGCGCCAATGAGGGTCTGGCGGCGGAGGCGCAGCGTTCGCACGTCCTGGCCCGTGAAGCGCAGGCCGCCAACAAGGCCAAGAGTGAATTCCTGGCCATGATGAGCCACGAAATCCGCACCCCAATGAACGGCGTGATTGGCATGACGGGTCTGTTGCTCGAAACCGAACTGACGGACGAGCAGCGCGACTTTGCCTCGACCGCATTGAGTAGCGGCGAAACCTTGCTGACCATCCTCAATGACATCCTGGACTTCTCAAAACTCGAGGCCGGCGGCGTCACGCTGGAAGAAATCGAGTTCGACCTGCGCGCCACCGTCGAGGGATCCGTCAAGCTGCTCCTTCCCCGCGCGACGGAGAAGGGACTGGCGATGGCGTGCCAGTTCGCGCCGGGGCTGCCGGCCCAGGGGCGCGGAGACTCGCACCGGCTGCGGCAGGTGTTGCTCAACCTCCTGAGCAATGCCATCAAGTTCACGGCGCAGGGCGAAGTGGTCCTTGCAGTCACGGTCGCGGCGGAATCCGCCGGGAAAGTTGACCTGCGCTTCGAGGTCCGCGACACCGGTGCCGGCCTCACTGAGGAAACTCAGCGAACACTGTTTCAGCCGTTCGTACAGGCGGACCTTTCGACCACGCGCTGTTTCGGCGGCACGGGCCTGGGTCTGGCGATTTGCCGCAAGCTCGTCGGGTTGATGGGCGGCGAAATCGGTGTCCACAGCCAACCGGGCGCGGGTGCCACGTTCTGGTTCACGATGCGACTGGCGAATAGTCAGGCGCCGGAATGCCCGGCGGACGAAGCGGTGCCAAGAAGCCGCCTGGCGCCCGGTTCCACCCAGACCGCGTTGTTTCACCGCGCCGTTTCCGCGCGGAGATTGCGGGCGCTGGTCGTCGAGGACAATGCCGTGAATCGCAAGCTGGCCACCGCGCTCCTGCACAAGCGCGGATTCCAGGTGGACGCCGCCGTCAACGGCGTTGAAGCGCTGGCCCTGTGGGAGCACGGTGGCCACGCGCTCGTCTTCATGGACTGCCACATGCCGCAGATGGATGGCTTCGAGGCGGCCCGCCGGATCCGCACCCACGAAGCCTGTGCGAGCCGCGGGCGTGTTCCCATCATCGCGCTCACGGCGAGCGTTTTTGACCGCGACCGCGAAGCCTGTTTTGCCGCCGGCATGGATGACTTTTTGACCAAGCCCATCGATCTGACGCACCTGAACGAATTGCTCGACCGCGTGCTCGGCCTGGCCCTGGCGGACCGGGGTGGCCTGGTCAGCGTTTCGCCGTCGGTCGAGAATCCCAAACTTTTCACCGCATGAACACCAACCCGCCCGCACCCATCCCTCCGCACAACCGCATCCTGCTAATCGACGACAATCCGTCCATCCACGAGGACTTCAAAAAAATCTTCGCCGGGGAGAACGATCAAGGGCTGGACTCGTCGCGCGCTGACCTGTTCGGCGACGCCGAGGCCGCGCCGAAGCCGGAGGGGTTCATCCTCGAGTCGGCCGTTCAAGGACAGGAAGGCTTGCAGCGCGTGGAAGCGGCGTGCGCGGAGGGTCGGCCTTACGCGATGGCGTTCGTCGATATGCGGATGCCGCCGGGCTGGGACGGCGTGGAGACCATCTCCAAGATCTGGGCCGTCTATCCCGACCTGCAGGTGGTCATCTGCACGGCCTACTCGGACTACACGCTGGACGACATGATCGCCAAGCTGGGCCGGACCGATCGCTTCGTGCTGCTCAAGAAGCCGTTCGACAACGTGGAGGTGCTGCAACTGGCCAACGCGCTGACGGAGAAGTGGCGTTTGCTGCAACTGGCTCGCTCGCACGTCCACGAGCTCGAAGCGCGCGTCAGCGAGCGGACGCAGGAGATCGAGTCCGCGCACGCCAAGCTCAAGGGGGAGCTGGAGGAGCGCAACAAAATGGAGATTCAGCTCCGCCACGCGCAGAAGCTGGAATCCATCGGGCAGCTCGCGGCCGGCATCGCGCACGAGATCAACACGCCGACCCAATACATCGGGGACAACACCCGCTTCGTGCAGGATGCCTTCGGCGACATCACCCGGCTCGTGGAGGCCTATGACAAGCTGCTCACCGCCGCCGAGGCCGGCGCGGTCACACCCGAAGTGCTCGGCGCGGTCAAATCCGCTGCCGCCGCCGCCGACATGCCCTACCTTTCGGCGGAGATTCCCAAGGCCATCCAGCAATCCCTCGACGGCGTGTCGCGGGTGACGAACATCGTCCGGGCCATGAAGGAATTCTCGCATCCGGGCACCACGGAAAAGTCCGCCATCGATCTCGCCAAGGCCGTGCAAAGCACGATCACCGTGGCGAGCAACGAATGGAAATACCTGGCCGACCTCGTCACCGAGTTCGATCCCGCGCTGCCGCTGGTGAACTGTCTGCCCGGTGAATTCAACCAGGTGATCCTCAACCTCATCGTGAACGCCGCGCACGCCATTGGGGACGTGGTGGGCGAGAGTGGCACCAAGGGCACCATCACGGTTTCCGCGCGCCGCGACGGCGAGTGGGCGGAGGTGCGCATCCGCGACACGGGCACGGGCATCCCGGAGAAGGCGCGGGCCAAAGTCTTCGATCCGTTCTTCACGACCAAGGGCGTCGGCAAGGGCACCGGCCAGGGGCTGGCCATTGCGCACAACGTCATCGTGGAGAAGCACGGCGGCACGCTTGCCTTTGAAACGGAGACGGGGAAGGGAACGGTGTTCATCATCCGCATCCCGATTCAGTCCGTCACACCAGAGAGGAAAGCAGCATGAAGAAAAGAATCCTGTTCGTGGACGATGAGGCGCTGGTGCTCCAGGGCTTGCAGCGCATGTTGCGTCCCATGCGCGAGGAATGGGAGATGGAGTTCCTCGACAGCGGCGCCAAGGCGCTCGAACGCATGGCCGTCTCACCCTTCGACGTGGTGGTCTCGGACATGCGGATGCCCGGCATGAACGGCGCGGAGCTGTTGAGCCGAGTGATGCAGCAATACCCGCAGACCGTGCGCCTGATTCTCTCCGGCCATGCCGACAAGGAACTCATCCTCAAATGTGTCGGCTCCACCCACCAGTTCCTCGCCAAGCCCTCCGACCCGGAGGCCATCAAGGCCGTCGTGCGCCGCGCCTCCGCCACCGACGACGCCATGCAAAACGACACGCTCAAGCGGCTCGTCGCCAAGATGGACCGCCTGCCGAGCATCCCCTCGCTCTACACCGAGATCGTCGAAGCGTTGCACGATCCGGAGGTCGCGCTCGAAACCGTCGGCAACATCATCGCGAAGGACATCGCCATGACCGCGCAAATCCTCAAGCTGGTGAACTCCGCGTTCTTCGGCCTGCGCCGCCAGGTGTCCAGCCCGGCGGAGGCGGCAAATTATCTCGGCCTCGACACCATCCGTTCGCTCGTCCTTTCGATCAATGCCTTCTCCCAATACGACTCGGTGAAAATCGAGGGTTTCTCCTTCGCCGCGCTCTGGACGCACAGCCTCGATACCGGCGCCGCCGCCAAGGCCGTCGCCCAATTGGAGGACGCCGACCGCAAGCTGGCGGACGAAGCGTTCGTGGCCGGGCTGCTGCATGACACGGGCAAGATTGTGCTCGCAGCCAATTACGCCGATCAGTACGGCGAAGTGATGAAGTTGATGCAGAACGACGGACTGGAGCAATGCCAGGCCGAGCAGCGCGTCTTCGGCGCAACCCACGCCAATGTGGGCGGCTATCTCCTCGGCCTGTGGGGATTGCCCGTGCCCGTGGTCGAGGCCATCGCCTTCCATCACCGGCCGTCCGATGCGGTGGAAAAAACATTCTGTCCGCTCACCGCCGTCCATGTCGCCAACGCGCTGCTCCACGAAACCGCCGGGACAAGCGCCACTTCGCCGAACCCCCGCCTGGATGCCGCTTACCTCACCGCCCTCGGCCTCACCGGTCGCTGGCCGGCCTGGCAGGAAGATTTTCAAAAACACACCACCACCACCCAAGCCGCATGAACAAAAAAGTCCTGTGCGTCGATGACGACGCGAACATCCTCGCCGGTTTCCAGCGAAACCTGCGCAAACAATTCTCCCTCGACATCGCCGTCGGCCCCGAGGCGGGCTTGAAAGCCATCGAAGCCAACGGCCCCTATGCCGTGGTTGTGGCCGACATGCAGATGCCCGGCATGAACGGCATCCAGTTCCTGACCAAGGTCGAGCAGCGCGCCCCCGACACCGTGCGTGTCATGCTCACCGGCAATGCGGATCAAAAGACCGCGATGGACGCGGTCAACGAGGGGCACGTCTTTCGCTTTCTGAACAAACCCTGCGACCCGGAATCGCTGGCTGCCACCCTTCAAGCCGCCCTGCGCCAGTATCAGCTCATCACCGCCGAGCGCGACCTCCTGGAACGCACGCTCAGCGGCAGTGTCAGATTGCTCACGGACACGCTCTCAATGACCGACCCCGTCGCCTTCGGACGTGCCCGGCAGTTGCGCGACGCCATGCGCGGATTTGCCCGGCACTTCAACATCACGCAAACCTGGGACCTTGAGCTGGCGGCGATGCTCGCGCCCATTGGCTACCTGGCCATGCCCGCCTCCGTGCTGCAACGCTCCCGCGAGGGCATGATCCTGACCGGCCCCGAGAAGGACATGTTCGCGCGTGCGCCCGAAACCGGTGCCAATCTGCTGGCGAACATTCCGCGCCTGGAAACCGTCGCCTCGATTGTCCGCTACCAGCAAAAGAATTTTGATGGCAGTGGCCATCCCGCCGACGCGGTAGCGGGCGAGGATATTCCCATTGGCGCCCGCATTCTAAAAGTGTTGAACGACCTGTTTATCGTCGAGGCGAAGAAAGTGCCGCGCTTCAAAGCGCTGGAGTCCCTGCGGCATTGTGCCGGTCGTTACGACCCGAAGGTGCTCGAAGCCGTGGCCGCCTCCTTCGACTTGACGCTCTCGTCGGATGCGGACGAGACCACCGCCCCACGATGTGTCACGCTTAACGAGTTGCAGATAGCCCACCGCCTGGCTGCGGGAATCCGGACGCGCGACGGCACACTCATCGTGCCTGCGGGAATAACGATCACTCAGATGCATTTGGAAAGGCTGCGCAACTTCGCCGAACTGAGCGGCATCCAGGAACCGCTCTATGTAAACCACCCGGAAGTTGGGCAGATCGCCGCCTGAACCGAGACCACTCTGTGAACGAGGGCAATGCCCGCCTCGTCCACTCACGATCTACGCCTCACCAAATGGCTGATAGCCGGCGACCCCATTGTTCAATTCGTAAACTCACCTGGACTCCCCGCTCGCGGTCGTGCGACGAATCTCCACGGGCATCGTGTTCGACTGCGCTGCGCCCGGCGTGCTGCGGCCATGGGCGACATATTTCTCCAAGAGCACAGTCAGGCGCGTGACGATTTCGGGATGCGCGCTCGCGACATTGTTCGTCTCGGCGAGGTCAGCCGCCAAATCGTAGAGCTGTGAAGCGGGCAGGGACTTCGCCGCCGGGCTGCCGGGGCGCGGGGCGCTCCAGCCACCGGAGTCAGCGCACAGTTCCAGCTTCCACTTTCCCTGGCGGAGGGCGAACGAGCCGTTGATGGAATGATGGACCAAGGCCTCCCGGATCGGCCCGGTGGCGCGGCCTTCGAGCGCGGGCAAAAGGCTGACGCTGTCCTCGGCGGCATCGGCAGGCACCTTCGCGCCCACGATGTCGGCACAGGTGGCGAAGAGATCGTTGAGGCAAATCAGTTCGTCGCTCGTCGTGGCGGCCTTCACCCGGCCGGGCCAGCGAACGAGGAAGGGGACGCGATGGCCGCCTTCGAAGATGTCGGCTTTGGTTCCGCGAAATTGGGCGCTTGGATTGTGACCTTGGGCGAGCAGTTCGGGAAGCTTCGCCTCCGGCGAACAGCCGTTGTCGCTCGTGAAGATGACAAGCGTGGTGCCGGTCAGACCGTTTTGCTCCAGCGCTTCGAGCACGGCGCCCACGCGGGCGTCGGTCTCCATGACGAAGTCGGCGTACGGATTCAGACCGCTTCTCCCTTGCCACTCCTTGCCCGGCGCAATGGGGGTGTGCGGGGAATTGAGCGGGACGTAGAGGAAGAAGGGGTGGCCTGATTTCGCATCGATGGCGCGTTCGTCGATGTAGGTGACAGCCCGGCGGGTGAGGGTTGGCAGCACGTCGATGGCCTCGAATCCCTCGGCAGCCGGTCCCTTGCGAGTCGCGCCGTTGGTGCGGCCGAACATCATCGGGAACGCCTTGTCCACTGTGGGAACTTTCGTGACGCGGTCGTTCTCGATGAAGGCGTAGGGCACCATGTCGAGCGATGCCGCCAGGCCGAAGAAGTAATCGAAGCCCAAGGTGTTCGGCCCGCGCACGATGGGTTTGGAGAAGTCCACCCGCCAGCCGTCCGCACCTCGCTCGATCCCGTCCGTGAAGGGCGCGGTGTCCGGCTGGCGCGGCCAGTCGAAGCCAAGGTGCCATTTCCCAATGCAGGCGGTGTGATAGCCCTGCTGCTGGAGAAACGCCGCCACGGTCAAGCGTCCCGGTTCGATCAGCGGCGGGCTCATGCCGCCCATCACGCCGCTCTTGAGCCGGGAGCGCCAGTTGTAGCGCCCCGTGAGCAACCCGTAACGTGTCGGCGTGCAGACGGCGGAGCTCGAATGGGCATCAGTGAAGATCATCCCTGCTGCCGCCAAACGGTCGAGGTGCGGTGTGGCAATCTTTCCCTGGGGATTGAGGCATCGCACATCGCCGTAACCGAGATCGTCCGCGAGGATGTAAACGATGTTGGGCTTCTTCGTGTCAGCGGCGCAGACGGTTCCGGCCAAAACACAAAGCAGCGCGGTGAAACCACGGAGGACGAGATGGACAAGTCTCATAATTTGAACGGTGGGAGATTGAATTCAGGATCAGCTTCCGTCATCAAGATACTTCTCGGGCAGGATGGGGAGTGACGGTCAAGGCGAAGCGGGTCGCGACGTGATTATGCGGGCAAGGTTCAAGTCTGACGGTTGCGGCAACATCCTGCTGGATAGATCGGCATCCAATCGCGAAAACGACCAGCCTGGCCATCAACTGGCCGAAGGTGCCGACCTGACTCAACCGGGTAACGAAGGCGTGCGGAACCCACCGGACGCTCAACCCGACCTTGCTTCCCAACAGGTTGCGGTGGGATGAATAGCCCGCCAAGCACGCCAGTCAACGTAGGGTGCAGATTGTCGGTGGCTTGAGTTGGTCCAGACCGGTTCAATTCAAGCAACCACTAACGGCCCGAACACAGTAGTTTTATGAAAACCCAGTTCTTGCGGGTGTCGATGTTGGGCGCGGTCATCGCCGGGGTGACGTTGAGCGCGGGATGCGAGGAGGAGAAAGTCACGACCGCCACCCCGGCGGGCGCATCACCCGTCTCTTCCGTGCTGATCGCCGCCACCGGTCCGGCCAGCAAACCCACCCTTCCCGCTCCGAACGAAGCGGCCATTCCGGCAACAGCACCGGTTCTGAACGTCAGCACGAATCTGGTGGCTGCCAACACTGCCACCAACCTCGCCTCGCGCGTCGTTCAAACGGCGGTCACGCCGCAATCCCTCGCGGTCTCGGCGGCGCTGGCGGAAGTAATCAAACTGGTTCAGGCGGGCGTGGCCGAAGAAGTGTTGCTCGCCTACATCACCAACTCGAGCGCCAGCTACGTTGTCGGGGCGAACGAGATTGTTTACCTCAACGATCTGGGTGCGCCCAACTCCGTGATCACCGCGCTCATCCAGCACGACAGTTCGCCCGACGTGCTAGCCCGCAAGCAAACTGCCACCTCGGCCAGTCCGTTGTCGCCGGAACTGGTGCTGCGCACGCCCGCCTCCAACGTCTATCCCGCCACGGTCGCGCCGCCACCCCCAACCGCTCCGCCAGCGCCCGGGGACGCGGCCGGCGCGCCGGCGCCCGTGACGACATACGCCACGGAGCATTACGGCCCGCAGCCGGCCAGTGTATCGCACTTCTACGATTCACTCGCGCCGTACGGCAGTTGGATTGACGTTGCCGGTTACGGTCTTTGCTGGCGGCCCACTGTGGCGGTGGTCAATGTCTCCTGGCGGCCCTACTCCGATCGCGGCCGTTGGATTTGGAGCAACGCCGGCTGGTATTGGTATTCGGATTACTCGTGGGGGTGGGCGGCGTTTCACTACGGACGCTGGCAGGCCACGCCGCACCTTGGCTGGTTCTGGGTGCCGGACACCTGCTGGGCCCCGTCGTGGGTCAGTTGGCGGCGCACGCCGTATTATTGTGGCTGGGCTCCGTTGCCGCCCGAAGCACGTTTCGTCTCCGGTTTCGGTTTCTTCTACCGGAACAATTCCGTGGGCGTGAGTTTCGACTTCGGCCTGAGCGCGGGCCACTACACGTTCGTACCGCTGACGCGCTTCTGCGACCGCACCCCGCGTCACTATGCCGCCGCGTCCGGTCACGTCGCGGGCCTTTACAATGAATCCACTGTCGCCAACCACTACGTCACCGAGGAGAACAACCCCATCGTCAACCACGGCATCGGGCTGGCCGCTGTGTCGAAAGTGACGCGCGGCGAAATCCCTTCGGTGACCATCCGTGAAGGTCCGCCCGGGGCACGCGTCGAACGCATCGAGTCGGATGGACAGGCCGTGGTGCTGCTGCGTCCTCAATTGCCCAAGGATCCGCCTCCCGCCCTTGGCGGCAACCGCCTGCAGAGCAATTTGCCCAAGCAACCGCCCGCAGTCACCAAGCCAACGTCCGCGCTCCCGGTAAATGCGACGGCCTCCGTGGCACCCGCAGGCGCGCGTCCTAAACTTGAACGGCCTCGACCTTCCGCGCCACCCGCTGCGAATGCTTCCTCCGCCACTAGGCCCGTCGCGCCCAAGCCGGAAGTGGCAACGCCAAAAACTTCTTCCCCTCCGCCCACCGCCGCGTTGCCCGAGCTAAACGTGGAGCATACGAAAATCATTCCGGTCACACGCCCGCCCGCCGTAATTCGTTCGCCGCCATCGAGCGCCTTTGCCACTGCGGGACGTGAATCGTCCGTCACCATCGTGCCACAGCGACGGCTGGAGCCACCGCCAAGGGCCACTTACTTCACCGTACCGCCCGCCACGCCATCCGCGACCGAAACCCAGTCACGGTTTACTCAGCCTTCTCTCCTGCCAAAAACCCCGCCCGCCGGCCAACACCCCCGGAGTTCCGTCAACTTGCCGGGTTCTCCGGCTCCGTTCGCGCCAGTGGCCACACCGTCACCGGGCGCGTTGACTCCCGCCATTCGCCCGCCAACTGCGGCCAACTACCCGGCCAACACCGGGCGTCCCCTGGCACGACCCCAGCCACTGTCCGCACCATCCATCAACGTGGCCGCGTCCGCGCCGCCCGCCCGCCCACCCGCTGTGAGCAGGCCGGCACCCGTAACAACGCCAAGTTTTGCGCCAAGCGCACCGCCGCCATCCATCCGGCTGCAACCGCCCACAGCGAGCGCGCCGCCCGCCCCTGCGGTGCGGCGCTCCGAGCCGGCCCCGCCCAAGGCCGCGCCAGAGATGTCCCGCCCCTCCGCCCCCGTGGCACCGCGCCCCGCCGCGCCCGCCGCGCCCGCCCAGCGCCAACTGCTTTCGCCCGATGGAAAAAGTAGGCGGATGAGTTACTAGTCTGGTGTCCAACAAGTCATTTACATTATAGGGTTGCGGGGTATCCTCTGGTGATGCCCCGCCATGCCGCGCCCCTGACCTTGAGCGATTCGGAGAGCAAACAACTGAACGCGCGCGTTCAAGATCGTCGTTCCAC
>JANNEF010000442.1:0-9279 GCA_031378375.1 Verrucomicrobiota bacterium | reverse complement strand
GCGCAGCCCTTCCACGCGGATGCCATCGGCGAACATCTCGCCGCTCGGGGCGGGTTCGACCACGGCCTGGTAGATGGCGGGCAGAAGCGGTTGGAACTCTTCGGTGGCGAGATTCCGGTAAACCGAGCCGATAGCTCCACGAGCGCGACCGTCCTGATTTTTCAGCCCGGCCCGCACGGCTTTGTAGAGCGCCTCGCGATCCACTCCATCCAGCGACCGCCGGAGCATCCCGCCATCATCGAACAGCGCGAAGGAAAGATACCGCTGCTGCATCCCGCGCGGATCGTTCGCCGTGTCCACCTGAGCCAGCAGTTCGAGGAGTTGCGGCACGGCTGGCATGGCCGGCTTACCGATACTCGCAAGCGCCTCGGCTGCTTTGATGCGCAGCCACAGGTCGCGTTCCGTCAGCAATTTCCTCAGCGGCTCAATCGCGGGCGCTCCACGTCCGCGAAGGGCGACTATCGCCTGGCAGGCACCGTAGCGGGATTCGAGGCGCGGAGACTCAAGCAGCTTGAGCAGCGGTGGAATGGGCGCATCCTTGCGGCGGGCCAGCGCCATTGCAGCCCGCTCGCGGACGATGGGTGACCAACTGCTGAGACGCTCGAAGATCTGGTCGTCACTTAGTTTGTCGTATGCGCTCTTGCGGTCTTTGTTGTCCCAGCCGCGTCCATCGAGGATGAGGGCTTGCGCGGCGGCGGGGTCGAGCTGCGGGGTGATGGCCGGGCGTTTGCCGGTGAGATAAATTTTCTTCAGCGGCATCGCATAGGCCAGCAGGTAGCCGCCGGTGCAGTCCCAGCCCGCGTAGCTGTCGTGGTCCGGCTCGGGCGGCCCTTGATGGAGAAAAGTTCCGTCCCACCGCCGCGCGAGGTCGAAATACCAGTTACCAAACTCGTTCATCCACGCCCCGGTCGCGTTCGGACCGGATTGGGCGACGCCGGGCAACGCCCACAGGATGTTGAAAAAATTGCCGGTGTGCCCGGTGTCGCGCTCCGGTCCGTGGGAGGCGACGCTCATGCGCGAGAAAAACTCCGCGCCCTTCGCTTCGCCGAGCAGGTTGAAGAGGACGGCAGCCATGCCGCACTTGCCGTTGTCGTCGTGGTTCTCAATCCACGGATGATGGTCGCCGTAGGGAATCGCGCCTTTGCCAATGTAGAAGCGCAACAAGCGGGCGCTGAGTTCGATGGCGCGGGACACCTCCGGATCTTTCACGCCGGCCTCCCGAGCCATCACCAGCGAAATGGTCAGCGGGACTCCCGGAGAATTCATCATCCCGTAGCCGCCGAGTCTGCCATCGGGAATCGCGAACCCGTGGCCCCAAGAGCCGACGGCGCTCTGCCCCTTCGCGGCTTCCAGCGCGAGTCGCCGCAGGCCGGGCATGACCGACTGGTCGCCGGTCGCCATCAGATACTCGGAGAGCAGCATGATGACGTAGCCGTAGTGCCAGGTCTGCATCGAACGGGACGTGTAGCCCGCCGCCCATTCCGCTTCGCGCTTCACCAGCGGGAGGTAGGCGGGATTGCCGCTGGCTAACAAAGCGAGCGCATTGAGGGAACGCACGATGGGATCTTCGCGGTTCGAGGGTCTCGCGACTTTCTCGGCCAGTGCCTTGCATCCTTGCTCCAGAATGCGCTTCGATTTTTCGCAGTCAAAAGGAGCGGTGGCGCTGTAGCTGCCGAACACCGTGAGTTTCACAACCACCTCCTCCGCCTTGCCCGCCCGCCAGCGTGTGAGCGCCAGCTTTCCGCCACCCGCGTCCGACTCCGCAGCCGTGAGCGCTTTGCCCAACTCCGTGCGCGGGTCGTAGGAAAACGGCTTGCCGCCCACGCCGAGCAACACGTCGCCGACCACGAGGATGCCATCGGCGGGCGAACCTTTTTCGACTTTGGTAATGGCGACCTGCCGGGCGTCGCTCGTCACCAGCTTGTCGCAAAACATCCAGCCGCGCGCACCGATGACACCGAGGTTCCAGTCGTGCTTCGCGCCTGCGGGAATCATGTCGCCTTTGGTGAAGTCGGGAATCGCCAGTGGCTGGCCCTTGGCAGCGGCCAAAGCCGGAAGCGGCGCGGCGAGGAAGGCGGCGAGCGCGAACGCGAGGAATGTGGTTTTCATTAGTGGGATTGGGATTGCACCGCAGAGCCGGGATGAGCGCAGAGATTTCATGGGTGATGGATGACTTGTTCTTGGATAGCGGGCGATGGCAGTTGGTGTAAAGACTCTCCCCTCCTCACCATGCTCTGCGCTCATCCCGCCTCTGTGGTGCAAAATCATTTTGTCTTTTTGAGTTCCGCCATTGCCTCGGCGAGGCCCTTGCCGACGCCGCCGAGGGTTTTCGCCGAGCCAAGGTAGTGGAACTCCGCGTTGGAAATACCCTTCTCCAGCACCAGCCGCTCGCGCTCCGTCAGCCCCTCGGCGCGCAGTTTCTCCAGCGCCGCCTTTTCCTCCGCTGGCTTCAGGTTGCCCTCCTTCACCAATTTCTTCGCGCGCTGTTTGATTTCGTTTTCTTTCGCTCGAGCCGCCTTCAGTTCGCGGTCCCAATATTTCTCCGCCAGCACCGTCGCCACGTTGCCTTTGAACTCCGGCAACTTCGCCGGAGCCGCCATCGCATCGCGGAAGTTTTGGTGCGTGGCTTTGTAACGCTGCTCGTCGGGGCCATACTCCGCCGTCGGCCCACCCACGCCGAGCACGCCGATGACGAACGGCAACTGGGGCGCGTTCAAGTCGCGGCGGACATCACGGATGAAATGCGCCATCGCCGTGCTGTAGGCATCGTAGCCGCCGGGCTTGTCGCGGGTCGGATAGGTGCTGCCGTCCACCATGTCGTTCCAACCTTGGAACCACGCAAAGCCCGCCAGCTCGTGGCCCTGCGTCGCGTCGTAGCCCGGCACCACGCGCTTGATGTCGGCGAGCACCTTCTTCACATGCTCGATCATGAGCCGGTAGCTCACGCCCGTCGCCGCCGCCTTCTCCGCCTTCATCGCCGCCACGTCTTTCCCCTGCTTTTGGAAAGCCGCGAGCTGCGTGTCATTGAACACATACGGCCCCGCGCTCGGCGAACGGAAATCCGTGTTCAAGCTCTTGCCGCCCCACGAAGTCTTGATGAGCAAAATGGGCGCGTCCGTGAACTTCTCCATGTAAATCCCGAACGTGAACTCCGGCCCGATTTTCTCGGTGGAAGCTCCAAACCCCGCCGTCAGCTTCCCCGTCTGCTCCGCCTCCGCAGAGCCGATGGACGAAATCCAGACCTGCTCGCAGACCTTCGGCTTCCCAGCCGCGCCGAGCATTTCCGCCAGCATCGGCTTCGTCGACGGGTCCATGCCGATGTGCTCGAAGGTGCTGACCTTGGCGTGCCCCTGCATGTTTGACTGCCCGGCGAGGATGAAGACCTTGAGCGACTTGGATGGCACCGCCGCATTCAAGGAGATCAGCACGGAGAAAAGAGTGGTGGTGAGCAGCAGAAATTGTCGGGCTGAGTGGAGCGTGTTCATGGATTTGTATTTCATGGGATAAGACTAATCGTTGGCCAGTAGTGCCATCGCCGCATTATGGCCGGCGATGCCGCTGACGCCGCCGCCACGACGGGCTCCCGCGCCGGCGAGATAGATATGCGGGTCATCGGTTTCAGCACCCCAGAGTTGTTGGTCATCTCCCCTCGCGTCGTCAAGGAAGGGGAAATCCAGGTCGCGATGAAAGATGTTTCCGCGTGGCAGAGAGATGTCTTTCTCCAGGTCGAGAGGTGATTTCACTTCAATCGCCAGCGAGCCGTCGCGGCAGGGAGCGAGGACGGATTCAATGGGATCGAGCAGATATTGATTCAGGCTGGCGATGGCGTGCTCCCTGGCCAGTGCCTTGGCGCGCTCCGGATCGGCATCGAAGAGTTTTGCGGGGGTGTGCAGTCCGAAAAGGGTGAGCGTTTGAAAACCCTTCGCGTTCAACTCCGGCGACAGGATCGTGGGATCGGTCAGGGTGTGGCAATACATCTCCAGCGGCAGTGGCTGCGGCATCTCCCCTCTGCGGGCGGTGGCATAGGCAGATGCAAACTGAGAGTAGCTTTCATTGACGTGAAAGGTGCCGGCAAATGCGAGCCGAGGGTCCACGCCAGACTTAAGCCGCGGCAAGCGCGACAGGAGCATGTTGATTTTCAACTGTGATCCCTCGAGAGACTCCGGAACCGCGCGCCCGCGCAAACGAGCCAGATGTTGCGGCGCGGCGGCGAAGAGCAGATCCTTGGCGAAATAGGCATGGCCGGCTTCCGTTTCAATGCGGACGCCCGCAGGGCCGCTTTCCAGCGCGGCGACCTTGGACTGAAGTTTGATCTCCACCCCCTGCAACGTGGCGACGCGATACAGCTCCTTGACCAAAGCTCCCATTCCGCCCTGCGGCACGCGCCACTGTCCGGTGCCGTTGCCAATCAGGTGATAGAGGAAACAACGGTTGGCCTGCATGTCATCTGCCGAAACAAACGTGCCAATCAGCGCGTCGGTCAGAACCACGCCCCGCACCAGATCATCACTGAATCGATTGCGTATGACTTCGCCGATCGGGATCTCCATCAGATTGCGCCACACATCAGGCAATCCCATTTCGGATTTGATCTCAGCCGCGCTCTTGAGGGGCTTGAGCATGGAGGGCGCAAGGCGTTTGGCCAGCTCGGCAATCTCCCCGTAAAACTCCCGCCACGCGTTGCCCTCGTGATCCGATCCGGTCAGCCGTCGGAAGCTGCTCGCGGTCGGTTCATCCCACGCGCTCGAAATCAAAAGTCCATCCTCCCGACCCTCCCGTTGATAAGGCGTGTAGGAAGAGACGGAGCGTCCGAGCGTTTTGAAGTTGATTCCCAAATCCGCCACGATCTGATCGGGCAGCAGCGATACCAAATAGGAATACCGCGAAAGCCGCGCGTCGTATTCGGGAAAGGGTTTCACGCTGGTGGTGGCACCACCGAGTTCGGCCTGCGCTTCCAGCAGGAGAACAGTTTTCCCGGCCTTGGCGAGATACGTTGCCGCCACCAGCCCGTTGTGCCCGCCACCGACGACGATGGCATCGTAAACTTTATGGGAGTGGTTCATGACATCACGGCTTTTCGGTGACGAAGGCGGGCCGGGAGAGAAAACCCTTCGAGCGCGCGCCGTAGTGGTCGGAGCGCCAGTAGCGCTTCAACTGATAGGACATTGCTTTTGACGCTCCCGGGTTCAAGGGAGAATTGCTTTCGCGTCGGGTTCATCACTTTGAGTTTTTGAGTTTCGCCATCGCTTCGTCGAGTCCCTTGGGGACTTCGGGCTGTAGAGGGGCACATTGAGCCTGTAAAATTATCATGCCTATTTCCCCGCCCATTTCCGGTTCACGTAGTCGATCGCATCCTGCACGAAGGCTTCCAGGCCTTTGGTCATTTCAGGATGGGGACTGAAGCAGATGACGCGGCCTTGTCCGAAGCGGCCCCGGGCAATCGCGGTGGTGCCGATCATCACACCTTCGGGCGCGCCGTTCTTGGCGATCTCCGTCTTGAAGTTCGCCATCCCCTCATAGTCTTCGATCTCCGGCCGACCGGCCGGGGCGAGCAATGGACCCTGGGCGTAGTGGATCGGAAATTTCTGGTTCGGGGTGCGCAGGATTTCTCGTCCCGCGGGAGTCAGCTTGATGTCCACGGTGCCGATGCCGCGATTCCAGTGCTTGGTGTCGATGACCTTTGCATCGAGAAGATTGAGCGACCAGGGGTATTGCGCCGAGGCGAGATAGGCTCCGGCGCAGATGCCAATGTAGCCGCCACCTTCCCGGACAAAGTTGCGGATTTTCTCCTGCCCAGGCTCGTCGAGATTCCGCCCTTGGTCGCCGCCACTGCCGCCCGGACACATCAGGATGTCCAGACCGGCCAGCCCACCGGAACGGATTTGTTCGGCGGTCAGCTTCGTCACGGAAACCTGATCAAACTTGCTCAGTGCGCGAAGGAGATCGTTCGCACTTGGGCCGGCGCCTTTGTCGAGATAGACGCCGACTTCGAACTTTCCTGTTCGCTTCGCCGCATTGCTTGTCTGTGGCTTTTGTTCTTCGGCGGGGAGGTAACTTTTCGCGAATGCGGTGATGGCGTTGGCCAGTTTTTCCGCGCTGTCTCCGATGGCCTTCGAGTCACGATATTTCGATCCCAGTTCCAGTTGAATGGCGTCGATGCTTCCGCCGGAACTGCTGCCGTGCGTCCCGACGGTGTGGCCGCCGGAGTAGTTTGAACTCTCGGGGTCGCTCGAACCGACGGGTGGAAACACCGCAAAGCCCTGTTTGGCCAGTTGCCCAAACAGGCTCGTCTCGCCGTAAACCGCCTCGCGGCCGGACTGCTTGAGCAGATGCGTGACGGTCTTGCCGTTCTGTGTGCCACGGAGCACAACGCCCGGCTGAGAGGCCTGCCCGTGAATATCGAGCACGACACCGCGCCCCCAGCGCGAGGTCACTTCCTTGCGGGCCGCGGCGACCGCCGCATGGTAGGCGTCGTAAGTCGCCTTTGCCTCCGGTGATTCGAAGGCATCCTCGGGGCGGCGATTGGCGTCGAGGTATTTCCGGTGAAAGCGCGCGATCACCACGTAGGGTCGTTTGCCCAGCTTCTGTTCCAGGGCGTCCGCCAGCTTCTTGGTGAGGATATCGGTGTTCGAATCGGACTTGGGATTGAATCTGGTTGTCCTATCGCCCTTCCGCTCCGGCACGCCGGGGAGCGCAGCGCTTCCCCCGTGCGGTGCGGTCAGGATGATCGGCAACCCGCCAGCTTCGACCGTGAACGCGGCATTGGAAGGAGCCTTCTTGTTCGTCGCATCGTCACGGGCACCGGAGGCGGCGCTGCCGGCAACAGAATCCGCTGCGGACGCAGCAGCCATCATGGAACCGGCCATGAACGCGGCGAACAGAATTCCCCGAAGGCGGGATGGAGGTGTTGTTCTCATTTGAGTGCCGTCAATTCGGCCTGTGTGCTGTTGCATTCTGAGTCGACCGCATTCTGGTTCAGGATCAAACACGTGTCATGCAGCTTTTTACCAGTAATGGCGGCATCCTTGCCGCCAAGTTTCTGGGCGGCTGGGAAGCCGCCCTTCCAGCGCCCGCCCGACTCGTCACCCAATGACATTTCCCAATGCTGACGCAGCGAGTCTAAGGCACGAATTGCCAAGCCCACGAATTGTCACCACCATCCCGCCAACAAACCAGATGCACATCATGAAACCAATCAAGGCCATCCTCAGTGGCGCCACCCTTAACCGACTCCATGCAGTAGAAATCAAATTTTCATGCGGATGGGCTGGTGAAAGCGGGGTGGTTTTCTACTGCATTGCAGTTGGGGATCGGACTCAAAATCTTTTCCCATAGGCGGCGCCACCAGTCCCGTTCGCGTTCGGGCACGGCCAGTTTGATCGTGGTCTGGCCCGCCGGATGACTCAGCACTCCGGCCGTCACGAACAGCCAGAAGCGCAGGTTGCGCAAGCTCACTTTGTGCTGCCAGCCCAGATGCCGCTCAAATAACACGATCAGGTTGTAGGTCAGGCACGCCAGACTCAGGGCCGCTTCGCTCGCCCAGAAGCTTTCCAGACACAACGTCGGCAGCGCAAAGCCCGCTTGTAATTCCTTGATCACGTTCTCGCAATCCGCCCGGCCATTGTCGTAGCGCCAGACCGCCAGCGGTGGATGGGTGGCGCGGGGCAGGCTCGTCACCAACGCTTGAAACCGATACCCCGGCACGTCCAGCAACTTTTTGCCGCCGCGTTCCTCGTCGTCGCTCAGGCGATGGCGCAGCAAGATCAACCGCCTCGGGTGTGGCCAGCTCTGCGCCTGGTATTCCAACTCGGCCACTTCGGTCCCCGGCACTTCGGTCGCCGTCCATTTCGTATCACCCTTGATGAGCTTTTGGATCGGCTCGCTCAATTTCGCCACCACCACGTAGGGCAGCTGCAACTCTTCCCACAACGCCAGCAGTTCGGGCAGGCAGAAGCCAGAGTCCGCGCGCACGCCCTTGAGCCGGATGTGACGGGGCAGGTTGTCCCACAGGTCCAGGAAGAACGCGTTGACGTTGTTGCCGCAGGCGGTGTGGCCGGGGCGCAACCACAGTTGCGCCACCAGCCGCACTTCGGCCAGCACCGCCAGCAAGGGATGCAGGCAGGGTTTGATCCCTTGTTTGGTGTAACCGCTCTGCACGCCTTCCTGTTGTCCGTCCTTGTGCAAGAGCCGCGTGGAATCCAAATCCAGTGTGTAACCTTCCTTCTGGCTGGGCAACCGATCCAGTCCCCAATGCCAGAGCGGCCGAAAGCAGCGCAGGTTGTCGCCCGCCGAAGTGAAGCCCTGGAAGAAGCGCGTCAGCACCGACTGGCTGGCCACGCGCGTGATGCCCAGGAGTTCCGGCACGAGCGGATCGCGGCGCAGATAGGAGACATGGGTGAGCTTGCGTGCGTCACACAAGAGTCCGTGCATGAAGGCCAGCGCCTTTTCGAGTGGCAGCAGTTTGTTGTTGGACAGCGGCAAGGGGATGCGGCAGCGCCGCCGCCAGACGTTGGCCCCAATCCAAGGGTCGCAGCCAGCCCCAGAACAGGGCGCTGCCCGCGGGCGGGGAAAGCTGTTGATCGGTGAAGCCGCTGGCGATGGCCTTGCCGTTGGAGTTGAACTCCCATGTCCCGGCCACCGTTTGGGGCTCCGGGCGTGTGCCCGACGATTGGGTTGTTTTCATCGACCACCAATCATGCCCCATTCGGCGGCCGCTTTTCAACTGCATGGATTCGGTTAAGGCAAACTCCAAAGACCGCTTTTCGGAGTTGAGTTACAAGTTAACCCGGCTCGATGGGGGCAGTTCAGTTTTCGGTGAGGCTGGTTTCATAGCGGTTCCTTTTGTTTGTATTTTCCTGACGTTTGATGGTTATTCGGGAAATTCCGTATGCTATGGAAGCGGGAAAGTGCGAGAGGAAGAGACGCCGATGTCAGAATCGCTCGCTCGCTGAATGATCGCGTCGGCGTCCGCTTCCAGCAGGTAGCAGCGCATGGGATTAGGCGGCTGGGTCCCTACTTCTTGTTGGAGCCTACGGATGAAAGAGTCCCCTCGAATTCGACACTGAAGTTTATTCCATCGAGCGTCGAAACGAGAAAATCAGCCCTCCCGGATGCATTCGCGAAACGACCTGTGCCTCCGGTAAAGGTGTAAGTGCCTGTGGCCGTCGTGGGCGAAATGAATCCGCCTTCCACGCGGCCGAAGAGTTGATCGCCATTGTCGGCCGTAAAAGCGATGGTCCCAGTGAGGGTGCCGGCAAGCGGATTGAACAGCAGCACTTC
>JANNEF010000437.1:0-14067 GCA_031378375.1 Verrucomicrobiota bacterium | reverse complement strand
CGAGGAAGCGCCCCAGCAACGCATCGTTGCCGGGTCGGTCACCCTTTGGAATCAAATCGTACAGCGTCGCCACAAGAGCGGAATCCTATCGGGACATGGCGCGGGTGAGAAGGCCCATCCACATCGTCGCTCAGAACATGTCTGAAAAGTGTGAGGCAGGCATCTTGTCTGCCGGTTCAGGCGGCATCCTGCCGGCTCGAACACGGGGCACGGATGCCCCGTGAACCGTCAGGCTGGAAGCCTGACCCACATTTCCATACACGCTCTTAGCAATCCTGCGGAGGGTGGACGCATCCGTCCCTGCCCGGCCATGTGTCCCGGAATGGGGCAGTTTTTTCCTGTTTTGGGACACTTTGGCCGTGTTTCCCCCCAAGAAGCCGCTGAGGAGCCACCAAAGGTTGCTGAGATGGCACAAATAGTTGCTGAGATGGCATCCACGGCTGCTGAGATGCCACCAACTTGTCCATGAGATGGCGTCCAAGGCTGCTGAGATGGCACCCCGGGTTGCTGAGATGGCGCCCGGAGTCTCATTTTGAGGCATCTCAGCGCGGGTTTGCGGCAACTTATGCCGGGGGTGCGGCTCCCCAGCGCGCGGGGGTGTCTCCCCATGGTGCGGGAGGCGGGCCGCATCGAGCGGGGGTCGGTCCCGGTCGGGCGAGGGGGGCGGCGGGTGGCCATACTGCCCTGCCCGCCAAAACGCTGCGGGGGCGCTTTACTTCCTTTACTCCGAAGTTGTCCCCGCTAACTCGCTCGCACCCCTGCTGATTCGTGCCTATTGGTGTCCATTCGTGGTTTCCGCTGCATGATTCCGGATCAGATTCACATGGCCAACCGCAGGTCCGAGTGACCCGGTTCACCCGCCGGGTGGAAAATCTTTGGCTTGGAACTTCCGCTGCATCTGCGTCGGTCTGCGTTTATCGGCGGTTCAACTCCGTTCTCAGGCTGAAGCGTGACGGATTCCGGCCGGTAGAAGCGGATTCGCAGCGTTTAGTTTCAAACTTCTGCTCGCAATCCCCACCGGTATGGGCAAAGGTATGGGCATCCATCCTGGCTCGGGGCCGGTCATCGTAACGGCGGCGGGGTTAAGCGTGTCCTCCGTCGGGACGCGCGGCTGAACCGGGTGGAAATTGAAGTAACAACATGAAGTATCCTCTCCGCCTCTCCACCTGTGTGGCCGCCCTGATGATTGCGACCGCCGCCGTTCGCGCCGAACAAGTCGTGTTCACCGAAATCATGTACCACCCGCCGGGCACGCTGCCCGAATACATCGAGGTGTACAACAACACCGCCACGCCCTTCGACATGGCCGAGTGGCGCTTGCGGGACGGTGTGGATTACGATTTCCCGGCCTTCGCCCCGGGTGACTCGAATCGCACTTTCCTCAAACCGTTCGAGCGCATCCTGCTGTCGCCGGTGGACGAGGCCACGCTGCGGGCGGCTTATGGCATCGCTCCCAGCATCCGCATCTACGGGCCGTGGACCGGCAGCCTGGACAACGCGGGCGAGCGCGTCACCCTCAAGGACAAGAACAGCGTGGTGCTCTGCACGATGGCCTACAACGATCGCGGCAAGTGGCCGTTGGCCGCCGACGGCGCGGGCCACACACTCGTGCTCCGCAATCCGGATCGAAAAATTGACGACTGGCACAACTGGACGGCCAGCCTGCGCCGCTTGGGCACGCCGGGCACCGAGCCGGTCGAGCAGGCGGAGACAGCCATCGCCAACCCGGAGGTCAACCTGGCCGCAGGCATTCCGTTCGTGAACTATGGGGACACTTGGCGGCTGCACGATCTCAATGTGGACCTCGGCACCACCTGGCGCACGCCGGGGTTTGACGACAGCGGCTGGCGGCAGGGGCCGGGCTTGCTCGGTTTCGAGAACGCGGCCTTGCCCGCGCCAGGGATCCAAACCGCGCTCTACAATTCCAATCAACTGACGTTTTACCTCCGCACGCGCTTTGTCTATAACGGCAGTCTCAGCGGCGTGACGATCAGCGTGGATCAAATCCTGGATGACGGCGCGGTGTATTATTTGAACGGGACGGAGATTGGCCGCTCCGGGGTGGCGGCGGGCGGGGTGACGTTCACGACGGTCGCGAACCGCACGGTGACTGATGCGGCGGAGGAGTTGAATGTCATCACGGCCAGCGGCACTGGACTTATCGTGGGCACCAACGTCCTCGCCGTCGAAGTTCATCAGGTCGGCGCCACCAGTTCCGACGTGGTGTTCGGCGCGCGGTTCAAGGTGTCGGTGCCCAGCCAGCCAAGCCTCGCGATCAACGAAGTCTTGCCGGGCGCGACGGGCGTTGGGTTCGTGGAGTTCTTCAACCCCGGCGGCAGTGCCATCAATCTGCGCAACCACTACTTCTCCGATGACCCGGCGAACTTGCAGAAGTTCCGCGTCACCACGGACGTGATCGTGCCGGCGGGCGGGCTGGCATCCGTTGGATTCGCGGAGTCGGGTCTCCCGGTCGTGAGTCCGGTGAAAGTTTATCTGACGGCGGCGGACGGCGTGACGGTCATCAACGCCGTCAACACCACGATGCCGCTGGACGGCCGTTCCATCGGACGCAAGCCGACGGGCGGCGCTTCGTGGTTCCTGTTCACGGAGCCGACGCGCAACGCGCCCAACGCCAGCCAGAGCAGTCTCGCGGCGACGCTGCGGGTGAACGAAGTGCATTTCAGCCCGACGAACACGGTGGACTGGGTGGAGTTCCATAACACCGGCAGTCCGTCGCTGCTGCTGGACGGTTTGTTCCTCGTGTCGGACAACGATTTTTCCAACAAGGTGGCGCTCACCGGATCGGTCGCGGCCAACGGTTATGCGAGCCGCGATTTCGCGTTCCCGGTTTCCGGCGGCGAGGCCACGCTGTTCCTCGTCAACTCAGCAAA
The DNA here is from genome assembly GCA_031378375.1 of Verrucomicrobiota bacterium. Lineage (GTDB taxonomy): Bacteria > Verrucomicrobiota > Verrucomicrobiia > Limisphaerales > JANNEF01 > JANNEF01. The sequence goes on along the minus strand of JANNEF010000437.1, from coordinate 11,176 downwards.
CACGGTGCTCTGGGCGGGCGTGTTCGCCCAATCGATCAACGGCGATTCGGTGCAGGCGTTCCCCAACGGCTCGAATGAATGGTACACCGCCGCGCTCGCCACGCGCGACACCGCCAACAACCCGCCGCGCAACACCAACGTCGTCATCAACGAGATCATGTATGACGCGCCGTCCGACGAGACGGCGGCGGAGTTCATCGAACTTTACAACCGGGGCACGACGGCGGCGGATCTGTCGGGCTGGCGGTTCGCGGACGGTGTGAGCTTCACGTTTCCACCGAACACGATGCTCGCGGCGGGCGCTTACCTGGTGGTGGCGGCGGACGTGGATTGGATGCGCGACGCCTACGGGACAATTCCCGTGATTGGAAATTTCGACGGGCAACTGGCGAACAACGGCGAACTCGTCCGCCTCGTGGATGCCTGGGGCAACCTGGCGGATGAAGTGGATTACCTGCCCGGCGGCAACTGGCCCAACCTCTGCAATGGCGACGGCAGCAGCATGGAGTTGCGCCATCCCGCGATGGAAAACCATCTCGCCTCGGCATGGGCCGACAGCAACGAAACGAACAAGAGCACCTTCCAACATCACAGCTACTCCAGCGCGTTCCAACAGTTGAACACGCTCGGCGCGGCCACCGACTACAAGGAATTGCACCTGCACCTGGTGGGCGACAGCCACGTCATCCTGAACAACATCCTGCTGCGGCAGAACGGAGCCGGCGCGAACGTGATCCAGAATGGCTCCGTGATGTCCACGGACGGCAGCAGCGCCAGCGGCTGGCTGGCTCAGGGGACGCACTACGCCAGTTTCATCAACGCCGGCCAGTTGAACCTTGTCGCCGACGGCCACGGCGACAACCGGCCCAACCGCGTGGAAATTGACGCCACGGGATTGACCGCCGGCCAGACGTACGAAATCAGTTTCGACGCGCGCTGGGTGGCGGGGGCGTCGCGTTTGATCGTGCAGACGTGGGACCACAGCATCGCCACGAACATTTCCCTGACGGTGCCGAAAAATCTCGGCACCCCCGGCGCCGCCAACTCGCGCTTCATCCCGCAGCCCGCGCCGCAGGTGGACAACCTCCTCCACAGCCCGGCGGTGCCCGCCGCCGGACAGACGGTGCGGGTGACCGCCGCCATTCGTTCGCCGGTGGCGTCGCCGCAAGTCCTGCTGTTCCATCGCCTCGACAACAATACCGCCAGCGGCGCGTGGGCCAGCAAGCCGATGTTCGACGACGGCGTGTCCAGCGGCGACCAGGTCGCGGGCGACGGCGTTTACTCGGCGCAACTCACCGAGTACGGCGCCAACGGCCAGATCGTCCAGTTCTACGTCGTGGCGCAGGGCAACGGCCAGTCGAGCCAATTGCCCAAGGCCGGCCCCGCACGCCCGGCGATGTACGTGGTGGCCACGCCCAGGGCTTTGGGCGACCTGCGCCGGATGCGTTTCGTGGTGTCCGCGCTGGACATCGCGGACCTCAGCGGCGGCGACGCTTCCACGCCGCCCAACGGCTACAACTTTCCCCGCCTCTCCAATCACTACTACAACATGACGCTGATCGTGAACGAGCGGGACATTCTCTACAACTGCGAGGTCCGCAACAGCGGCAGCCCGTGGACGCGCGGCGGCGATTTGAGCCGGGGCAAGTTCAAGCTGCCGAAGGACCAGTTGTTCCGTGGCAAGGAGAAGCTTTCGTACGACAACGACGCGGGCGGCGGCAGCCGGCACCACAACCGCATCGTGCGCCAGTGGCTTTACTGGTTCGGCCACCCGGCCAACGAGCACGAATATTTCCTCGTCGAGGTGAACAACGGCGGCAGCGCGCTGCGCGAGGAGGTCGAGCCGCTGGGCAACGACCTGCTGGACCGCGTTTACGAAAACGGCGCGCAAGGCGAACTCTATCGCATTGATGACGAGTGGTGGTTCCAGGACGACTGGAACCGCTCGCAGCGCAACAGCGATTGGAGTTACAAGGGCACCGACAACCCCGGTCGTTACCACTCCGAATGGATGAAACGCACGCGCGAGAACGAGTACGATTACACCTCGCTCATCAACTTCTTCAAGACGATCACGGAAAACACCTACACGCAGCCGGCCATCGAGCGGCTGATTGATCCCATCGCCACCATGAAGATGACCGCCATCCGCGGTTACATTGACGACTGGGACTCCTTCACCCGCGACCGCGGCAAGAACGGCTACTTCTACCGCCGTTCGACGGACGGGCGGTTCATGTTCTTCCACTGGGACAGCGACCTGGCCTTCGGCAATACCGCCGCCGCCTTCTACGCCGGCGTGCCCGGTTTCCCGCCGTACATCGCCAAGCCCTACAACCTGCGGCTCTACAAACATTACCTGGCGACGCTGCTGGAAAACTTCGCCCGCAATTCCGCGCGCATGACCGCCTGGCTCGCGGCCGAGGAAGCCGCCAGTTCGCAGTACGACGTGAGCACCACCTACCAGAGCTGGTTTGTGAATCGCGAAGGGCCGGCTTACACGCATCTCGGTGCGAACCGGACTACCGTGTACGACATCACCTCGAACAGCGGCAACCCCTTCAGCGTCGGCACCAACACCGCCAGCCTCACGGGCACCGCGCCGTTGCGCGTGTTCCGCGTGGACGTCGCGGGGCACCCGGAAGCTTCCTCCTTCTGGGTCAACGAAAACACCTGGACCGTCACGAACATCGTCCTGCGCACGGGCGCGAATTTGCTGACCTTGAACGCGGTGGATGAGAACGGCGTGATCCTCCACACGGACACCATCACCGTGACCAAGACCGGCAACGCGCCGCCAGTAATGGTTCTCAAGGCCAGTCCTAAATCCTGGCACGTCTCCGTGCTGGACGCGCTCGAACTCGACGCTTCGGCCAGTTACGACCCGGACGGCACGCCGCTGGCCTTCACCTGGTCGGTGGCACCGGCGGACGCGCAACTCAACGTGAGCCAGTTGGATCAGGCCACCGCCATCTTCCCGCATCCGGGACTTTACTTGTTCGCAGTTACGGGCCGCGACGCGGGCGCGGCTTCCACCTTGATTCAACGCGAGGCGGCGGTCTATGCGCCGGATGGTTTCACTCCGTTCACCGACACGCGGCTGGAGCGGTTCTGGAACCTGCAAAACGTGTCACTGCGCCGCAACCACTTCGCCGGCTCCTACTATTCGCTCACCGAGGAGCCGGGCAACCTGGTGCTGCAAGTGTTGAACGACCGCGCCTTCCCGCTGGCCGCCGCGTCGCCGCAGTATCCGCTTGTCTGGCGCGCGTTGCCGCAACTCACCGACTGGGCGTTCCTCACGAAGGTCGGGCTGAAGGCCCAGGTGTTCGGCGATTACTTCGCGGGCGCACTTGTCGAGATCATCGAAAGCGGCAGCGCCGTGCGCTATGTGTTCGGCATCGAGGACGGCAACGCGCTCAACGTGCGCCGCATCACGGCGGCGGCCCCAAGCATTCTGCTGCGAACCACCGTGCTGAACTTGTCGGAAGTCGAGATCCGCATTCGTCGCGCCGGCAACACGCTGTTCTTCGAACAGTTCCTGAACGACGTGTGGATCCCGTTGCATTCGGTGGGGCTGCCGGCGGGAAGCGCCGGCGCGAAGGCCGGGATGTTCCTTGCCACCGACACCGCGCAGCGGATCAAGACCGAGTTCGACTACGCCATCCTGATCGATCCCTCCGCCACCTCCGACCTGCGGGAAAATCTCCGCATCTCCGAGATCATGTACAATCCCGTCGGCGGCAGCGACTATGAGTTCGTCGAACTGGTCAACCTCGGCAACGGCGCGCTCGACCTGACCGGCGTGCGTTTCACCGCCGGCATTGATTACACCTTTGGCCCGACGACGCTTGGCCCGAAGCAGTTTCTCGTCGTGGTGAAAAGCCAGACCGCGTTCGCGTCGCGCTACAACACCGCCGGTCTGAACCTCGCGCCGGGCAATTACGGCGGACGCCTCGACAACGCGGGCGAGACGATTGAACTCTCCGACACCAACGGCGTGGTCTTCCTCTCTGTCACCTACGGAACTTCCGGCGCCTGGCCCATCGAGGCTGACGGCAGCGGCAGTTCGCTCGAAGCGATTGACCCGTCGGCCAACCTCAACGATCCCGTCAACTGGCGGGCCAGCCCCGAAGCCAGCGGCTCGCCGGGCCGCGCCGGCGGCGACGCGCTCGGCACGGTCATCGTCAACGAAGTCATCAGTCACACGGATGATCCCCTGGAGGACGCCATCGAGGTCTTCAACCGCACGACGCAGCCGGTTGACATCGGCGGCTGGTTCCTGAGCGACGCGAAGACGGACTTCAAAAAGTACCGCATCCCCAACGGCACCGTCGTGGCGCCGCAGGGCTTCCAGGTGTTTTACGAACAGGCGTTCAACTCGAACAACCCGGTGGTGCCGTTCTCGCTCAGTTCGGCCAACGGCGATCAGGTGTATCTCTCCGCCGCCGCCGGCGCGGGCAATCTCACGGGCTACCGGTCGAGCGTGGACTTCGGTCCGGCGGCCAACGGCGTCTCGTTCGGGCGCTACGAGACGAGCGTGGGCCGCGACTTCACCGCGATGAAACAACGCACATTCGGCGTGGATTCACCGGGCACGGTCGCGGCGTTCCGCACCGGCACGGGCCTGCCCAACTCCGCGCCGCTGGTCGGCCCGGTGGTGATCAACGAAATCGCGTATCACCCGCCGGACATCGGCGGCACGAACGACAACGTGAACGACGAGTTCATCGAACTGTTCAACATCACGTCCAACGCAGTGCCGCTCTTCGATCCCGCGTTCGCGACGAACACCTGGCACCTGCGCGGCGGGGCGGATTTTAATTTCCCAACGAACGTCACCCTGCCCGCGCGCGGCTACCTGCTCGTCGTCAGTTTCAATCCGGCCACCAACGCGGCGGCGCTCGCGGCGTTCCGCGCCACATACGGCCTGCCCGTCAGCGTGCCCATTCACGGGCCGTATCTGGGCAAGCTCGACAACAGCGCCGAGGAAATAAAGTTGAACCGCCCCGACGCGCCACAGGGGCCGGGGCCGGACGCGGGCCTGGTGCCCTACATCCAGGTGGACCGCGTCAGCTATTCGGACACGCCGCCGTGGCCCGTCAGTCCGGATGGCGCTGGCGACGCGCTGCAACGCCGCCGCCCGCACGAATACGGCAACGACCCGGTCAACTGGAAAGGCGGCGCGCCGACGCCCGGCCGCGCCAACGTTCCCGGCGCGGGCTTCACGGACACCGACGCGGACGGGATGCCTGATTCGTATGAAACCGCTAACAGCTTCGATCAAAACAGTCCCGGCGACGCGAACGCGGACGCAGACAGTGACGGACGTACCAACTACGAAGAATTTCTGGACGGCACCAATCCGCGCAACGTCGCCGACCGCCTGAACGCGCCGGCCATCACCGTCCAGCCGCAGGGCCAGACGGTGACCGCCGGGGCCAACGCCATGTTCGATGTGACGGCCACCGGCACGGCGCCCTTGCTCTACCAATGGCGCTTCAACGGTGCCGCCATCTCCGGCGCCACCAACGTCAACTTCGTTCTCGCCAGCGTGCCCGCCTCCGGCGCGGGCGAATACGCGGTGGTGGTGCGCAATGCCGCGGGCTTCGCCATCAGCACCGGCGCGGTCTTGCGCGTAAACCAGCCGCTCACCATATTAACGCAGCCGCAGAGCCGCACGTCCGATGTCGGCGGCGATGTCTCCTTCACCGTGTTCGCCGCCGGCACCGGCGCGCTCCGTTACCAGTGGCGCAGAAATGTCGTCAACATTTCGGGCGCGACGAATTCATTTCTCACGCTGACCAACGTGCAGACGGGCGACAGCGGCAATTACTCGGTGCTGGTGTCCGACGACCACGGGTCGCTGGCCAGCGCCAGCGCGACCTTGTCCGTGCTCGGACCGCCCACGATTCTTCAGCAGCCGCAGAACCGGACGGCGGTGGCCTACAGCGACGTGTTCTTCAGTGTCACGCCGGGCGGCGAGGGACCGTTCACCTACCAGTGGCGCTTCAACGGCTTGAACCTCGGCAGCGCGACCAATTCCATTCTGAGCCTGCCGAATGTGCAGTTGGCGCAGCAGGGCGTTTACAGTGTTGAAGTCGGCAACCCCGTCGCCGCCATCCTCAGCAGCAACGCCACCCTCACGCTGCTCATTCCCGCCGAGATCACACAACAACCACAGAGCACGAACGTCTCTCCCGGCGTCACCGTCACGTTCTCGGTGACGGCGACCAGTTCGACGCCCATCACGTACCAATGGCGCTTCAACGACGTGGAGATTCCCGGCGCGACCAACCGCATGTTGACCGTCGCGAACGCGCAGGAGGAGGACGCCGGCAATTACACAGTGGTGGTCACCGACGGTGTTGGCCCATTGACCAGCCAGGTGGCCGTACTCGGCGTCATCATCACCCCCGCGTGGGTTCAACAACCGGTGGGTCAGTCCGCGCCCGAGGGCGGTCGCGTGACCTTCAGCGCGGAAATTCGGGGCGGGCCGCCGCCCTTCGGCTTCGAATGGCGCAAAGGCTCCACGCCGATCGTGAGCAACGTGCTGGACATCAGGAAGGACTTCTTCGTCCTCAGCAACATCCAGCTCACCGATGCGGGCGACTACCGGGCGGTGGTCAAAAACACCGTCACCCCGACCATCGGCCTTGGCAGTTCCCTGTTCCGGCTCACCGTGCTGGCCGACTTCGACCGCGACGGCCTGCCGGACGCCTACGAGGTGGCGCAAGGACTCAACACCAACAACCTGGCCGACGCCCGGCTGGATCTGGATGGCGACAAGGTTTCAAACCTGGACGAATACAACTCCGGCACCGATCCGCGCGACCCCGCCAGCTACCTGCGCGTGGATGGCCTGGAAATGAACGGCGTCACCACGCTCTGGTTCGGGGCCAAGTCGAACAAGACCTACACGGTCGAATACACGGGCATCGTGGGGGGAGCGTGGACAAAACTCGACGACCTGGTCGCGCGGGCGACCAACCATGTGCGAGTGGTGACGGACCCGAATCCGCCCGGCACCCGCATGTATCGCGTGGTCACGCCGCGCAAACCGGACCCGGTGCAGCCGTAAATGATGCTGTTGGGAGTAACCGAAACCACTGCTGCCGTGTCTCAGTTTGGCAACCCGCGAATAACAACCATGAAAACCACGATGATCTCCGTTCTCCGCGCTCTTGTTGGAGCGGTCGCCCTGCTGGCGGCCACGCTTTGCTTCGCCCAGCCGTTCGGCCTGACCAACCGCGTGGCGAACACCACGCTTCAAATGCCCACCGCACCGCCCGTGTTCGGCTACAGCACCGCCAACGCGCTTGGTGCCATGACCTTCACGGCGCCGGTGGTGATTGCGTCCCCACCCGGCGAAACCAACCGCCTCTTCATCGTCGAACAAATCGGACGCATCGTCGTCATCACCAATCTGGCCAGTCCGACGCGCACCGTGTTCATGGACATCAGCGGACGGGTGAATTTCAGCGGCGAACAGGGTCTGCTGGGATTCGCCTTTCATCCGGGCTACCTGACGAACCGTTACTTCTACGTTTTCTACGTGACGACCGGCGCTCGTCGCGACCAGCTTTCACGCTTCGAAATCTCGGCGTCCAATCCCAACCAGGGGCTGACGAACTCCGAGGTGGTGTTGATCAGCCAGCCCGATGACTTCAACAACCACAACGGCGGCGACCTGCACTTCGGGCCGGACGGTTACCTTTACGTTTCGCTCGGTGACGAGGGCGACGCCAATGACACCGGCGCCAACAGCCAGCGCATAGACAAGGATTTCTTCTCCGCCATCATGCGGCTCGACGTGGACAAGCAACCCGGAAACCTCGCGCCCACGCCGCACGGGGCCATCGTCGCGCCCACCAATTACGCCGTGCCGGCGGACAACCCGTTCGTCGGCGCGACGACTTTCAACGGCCTGCCGCTCACCGGCAACGTGCGGACGGAGTTTTGGGCGGTGGGCCTGCGCAACCCGTGGCGGTTCTCGTTCGATGACGCGACCGGCCTGCTCTACGTCGGCGATGTCGGCCAGGGCGCGCGCGAGGAAGTGGACATCATTGTCAAAGGCGGCAACTACGGTTGGAACTATCGTGAGGGCAACATCGCGCGCCCCGGCTCCGGTTCGCCGCCCGCCGGCTTCAGCGCCATCCCGCCGATTCTGGATTATCCACGCACACCCGCAGGCGCGACCAACATCGGCGCCTCCATCACTGGCGGCGTGGTGTATCGCGGCAACCGGATTCCGCAATTGACTGGCGCCTACGTGTTCGGCGACTACGTCAGCGGGAACATCTGGTTCGCGCGCTATGACGGCTCGGTCACGAACAATGTTCCCTTCGCCCGCATCCTCGGCGACGCGGGCGTGGCGGCGTTCGGCCTGGATCCGTTCAACGGCGACGTGCTGTATGCGGACGTGAACGCCGGCATGATCCAGCGGATTCTTTACACCACGGTTTCCGGCACGCCCTACCCGACGACGCTGGCGCAGACCGGCACCTTCACCAACATCGCCACGCTCACCCCCCACGCCGGCATCGTTCCTTACGACGTGAACGCTCCCTACTGGTCGGACGGCGCGATCAAGACACGCTGGTTTTCCATTCCCACGGTGGCCAGCCGGATCACCTACCGCGCGACGAACACCTGGACTTTTCCCGCGACGACGATTTGGATTCAAAACCTGGAACTGGAACTCACCAACGGCGTGCCCGCCTCGCGCCGGCGCGTGGAAACGCGCTTCCTCGTCCGCTCCACGGCGACGTACGGCGTGACTTACCGGTGGGACGAGTCGCAAACCAACGCCACGCTCGTGCCCGACGAAGGCATGGACGAGACGTTCGTCCTCAACGACGGCGGCACCATGCGCACGCAGACGTGGCATTACCCCAGCCGCGCGCAGTGTCTGAATTGCCACGTCGGCTCACTCAACGCCGCGTTGGGCTTCACCACGCCGCAACTCAATCGCGACTTCGACTACGGCGGCGTCACCGACAACCAGCTCCGCGCGCTCAATAACGCCGGTTACTTCACTGCCAGCGCACCGGCGACCAACCTGAACATCCTCCGGTCGCTCGCGCCGCTGACCAGCGAAGCCCACAGCGTCGAGCATCGCGTCCGCTCCTATCTCACGGCCAACTGCGTCCACTGCCACGCCGCCGGCACGTTCGACGCGCGCATCTACACGCCGCTTCCGCAGACGAAATTGATCAACGGCGCGCTCCAGGACAATCTGGGCGACACCAACAACCGGGTGATCAAACCCACGTCGCTCGCCAACTCGGTCTTGTTGACGCGCCTGGCCACGGCGGGCGGAATTCACATGCCGCCACTCGACTCCAACGAAGTGGACGCGCAGGCCGTCGCGCTCATCAGCCGGTGGATCACCAACGACCTCGCCGGCTACCAGACGTTTGCCGAGTGGCAGGTAGCCCATTTCGGCGCGACGAACGCAACCGACGCCGGCTCCAGCGCCGACAAGGACGGCGACCTCGCGCGGAACTTTCAGGAATACCTCACCGGCACCGACCCGAACAACCCCGCTCAGGCGTGGGGCATCGGCATCGAACGCGCCGGCAGTCTGGTGGAAATCGTTTATCCGCGCGTGGCCAATCGCGGCTTTGAAGTGCAGACAACCACGAACATCTTCAACTCGAACTCGTGGCAGTTTTTGAACGTCCCGCAAAACCGCCCGTTCTTCGGCGCGACCAACGCGGAGGCGCGCGTGCCCGACGGCGTCACCAACGGACCGGCCCGATACTATCGCGCGCGGGTGTTCGAGCCGTAGGCCGCGTGCTCCCGCTCACTTCCCCGCCGGCTCGCTCGCGCCCTTGGGTGGGGCGGCCTGGCCGGAAAGTTTTTTCTCCAGCCGCTCGCGAGTCGAGGCGTAGATGTGATTCGTCACGCTGCCCAGCGTCTTGCGCGCCTCGGCCACGCGACCAGCGTTGATTTGCCACCGGGCAAAGTGCAGGTAAACCCCTTCGCGCTCGAAATCGCTGCCGGCCGCTTTGAGCGCGAGTTGCCATGCCGCGAGCGCCTCGTCCGCCTGCTTTTGCATCACCTGGCGATCTTGCTCCGCGTTGCCGGTTTTCGGCAGCTTGATGCCGTAGTAACTCTGCGCGTAATCCGTCGCGAGCAGGAAATTTTCCGGAGCCAGTGCCAGCGCCTGCCGGTACAACCCGAGTGCCTTCTCGAAGACCTGCGGTTCGGTGATCTTGTAAAAATTCGTCGCGTCGCGCCGGAACAGATAGACGGTGGTGGCAAAATTCTGCAAATAGACCGGCTCGGTCGGATTCAATTCGACGGCCCTGGCGTAGTACTCGAACGACTTGGCAACCGGCCCGTTATGTCCGTAGTAATTGGCAAGGTTGTTCCACGCGGCGGGGTTTCGCGGATCCAGTTCGCGCGCCTTCTCCCACTGCACCTGCGCGGCGTGTTCCTCCTGTGTGTCGTTGAGAAAACTGCCGTAGGCGAGCCGGGCGCGGGCATGGTTGGGATTCGCCTGGAGAAAAGTTTCGTATGCCTTGGTCACTACATCCAGGCGCTGCTTGATGCGGGCGCGCAATGCCACGCCTTCGATGTCGCCGTTTTTCTCCTGCGCCTGCTTGCTGTCCGTAAGCCACTGATCCACCTCCGCCTGAGCGGCATCGTCCTCGGTCAGCACCTTCTGATAGGCCCGCTCCACCGGATCATTCTTGTCAGGAACCGCGACGGTGATGCCGGTCTTCTGCTGCACAAGATTGCTGGCTGCCGCCGCGTGGTTTGTCGCCACCAGCACCGTCAGCAAGCCAATCAATAAGTCGTTCATGTCTTCAGGTTAGACAGCGGTGCCGCGACGGGCGAGCAAGAAATCGCCGGATGGTCAGTCCCGGCCGACGCATTGCTCGACGGAACCAGTCCGATGAAATCGTGGCGACTCTGCGGATGAGAACGAACCGGTAAAAGCGCTGGAGAGACGGGCCACTGGGTCGGCGAGCATCACTTCCGCGCCGAAGACGCTTGCGGGGCAAAGCGGACAATCACTCAACGGTTGGTCGCAAACTGTTTTCCACGAGAAACCACTGAAGGGGTCCGCTCATTTCACCGATGTAAGAAACAGCAAGTGACTCTTAAACTGTCCGTCGAAAAACTATGAAATCGAAAATCTGGATACGAACCGTCGTCATCGCCGCCG
>JANNEF010000423.1:0-3172 GCA_031378375.1 Verrucomicrobiota bacterium | reverse complement strand
CTTCACCAAAGGCCCGTCCGACGTGCTCGACCACGCCACCAGCGAAATCGCCAGCGGCAGCAAACTCGGCATCGACGCGACGAAGAAAATGCCGGGCGAAGGTTTCAAACGCCCCTGGCCGCCGCTCATCAAGATGGATGCGGCGGTGAAGGCGAAAGTGGAAAAATTGTTTGGTCGTAGCAGCCGAGGTGAGTAGTCTCCGCATGGGGGCAATCAAACAAGCAGACGCACGATTTCTTCCCAATCCCGTCGTTTCGTGTCTATGTCGAACCGGTGCGCGTTCTTGGGGATGTCGTGGTCGGTAAAAATTTGATTGTGTTTGAAATGCACGCGAATCAGACGAATTGATTTTCCTTCAGCATCCTTTCGAAGCTTGTCGCGCCCATGAAGTCCAGCACCTTGGAGAACCCATTCGATTTCACCCTTCTTATTTCGGTTCACGAGCGTCTGAACAAAGTCTTGAAAATCCTCCTCCCAGTAAGTGAAGGAATAATTTTCTCGGCTTTTGTCCCAGTCCTTCAGCAACACGAGCGAGCGAGCGCCCGTCACAGCGCGTTTCTTTATTTCCGCGTCAATGCGGTCCTTCATGTATCCGAGCAGGAGTGCCCCCTGCTTCTCCGCCGTCGCTTGACCACTCGAATGCATCGCTTGGAGCGCCTTGACGTCACAAAAGCGCTGCTCTTGCAGGTCAACCCTTACACACGTCTTCCTTTTTCTGAGTGTCTTGACCGAGTAACCGATTCCGCGATAGACAATATCAAACAACTCTTTCCGCTTGGATTTTTCGCCTCCCTTTAATCCTTTTGCAATCTTCAGCAAGGTTTCAGCGTCCTTCCCGTCCAAATCTGTGGAATACGGGAGCGAGAAAAACGCTTTCAGCAACCGTTTCAAGAGTGCGAGTTGAGACTTGTTGAGATACGCGTTCACCGTGAGTCCGCCGAGAAAAGATTTTCAATGGAGACCCCAAGCGCCTCCGCAAGCCGGTGAATGTTAAGAAGCGAAAGATTGCGCTCGCCGCGCTCCACCTGCCCCACAAATGAACGGTCAAGCTCCGCTTCGAAGGCGAGCTGTTCCTGGGAAACCCCTTTGAGCTTTCGCAAGCGCCTCAGGTTCTCGCCAAACTGCTTCAGCCGTCTCTTATCATTCTGCACGGTGGCAGTGTGTCAGAATAGCGGAGTATCCATCCACGGAGTTTAAGTTCCATTGCTCTTGACGACTGCCCCTCGGCTGCATACGATGTTTCTCGAACGATGCGACGCGCTCTCCATGTTTAAGATTGTTGACCTTTTTTCAGGCTGCGGTGGAATCAGTCGAGGATTCCAGCGAGCGGGAAGCTTTGCGACCGAGTTTGCAGTGGAAATCGAGCCGCACTTCGCGCGTGCGTTTGGCGCAAACATTCAAAACTCTCGTGGTGAGCCAACGCGAGTTTTCTGCGGCGACATTGATGCGCTGTTGAAAGACTCCGCGTTAAGAAAATGTGAGTTTGAACGCGCTGGAATTGACGAGGAAGGGGTTGATGTTCTCGTCGGCGGCCCACCGTGTCAGGGTTTCAGCAGGAATGGCGTCCGGCAATATCTCGACGAGCAGCAGAGCACCCGGTTTTATGACGATCCACGAAACCACCTCTACAAGTGTTTTCTCAGCTTCGTTGACCTCTTGTCACCAAAGGTTCTTTTCATTGAAAATGTTCGCGAGTTCCTCAATTTCGGTGAGGGCAAGTTTTCCTCCGACCTGCTGGAACGTCTCGACGACATGGGGTATCGCGCGGCCTTTCGTAAAATTTGCGCCGCAGACTTCGGAGTTCCACAAGTTCGACATCGAGTCATCTTCCTCGCGGTCAGGAAAGACTTGAAAAACGTCACCGACGCTCACTCGTTATTTCCGCTGCCTACACACAATCCCGATTCCGAAGATATGTTCGGAGGCCAGCATGTCACGGTGCGGGAGGCAATCACTGATTTACCGAAGCCTACACCCTCAAGGGAAATTAAACTGCCGTATCCTGAGAATGGCTGCATCAGCGACTTCGCGAAATTGATGAGATCGAAATCCGGTCTGGTGAAAAATCATTTCAGCCGGGAACTCAGCGAGAAGCAGGTCGAAAGGATTAACGCAGTTGGAACAGGCCGGATGAAGCACATCGCCAAATCGCTGCGAACAAAGGCTTTTTATGGGAGTGCTTATCGGCGTCTGGCGTGGGATGAACCCAGCCTCACAATTACGACGTGGGTTTACCACGTTGGCTCTGGACGATTTGCACATCCGGTTGAAGACCGGGGTCTGACAATGCGCGAGGCCGCAAGGTTGCAGAGCTTTGACGACGATTTCGTTTTCCCCCCGCTGGTCAACCCTGTTTCTCGAATGATAGGCAACGCTGTGCCGCCGCTGCTGGCCCAGAGGATTGCTGAATCAATTGCCAAAGCATTGCGACAGAAGGCCAGCGTTGCAACCGCCAAGGCGGAAATGTTTGTGCCTGCTTAAAGGATTTCTTTAATCCCAAAGCCCGGGGTTGCGAGGCACGAGCCACTCTGGGTCACCGTCCGCAAATCATTTCAAATCGCAATGCGGTTGCGGCCCATCCATTCCCGCCCGCGCCCATGACGAACTTTTGTTGTATATGCAACAAAGTTTTGCACAGGGCTATTCGGGTTTGAACGTGCGCAGTTGCCGGCTGGCGTCCCGGAGCACTTCCACCCGCCGACGCCACGCCTGTTGCCCCAGGTAATCGGACGGCAGAATCCGGCCCGGTAGCAACGGATCATTCGTCACCGCTTCCAGCCACGCCTCGCGCTCCGTCGCCGCCCAGCGCAGCAACGCCTTCGCCGCCGCGTCGTTCCGCAGCGCGCTGCCCGGTCGTTCGCCGAGGATTTTCAGATGCCGGGCATAACGGCGGTTGATGCGCTCAAAGTCCCACGAGCCTGCGACGATTTCCGCGTCGGATTCTCCCGCGCACGGCCGCGCTTCCAGCAGGAGGAGCGATTCCACATTGATCTTCCCGCCGCCGAGTATCTGCCGTTCCTCCGTCAGCGGATCGGGCGTGATCCACACGCTGTTTTGCACGTAGCCGAAGCCCTTGTCGCGCAGGTAGCGGCGCAGTTTTTCGCGCTGGGAATTTTGTCCGGTGGGCACGTCGAAGAGCACCAGCCGCCATTGACCGTCCCAAGGCCGCGCC
>JANNEF010000365.1:0-6177 GCA_031378375.1 Verrucomicrobiota bacterium | reverse complement strand
GTGGGGCCTGGAGGGACGTGGGCCTGGGCAGACGCATTTATTTTTTTGGTCGGGACGGCGCGCGGCGCCGCCCGCGCCGCGTCCAGCGGCGCAACGCGAGCCAGCCATGGGCCGCGCTCGGACGATTCGTTCCGCCCGCTGGACGCGGGCGGGAACATCGCGGCGCGATGTCCCTACCTCACACTGGCCCGTCTTCAGTGGAGATTTTGATGCGTTTGCCTTGGGACGTTGGCGCCGGCACCTGGTGGGTGAGATGCTGATGGATGGAAGCGCGTCGGCCTGCTCTTTGGTCTTCGTGACTTGGTGGCTTCGTGGCCATTCTCAACCGCCGATCTATGGATGACGGGCATTCATCGAGAGGCCACGCATCGTTGCGGGGGTGCGCCATGCTAAAACTTTCAGGCGCTCCGCGATTTTTTTTGAACCATTCCCAAGTTTGGCACGTTTCTTCCTAAACAGGCATCTCGAAGGCGGACCTGGGTTCGCCAGCAAACAGTCCGCAGGAGCGGAAGTCGGTGGCACGAATGATTGAGGCCGCCGGCATACCACGCCCCGGGAGCGGGTCTGAGTACGACCGTAGAAAACCGTTATGTTAAGCATTCTGTTTATTCGCCGCCGCGCTCGCGCCAGCCGCAATGCGCAAAACACCATTTCCGTGGAATGGGTCTGGTCCGAGAAGTCGGTGGCCGACTGGGACAACGACCTTCTGAACCTCAAGACCAAAGAGGACAACGAAAGTTCCACGCGCGCCGATCTGCGCGCCGTCACCGCCCAATGGCAGCACCGGGTGGACGTGACCCAGAGCCACACGCGCAACATCGTGCGCCTCGGCAAAATCCGGTTCCGCAATGACGCGGAAAAACTCGACCTGTTTGACAAGCTGCGCTCCAGCGGCACCAGCCGGGACACCATCCGCCGGCAGGGTCTGGCCCTCCGCGACGCCTGGCAGAAGAATGATCCCGCCTGGGTGCCGCTCAAAGACGAGGCCAAACAGGAGGTGACTCTCGCCGTTTTCAGCGCCCTGCTCGACACCTGCCACGAATGCGAGAAGCAACAGAGCCAGAAACTCACCGCCTGGCGCAACGCCGCCGCCGCCCTCAACGGCGCCGCCCGGGCCCTTGATGCCGACAACGTCGCCTGGTATGGCGAGGCCACCACGCATTTCCCCGCCGGCACGCAATTCGGCGACCTCATCCGCAGCAGCGTTCCCACCACGACGAACCCCGCCGAAGAAGTCGGCCAGGCCGTCGTCACGAACCTGATCGTCTCCGGCGGCACCATCCATTTCGATTGCGCCGCCGAGCACGCCACGCGCTTCACCTATTTCCACCAACCGCCCGGCGCGGACGATTTCCAGCTCATCCAGGCGGACACGGAGGAAACTTCCGTAACCCTGGGCGACCAACTGGCGGGCCTCCATCGTTTCAAAGCCTTTGGCAGCAACTCCCAAGGCCAGGGGGACGAAAGCGATGTGGCGCAGATCGAAGTGGCCGCCCCCGCCGCGAACCCCGGTACCGACGGGCAGGCATCCACCGCGTAGCGCGGGTGAGTGTTCAGCCCGGGCGAACCGGTGAAGGCGAAGAGTGCGTAGCGGAATACGACTCAACACCACGACCGAAGGAGCGCGGACACCTAATGTTCGGTAGCAGCCGATGTGAGGAGGCTTTGTTCAAAGGAAGATCCGGCGCGGTTTGGAGAAAGAGATCTGAGCCTTCCCGCCTCGGCTCACAAGCTGAAACGGAAGAAACAGTCGTCCCGGTTTCACTCCACTGTAATCGCGATTAGGAATGGCTGCGCCTTTGTCTTGGTGGAAATGAAATCGATGCTCTCAATCTGAGAGTCGGGCATCGGATTCGGCCACGTTCGTTGATAGACACCGAATGACAAGGGACGGGAAGTGACTCCGACTGCTCCGGTCAATACCCGCCGCTCGGCATTCCGGGCCTGAGTTTTCGAACTGGCGTACCATTCTCGCAAGTCCTGTCCGAAGATGACTGGTAATTCCAGCCGGAGACCGTTTTCATAGTTTAAGACCAGCCGGGCGATTTCCGTGCCGTCGGTCTCTTTGCCCGAAGTTCCGTGAAGGACATGCAGCTGCCGACACTTGCGGTTGATTCCGATTTGTCGGACCGCCGGCGGATTGAGGTACATGAGATCAACGATGCCACGGATGTCAAATTCGACTCCGCTCAGAGTCTGCACACCCATCGGCAAGGTGATTGGTTCATTGTCGATCATCAACTCGGTGTAGTAATCCGAAAGGTCAATCAATTCCGGGCGGGTCCGGGGATCCCGTGGGAAAATGCCTTTTGCCTGCACGGTTTTCCGGGCCGCCTCAAGCTTGGCCTCATCGTCTTGATTGGCACCTGGCAACTGAAGAACCTTTTCCAAAAGTGCAATCGCGGCCGGCCATTGGCGCGCGGATTGTGAGGCTGCGGCTTCATGCCGATACCAGGCAAGCACCTGCTGGGGGGAAGCGGAGAATGGCCTTTTGTATCTTGCGTGCAGTGCCTCCCAACTTTCCTTGAAAGCTGGCGTCTCCAACGGGTCGAAGCCACCGGTGGAATCGAACTCGTATCCTGTGAGGAGTTTTGCCAGCATCATGGGGTCGGGCAGGGCGGCAGCCTGGCCAGCCAGATCCCAAAGGCGGGCCGTGGAGTCGGCTGAGGTCGTCACCATGCGCCGCCCGGAAGGGCTGAAGGAGGCGCTGGTCACGGTGCCGTCATGTTGGAACGGCGGGGTGATGGGTTCCCCCGTGAGCGCATCCCAGATGCGTGCGGTTTGGTCATGGCTGGCGGTCAGAATGCGCCGGCCATCGGGGCTGAATCGCGCCGATTGCACCCTTTCACCGTGAACCATTGGAGCCGTCACTGGCTGCCCAGTCGCAGCGTCCCAAAGCCGGGCCGTTCCGTCGGAACTGCTCGTGAGAATTCGCCGGCCGTCGGGACTGAACAAGGCGGTCCGAACCTTGGCATGGTGTTGCAGCACGGGAGTTAATGGGGTGCCGGTCGTGGCGCTCCACACCCGGGCCGTGCCGTCATCACTGGCCGTGACGACGCGGTCACTCGTCGGGCTGAATTCGACCGAATATACATATCGTTCGTGCCGCATCGGTGCCCCGATGGGCTGGCCCGTGGAGGCATCCCACACCCGCGCTGCTCCCGGCCCACCGGTTTCCAGGCCGCTCGCGGTCGCAATGCGACGGCCATCGGGACTGAAAACCGCCTTCCATACGCCGGTGCCGGGACGAAGTGGCGATGGTGGTTTCAATTCCTCACCCGTCAGAGCGTTCCAAAGGCGAGCCGTTCCGTCGAAGCTGGCGGTGAGGACGCGCCTGCCATCCGGGCTGAACTCGGCCCAGCGGAGCGCTCGCTGGTGCGTCAAGGGCGGATTAAATATCGGCTGCCCCGTTCTCGCGTCCCAGACTTGAGCTGTTTTATCTTCACTGGCCGTGACGACTCGTTGTCCATCACAACTGAAAGCGGCGTGATGAACCCAATGCTTGTGCAGCAACGGCGGACTCAGCGGCGCACCGGTCACGGCATCCCAGATTCGCGCGGAATAATCGCCGCTACCAGTCAAGATCGCCTGCCCGTCAGGACTGAATGAGGCGATCACTACCTGGCCGGCGTGCCCAAGGGAAAGATCGCTGAATTCGGACGTGACCAAATCCCACACGCGAACGAGCCCGTCCATGGAGGCACTCACGACAAAGCGTCCATCCGGGCTGAAACCCACATGCGTCACGGCCTTCATATGCCGCAACGACGGGGTCAACGGAGTTCCCGAAGTGGCATCCCAAACTCTGGCCGTGGAGTCGGCGCTCGCCGTCACCACGCGCAGAGTATTTGGACTGAAGGCGGCCTGGTTGACGTATTCGGCATGTTTGAGCGAAGTCGTAATCGGCTGTCCTGTCGTCGCGTCCCATACGCGCGCACTACGATCCGCGCTGGCTGTGACAATTTTTCGACCGTCGGGACTGAACACGGCGGACTTGACCCAATGCGTGTGCAGAAGGGGTGAAGTCAATGACCTCCGGGTCGTGAAATCCCAAAGGCGAGCCGAGTAATCCGTACTGGATGTCAGTAGCCGATGTCCGTCGGGGCTGATCGTGGCGTAAGTCACCTGGCCTCGATGCACAAGCTCAGAGCCGATTGGTTGGCCCGAAGAGGCATCCCATATCCGCGCCGTCTTATCATGCGCCGCCGTGATCACCCATTTACCGTCGCGACTGAATTCCGCATGCACAACAGAATTGGAGTGCAGAAGTCGAACTCCCACCGGCTGGCTGCTCGCCACATCCCATACTTGAGAAGTGTGATCTTCACTGGCCGTAACCACCTGAGTCGCGTCGAAATTGAACGCGGCATGACGCACTGCTTTTCCATGTTTTAGCGGCGCTGAGCGGGGCTTGCCCGTGGCGGCATCCCATACCCTCGCTGTCCCATCCCGGCTGGCTGTCAGCACGAGGCGCCCGTCGAAACTGAATGCCGCCAATTGAACACTGGCGGCGTGGGTTAAAGGAGGCGTGACCGGCTGCCCCGAAACCAAATCCCAAACTCGTGCGGTCCCATCGTCGCTGGCCGTCGCGATAAGCCGTCCATCCGGGCTGAATTCCGCCCAGTTTACGGCGTCATCATGGAAAAGAACCTGGGACAGTTTGGGGCAGCGGTCCAAAACCGCGCGAATGCGGGATTCATGTGTTTCCTTTCGCAAGTCATCTCCCTTTTCCAATTCAAAAGCTCTGGCACATGAAATCAAAGCATCGAAGAAATCACCTGTGTCCGCCAAGCGTATTCCCTGGTCCACATATTGTCGAACCAGTTGTTTTCTGTTTTCCGTGGCGCTGTGTTCAGCACGCTGGCGCTGTTGCCCCTCGCCACGCCGGGCCTCTTCGGCGTTGTGCCATTGCCAGAGGACTCCGGCAAACCCTAGGACGGCCAGCAGAACCACGGCGGCGGCGGCAGCAAACACTCCCTTGTTCCGCCGGAGCGTCTTTTGGAATCGATAAGCCACGCTCGGCGGACGGGCCAGCACCGCCTCGTCGTGGAGGTGGCGTTGAATGTCTGCGGCCAAGCCGTTGGCGGTTTCGTAGCGGCGGTTGCGATCTTTCTCCAGCGCCTTCATCACGATCCAGTCGAGGTCGCCGCGCAGCATGGGGATCGACTCCTTCGTCTGTAGCCGCTGACGTGAGTCAGCGCTGTTCTCCTCCGTGGGACCGCGCTCGGATTTGCGCCGACTGATGTCGGCGGCGACGAGTGTGGCGGCGACGAGTCTTTCGGAAACGCGGGTGCTGGGCTTGGGCGGCTCCTCCTCGCGGATGCGGCGCAGGACTTCATCGAAGGCGGCCTGGCGGAGGGTTTCGCGCTTGAGCGGCGTGCTGCCGGTGAGCAGTTCGTAGAGCAGCACGCCGAGGCTGTAGATGTCGCTGCGGGTGTCAATGTCGAGCTGGTTCAACTCGGCCTGCTCCGGGGACATGTATTCGGGCGTGCCGATGAGCGCGCCGAATTCGGTGAAGAGGGTGCGCTCGGTCAAGAGCTGGCCGGTGGCCTTGGCGATGCCGAAGTCAATGACCTTGGGCACGGGCCGGCCATCGTAAAGCGCCACGAGGACATTGGAGGGTTTGATGTCGCGGTGGATGACGCCCTTTTGGTGCGCGTGCTGGATCGCCTGGCAGACGGGCATGAACAGTTCGAGGCGCTCGCGGATGGTGAGGCGCTGTTCATCGCAGAATTTGGTCAGGGGAACGCCCTTGACCAGTTCCATGACGAAGTAGGGGCGGCCGGGGGGAAGTTGAGCGTGGGGAGTTGAGAGTTGAGTGTCGGCGGGGCCACCGGTGACGCCCGCGTCGAGTATCCTGGCGATGTTCGGATGGTCCATCAACGCCAGGGCCTGGCGCTCGGCCTCGAAGCGCGCCAGCACATTGCCCGAATCCATGCCCGGCTTGATGAGTTTGAGCGCGACCATGCGGCGCACGGGTTCGGTCTGCTCGGCCATCCACACGGTGCCCATGCCGCCCGCGCCGATCTGCTGGAGGAGTTTGTAGCGACCGATGTGCATGCCGGGGGCTTCCGTCAGCGTGGAAGGCGCGAGTTCCGTGGCGGCGACAGATGGGTGACCGGGCGGCGGCTCGCCCGCCGGGAGTCCGAGTCCGACGGCATCGGCGACCATGCACTT
>JANNEF010000395.1:0-9841 GCA_031378375.1 Verrucomicrobiota bacterium | reverse complement strand
CCCGAACTTGTATCTTGATTTCCATCTTCCTTGTCTGGCGCAAGCCAGACTGGAAAATGGGGCCGCCCTCCCCCCTGCAGGGGGGAGGGCGGTGGCGAACGCGGGAACGTAACGAACAAGCAGGCCGGGTGGCGCTGCGTTTCGGAGCCTGTTCCGCGTTGGCCTTTTGCTCCAAACTCGAACCGTTGCTTGAGCGCTTCGGCCTGCAGCCGTCGCGGCTCGTATTCCTACAAGTATGAGTCAGAACAATCCATCCATCCTGCATGTCGGTCTCGATGTTGCCAAGGCCTCCTTGCAACTCGATCTGGCCGGCCACTCCCACAGCCTGACCAACGACCCCCAAGGTCACGGCCAACTCCTCAAACTCCTGCGCCGCCATCCCGGGGCGCACGTCGTCTGCGAGGCCACCGGCGGCTACGAACAACCCGCCGTGCGCGTCCTCCACGCCGCGCAGATCCCCGTGAGCATTGTCGAAGCCGGACGCATCCGCCACTTCGCCAAAGCCAAGGGGCTGCGCGCCAAGACCGACCCCATTGACGCCGCCGTGCTCAGTGAATACGGACGCCTGCTGGAGCCCGCCGCCACGGCCGCGCCCACCGCCCAGCAAGCCCGGCTGGCCGAGTTGTCCACACGCCGCCTGCAACTCATCGCCACCCTGACGGCGGAAAGCAATCGGGCGGCGCATTACCTCGACCCGCTGTGCGTCCGGCTGGCCCGCCAGCTCCAGCGGACGCTGGAAAAACAAGTCGCCGCCTGTGACGAGGCGATCGCCGAACTCATCGCCGCCGAGGTCACCCTCAAGGCTCAGGCCGAGCGGCTGGACGCCATCCCTGGCGTGGGCGCCGTCACCGCCGCGACCGTGCTGGCCGAACTGCCCGAGTTGGGGAAGATCAGCGATGAGGCGGCAGCCGCCCTGGTTGGGGTCGCCCCCTACAACCGCGACAGCGGTGACCACACCGGAGCGCGGCACATCGCCGGGGGGCGTGCGCGAGTGCGGTGCGCCCTCTACATGGCGACCTTGAGCGCCGTCCGTTACGACGCCATCCTCAAAGCTTTCTACCTCAAGCTGCGCGCAGCGGGAAAGAAACCGAAAGTGGCGTTGGTGGCCTGCATGCGCAAACTCGTCACCCTCATGAACCGCCTCCTCAAAAACCCCCAATTCCAACTTGCACACTAACACCGTTGCTCCGAAGCTGGCGAAACACCGACAGTGGCGCGCGGCCTTCAGGCCGCTTCAACGGACGCAAGTCTGCGGATGAGAGCTTGCACTTTTTCTGTCGCACGCCGAGGCGGCCTGAAGGCCGCGCGCCTTGCGCCTCGGATCAGGCCTGCTCGCGGGCTACTTCGGAATTCGGTTTTAGCGCAGAGGCCGCCGAGGTTCGCGCAGAGGGACGCGGAGGAACAACTGGTTCTCTGCGCCCTCTGCGCAAACCTTTTTCTACCGCTCGGCTTCACCGCAGAGGCGGGAAGAGCGCAGAGGTTTTCTGGCCGGGGATCTCTGTGCCTTCCCGTCTCTGCGGTGCCTCCGTGCGTTTCTTTTGGTTGCGGCTCTGCCGCGCTGGGTCCACCTGTGGTTTCCGTTCCTTTCCTCAAACTCCAACTGTCGGATCTGGGTTGGTTGGTGTCGGATCGTAGTCAATTGCACCCGAAGGTTCCGCACCCGGATTGTAGGATGGCATTTCGCTGTTGTGTTCATGACAATTCGAGGTCCGATTCGATGTCTTGCAGCCGTAAGTTCCGCCCCCGGCAATTGCAACGACACTCTGCTCATGATGGTTCCGCGTCGGCATTGTTTTGGCCTGTCCTCGCCCTGTTTGTTCCTCCCCGCAATGGATAGGTTCCACAAAGCACGAATATGCCCGGAAAACAGCAAGGAAGGTTCCGCAAAGCTTGCAGACAGGCGATTTAAGTAGTCGGTTAGTTCCGCAAAGATGCGGGATGCCGAAAAATGATTGCCGGAAGGTTCCACAAACCCCGCGACGGCGCTCACCAAACCCCGACAGGTTCCACAAAGCGCCGCGACAAGGCCCAGCGCCGCCGAACGACCGGAAACATCATGTTACGAACTCTGGCGGATTGGCGTGCCTGCGTCGGGACGCTCATCAAGATGGACGAGGCGGTGAAGTCGAAGTTGGATCAAGCCGTAGCAGCCGAGGTCACGAGGCTCAAACCGTAAGGGCTGAAAGCCCGAAAGATAATAGCCCAGGGCAAGCGAAGTGGAACGAGCGCCGCCCTGGGTTGGCATTGAAAGAATACCAAGCCCTGAAGGGGCGAAAGAAGTTTCAGTCCACCACAGAACTGCTGCCATCCTGGCGGCGAAGGTGATATTTCTCACGCTCCTCGGGTGTCATCCTGTTTAGCACCTGTGTTTCCCGATATTCGTGCGCCTCGGCTACCATTGTGAAAGACGCTTGGATACCTTTCGCAGTGATGAGGCTTCTGAGCCGTTCCAATGGCACACGGAAAAACTCCTTCCGAAAATTGACTTTGTTGATGCGCAGATCATCGAACTCAGCATGGAGCAAATTCTCGAGCGCAGGCGCGTCTTCGCTGGGAATCATCGCATGGACATCGAAATCGAACGGCACGGATGCGTCGCTGAGTTCCCAGATGCGATCCATCGGCTCAAGCCGGCGGGTCATCCCCACCTTGAACACTTCCTCACCAAACGAGCCGACATTCGAGATGATGTAAATGTTGCCCTTACGGGTTTGCTGTGCCATTGACAGTGCCCGTTGGTTCCTGGCTTCGGCCTCGGCTAGTCGTTGGGTTAGCGTCGCGATTTGCTCCGCAAACATCACCTTTTGCTCGGCGTTGGCTTGTTCTGATTCGAGACGAGCCGTCTCCAAAGCCCTTTTGATGACTTCCTCTTCCCGCTGCGCTTCCTGCATCGCTCGTTCGTATTCGCGGCGTGCTTTCTCTTCTTCGCGCATCTGCTCCTTGATCCGCCGCTGTTCCTCACGCTCCTTCAATCTCAATTCCTGCACGACCACCGCCCACTTCAGTTCTACCAGCCGCGCATCGAGATAGGCGGGAAGGATTCGTGCGTCTCTGAAGGCTTGGCCGTTCAAGTTCACCAAACTGAAGGCATCGCGGATTTCTTGTTCGAGCGTTCCATAGTTGTCGTGCTTGGTGCGTGAGAGAATCGCGTCCACGCGGCCATTGAAGGCGTCAATCACGAATCTGATCGCCGTCTCTTTGCGGTTGGCTTCGACGTAGTCGCAACCCGCCGCTTCGCCTTGCTCGACCATGCGACGCGAATGTTCGCGCGCCGCCTTAAGAGCTTCACCCGCTTCCGTGTGGCCGAAGTCTGACGCCAAATCGTCCAGCAAACTGCGCGTGGGAATGATGTAACGGTCGCCGTAGCCTTCGACGACATTGCGAATCGCCTTCACGGCCTGTTCCAGCAATTGTTTGTCACGTAAAGCAACGTAGGCATCGCCACCGATCTGTTCTGCGCGCTTGTCGGCTTCCTCCACGATCCGCCCCGCATCACGCGTTGCTTGATTCAAGAGGGCGTCAGCTTGCTCGCGAATTTCCTTTGCCCTCTGCGTTGCTTTGGACCGTTCTTCGGTGGCAGCAGTGCGCGATTGTTCCATGAGGGTCTGCGCCTCACTACGTAATGCTGTGGCTTCTGTCATCGCGTCCGACAAAACCAGCCTGATTTCTGCCTCTGCGTCCCGAAGCGATTCGTATTTGCGAAGTGGCTCTAGTTCTTGAAGCGTTTTGGCGAGCAAGCCCTCGGCGACTTCCTGCGACTTCCGAGCTTCGGTGTCGTAATGCTGGCGAATCCGTTCGGATTCCTGCTTCAGATCCGTGAGGTGTTGGTCAACGAGTTGTTGTGCGTTTGAAATGGCCGTCTGTGCCTCATTGTGGATGCGAAGCGCCTCGGATTCGTAGTGTTGGAGGAAACCTGCTGATTCCTGTTTCACTGCTAGGATTTCCCCTTCACGTTCAGCCAGCAGCTTTTGCAATCGCTGGCTCTTTAGGAGCATCGCGATGAACAGACCGAGTAAGACAACGGCTACAACGGCGAGAGCGATTGTCATAACGGTTGCGTGGTTGGTGAGGCGGTGGCTGTTAGCTGCGGATTCAGTTTTTCAATTTCCGCCCTCAGTTCCTCTCGCACCCGTCGCACCGTGTTGAGGAACTCGCGGAAATCTACACTTTCAGGCGAAGTCTGCGGCAGGTCGGCTGGTGTCAGTGGCACGATGCACTCGAACTCACCCGATTTGCGCGACGCCTTGGCATCGCCACGGTGAAGGAAACTCTCTATCGTTTCGGATGGATCAAGCCGATCAAAGTCCAGTCGCCCGAGTGCGGCGCGGGAAATTGCTGCCGACAGCACCGGTTGTGCAACAGTTTGACCTGTGCGTGGGTCGAGTGCATCTGCTGATGCTGTGACCAACAAAGTCTCAATTGGCAACAGAGCGAAAACCTCACGGGCCACCCGGAGCACACAACCGCAAACGTAATCCTGATATATTTCGTGGAAGCGACCTTTCGGCATCGCCTTGACTGAAACTTTTCCGGTGGAGGTCAGCGTTTTGAGTTCTTTTGGAATCGCCTGGCGTCCATTCACTTTGAGGCCGCACTCAACCAACTTCGCGCCGTGTACTGTGAAGTGAAGCGCAGAACCGAGGTCCGAAATCTCAGCCAACGCACTGAACTCGACTAAGGCTTCCGTGTAAGCTTTGTGCTCTCCGGCAAGAATCCGTCGCGCAATTGCCTTCATCCTTTCCCATTCGGCAAATTCCTGCAGGTGAGCTTCCAACGCTTCCTGGAACTCGCGTTCATCCTGAGCGCACGCCTCGTCGAACGTTTGATTGGTCGCACGCTGTCTTGCCTTCAACTCGTGACGACAAGTTTTTCGTGGACTGTGCGGTCGCAATGCCGTCGCGAGTTCCAACCAATCCCAAATCTCACCCTGTTCCTTGTGAACTGACAAAAGAACTTCCAACTGATTCTCGAAAGTCTCGACTTCCAAACGAGCCTGTTCGATTGCCGACAGCTTGGCCCGCTCCTTTGACTGACGCTCGAATTCACGAGAGCGCATTTTTGCGTTACGCTGAAGTCGTCGCTCGGCAACTTGGATGGCTCGATATGTGGTTTTCCAGCCCATGAGAATTCCGCGAGACTAAGTCCATGCCGCATCGCCGGCAAGCTCAGGAATGATTCTGCCGCCCTTTCAGGGCTTGGAAATTATGTGGACGATTTACCCAGGGCGTCGCTCGCGGACTCGCATTGCCCTGGGCTATCATCTTTCGGGCTTTCAGCCCTTTGAACCTTTGAACGCCGAGCTTGGATTTGTTTCACCGAGTTGACCGTTGACCGAGCCTTGAAAAGATTTTGCCCGGATCGAAACCGTTTTGCCCAACGCCAGCTTCGTCCTCGAAGGCTACGCTGGCCCGCGCGAGCCGTTGCGTGACGAAGGCCCTTCGGCGGCTACGCCGGCTATTACACCTTGCCCGAGCTGAATCCCGCCTTCCACGCCCCCCGCGATCACGCGCCGCAACTTTTTCAAGCTTGGGGCGTGCTCTGAAGCAGTGTCAGGAAATCGGACGCCTTCACGATTTGGATGCCCTGGTAATTCCCCAAGGCGAGCAGATGACTGTCGCCGCTGACAAGGAACTGCGCCTGGCCCACGACGGCGCATTCCAGAACGGCATCATCATCGGGGTCGGCAGCGATGACTTTCAATGTGCCCGGAATCGCGATGATCCTGGAGAAGGCGCGAATCTCGTCGGTGGTCTCCGTCGCTTTGGTGAGGTCAAAGCCGCGTTTGAGTCGGAGCTTTTCGGCGAATTCGGCGAGGATTGCTTCGCAGGTGAGGGACAGGCATTGGCCCTGACGGGCGGCTTGCACGCAACGGTGGGGATTCCCCAGCCAGCCGACGGCGGAAAAGAGGATGTTCGTGTCGAAGACGACGCGGGGAGTCCCGTTCACGGTTCGTGCAAGAGGCCGTCCACGAAGGCTTCGCGCTGCGCCTCAGTCATCGTGTCCCAATCCAAACCGCGCGCGGACGCCAGCCGGCGCATGTCTTTCTCGCCGTCGCGGGCCGTTGTCTGCCACCACGAGTCGCGCTCGGCGGTGAGGTCCGTCAGGACGCGTCGCTTGCTTTGAGGCGGCAGTTGTTTCACCAACTGCACCACTTGCTCGTCGGTTAGCGATAGCGTAGCCATGCCAGTATTCTGCCGTAGAATTGTCGGGGACTCAACATCCCTTTTCGCCGTGTTGGCCGGGCCTTGAAAAGATTTTTCCCAATTGAGAACCGTTTCGATGAAGCCGGGGGCCGTCACTGCTCGACGAGGCGCTGATAGGCCAGCACGCCGTTGACGATGGCGCGGGCCATCTGTCCGCGATGCGCGGTGTCGTGGATTTTTTTCGCTTCGCCGGGATGCGTCATGAAGCCGGCCTCGATCATTACGGCGGGCATGTCCGCCGTGCGCAGCACGGCGAAGCGGGCGCGGCGCACTCCGCGGTCCACCAGCGCGAGGGTGCGCACGAGCGACTTTTGCATCTGGTAGGCGAGCAGCGCGTTCTTTGCGTCGAGGCGGTTGCCGGGATACGCGCCGGTCTCCGCGCCTTCGCCGCGCGCGTTGGTGGAGCTGGTGCGCGCGGGCGTCAGACAATACGTCTCGACGCCTTGCACGGACGCGGCCCCGGGGCCATCGGCGGAATTGTAGTGCAGGCTCAGGAACAGGTCCGCGCCGCGCTCGCGGGCGATGGCGGGACGGAGCGGCAAATCCACGAAATTATCACTCTGCCGTGTGAGGCAGACTTTGAAGCCGGCTTTGGTGAGTTGCGCGCCGACTTCTTTGGCGAGCAGGAGCGTGTATTTCTTCTCGTAGTTTTTGCCTTCGCGGTTGCCGGGGTCTTTGCCGCCGTGGCCGGCGTCGAGGCAGATGGTTTTAATGGCGCGGCCCGGCGCGTTCTTCGACGGGAACAACACGGGATGGATGGCGGTGGTCAAGTCCACCGGCGCGACGTGCGCCGAGCCGTTGCGCACGGCGATGGGCGCGGCGAGCCAGACGTTGACGCCGTTGAGGGACATTTTCCGCGAGTCGGCGGTGAACTCCAGCGTGGTGCCGGCGCGGGTGAGTTTGAGTTCCTGTTTGGGCGTGACCCACTGGACCTGGAAATTGTTCGCGCGCGCCCAGTCGTCCAGTCGCACGTATTCATTGCCGAAGAGGGGGACGCGCTCCAATTGGCTCACCGGGCCGGGCGCGGCCACAGCCGTCAGCGCGGTCAACAACGGGAACAGGAGCATCGCGGCTTTCAGATTCATCACACGTCGCGGAGATTCTTCCCGATGACCGTTGAACTTCCAACCTTCAACATCGAACGCCGAACATCGAACCGGTGGCAGACGGCGTCATTGGACGTTCGATGTTGAACGTTCGATGTTCGACGTTTTGGTAAAGGCTTTGTCGCGCTGTGAACGGGCACCCCCATCCGCCGCGCCCGCTTCAATCCCCTCTGCGCGCCCGCAACATGATCCGCGCGCCGTAGTGGAGCCAGACATTTGCGTTGGGTATCCCCGCTTCGTCCGCCAGCCGCTGCCACTCCCCGATGCGCCAGCCGCGCCGCACGGAAACCAGCCCGTCGGAGCGCAAGTCCGCCGGCAGGCGCGTGAGGTGCGTGGCCAGCCAGACCATCGCGAACAGGGCGCAGTTGCGGTGCAGGTCGTTCAGGAAAAGCGTGTCGCGCGTCACGCGCCAGGCCTCGCGGAAATGTCGCGCCACCGCCTCGGTCTGCGGGATGTGATGAGTCATCTGCGAAGCGATCACCACGTCGAAGCTGCGGTCGGTGAAGGGCAGGGCGAGCGCGCAGGCCGCGACGTTGGGCCGTCCGGGATTGAGACGCAGCGCGAGCGGGTTCAGGTCGAGGCTCGTCACGCGCCAGGCCCAGCCGCGTTGCGCGGCCCAAGCCGTCAGTTCGCGACCCAGCGAACCGTCGCCGGCCCCGAGGTCCAGCACGCTCAATGAACGGCACCGTTCCGCGCCCAGCGAGCGGGGCAGATGGCGCTGGAACGGCTCGGCGAAATGGAACAGCCGGTTCACGCGCGCCAGCAGGCGGTAGCCGTCGGCGACTTCCGCCGCCGTGCGATCCGGCGCGTCAAAATATTCTGCTTGCGCCGAGCGGCGGCTCAAAAACATCTTCTTCCTCTACGCAAACGATGCCGCCGACACAAGCCCAAGCCTCCGCCCTGCCGCGCCCGGCCTGGAAAATCGTTGTGCGGCTGCTGGTGGTGCTGGCATTTGCGCTGACGATGGGGCTGGTGTTGAACCGCTCGGCTGCGGGGGTGAACGGCGGGGAACATCCCGCCGGTTTTGCGCGGGGCATGTTGCATGGCGCGCTGATGCCGCTGGCGCTGCCGGGTTTGCTGGCGGGGAAGGACGTGGCGATCTACGCGGCAAACAACGCCGGGCGGACCTACAAGCTGGGCTACACGACCGGCGTCAATGCCTGCGGGGCGGTGTTCTTCGGCATCTTCTATTGGCGCGTGAGCCGTTGGCGGCAGCGGCGGGGTTAAGTGATGCCAACTGCTCCATTAACGTAGTTGGTATAATTTTGATCGGGGTCTGGCCATGCCCAAAGGCTATCCTCGACCCTTCACTTACCAGCTTGTTTACGTATTCGGTATTAAGCTCAAGGTGGCCGGTGAAGTGGTGGGATCGTGCGGGGTGGCTGGGTAAACAAGCTCGCATGGGTCGCGGATCGGAGCGAATTGGCAAATTTGGAGGAAGCGGCGTGCGAACTTCAAGCCAGGACGCCCTCGATGACCTTGCCATGCACGTCGGTCAGGCGGCGGTTGATGCCGTTGTGGTAGAACGTCAGCTTCTCGTGGTCGATGCCGAGCAGGTGCAGGATGGTGGCGTGGAAGTCGGGAATGGTGACTTTGTTCTCACCCACGAAGTAACCGACCTCGTCCGACTTCCCGTAGTGAAAACCCTTTTTCACCCCGGCTCCGGCGAGGAAACAGGTGAACGCCGTGGGATGATGATCGCGGCCGCCGGAACCGATGCCCTGCGTCGAAGGACTGCGCCCGAACTCCGTGGCCCAGACAAAGAGCGTGTCCTCCAGCATGCCGCGTTGCTTGAGATCCTGAATGAGCGCGGCCACCGGCTGGTCCATCGTCGCGGCCTGCGTGTCGTGATTCTCCTTCAGATTCTCGTGACCGTCCCAATTGATGCGCGGGCTGCCGAACGCGCCGCCGTTGAAGATCTGCACGAAGCGCACGCCGCGTTCGAGGAGCCGCCGGGCCATGAGGCAATTCCTGGAGAAACCTTTGTTCGCCTCATTGTCCAGGCCGTAGAGCTGCTTCGTCGCCTCGGATTCGCGGTCGAGGTTCGTCGCCTCGGGAATGCTCGACTGCATGCGCGCGGCCAGCTCGTAGGAGCGCAGCCGGGCCGCGAACGCGCCGTCGCCGGGATGCGCCTCGGCAAACTCGCGGTTCATCGACGCCAGCAGATCCATGTCGGCACTGCGCGCCGTCGGCGAGATGTTCGCCGGGGTGTTCAAGTCCACGATGGGCTCGCGCGAACGGGTGCGGAACGGGACCCCCTGGTGGTTCGCGGGCAGAAAGCCCGAGGTCCAGTTGATGGAACCGCCGGCCGCAACACCGCGAGGGTCGGGCAAGACCACGAACGCCGGCAGGTTCTCGTTCTCGGTGCCGAGGCCGTAGCTCAACCACGCGCCCATGCAGGGAAACCCGTTCAAGGTGAACCCGCTGTTCATCTGAAACGTGGCCGGCGTGTGGTTGTTGCTCTTGGCATACATCGAGTGGATGAAGCAGACGTCATCCACGCAGCCCGCGAGGTGGGGCAGGAGGCTGCTC
>JANNEF010000364.1:0-2155 GCA_031378375.1 Verrucomicrobiota bacterium | reverse complement strand
TGATGCCGCGCGCGTAGGCTCCGCCGTTGTACGTGTTTGGCTTGAACGGCCCGACGAACGCGATGTTGAGGTCCGGCTTGATGGCGTCCTCCATACCTAGCGCCCAGAAGACGCCGTTCACCAGCATCCGGCGATAGCCTTCGTTCGTGATGTCCTCCGAGGTGCCGTAAAGCGTGGTGAAGACGCGGCCCACCTGGCCCGATGCGGACTTGTAGGTGCGCGTCCACTCGGACGGCTGCGGCGGCTTCTTGGCGTCGGCGGGCGAGTCAGGAGTCATGCCGTTGAGCGGCTGGGCGAGCGTGAGGATTTCGCCGTCCGTAGGCTTGCCCACGTAACCGCCGACCTGCACCCACACGTCCTTCACACCGCGCAGGATGGGATGACTCGCCTTCTCCGGCACCAGGGTGATGCGCGTGCTCTGCCGGTGGTTCTGGCCGTAGTGACCGACCCACGTCTGCCCGAGCACCTGATGGCCGAAGCCCAGTTCGTAACCAGCCACCTTGCTGTCGAAGGAATACTTCGCGAAGGGATAATCCTTGCTCGTCTTGAAGGCATGAGTCGCCGTGCGCAATCCGACAACCGGCCCGCCGCGATTCAGATACGCATCCAAATGCTTCATCTGCTCCTCGGGGAATTGCTGGAACCGCAGGAACACCACCGCGAGGTCCGCGCTGTCCAGCGCCTCGATGCCCGGCATGTTCTGCGGTTCGCCCGCGCCGATGTTGCCCTCCTTGTCGATGTTGAACAGCACCGTGCATTTGAACCCGTGATGCTTCGCCAGCACCCGCGCCAGCGCCGGCAGCGTCTCCTCCGATCGATACTCGTGATCGCCCGCGAGGAAGACGATGTGCTTGCCCTGGCCCGGCCCGTCGGTGCCTTGGAAAACGAGCGGTGCGGCGTGTAGTGACGCCGCCGCCAGCGCGACCATCGACAGGAGTGAGAGGAGAATGTGTTTCATGGATTGAGTTTGGGTAATCAGTGCTCAGTTGACGGTTCGCAATTCAAAAAGTTACTCGCCCTGCTGTTTCATCGGGTTCTTGGCCGCCTGCTCCGCAGCAAAACACGGGTCGCAACAGAACGCCAGAAGCGCAAAGCAGGCGGTGGTGAATTTCATGGCCGAAGGATGCACAGGCCGAGCGGCGGAGACGAGAAAACTTCACGACCCGCCGTGACCTCTGCCACCAAGGCCGCTGCTCCTCCTTCACAACCAGACAGGGCTGAAAGCCCGACAGACAATAGCCCAGGGCAAAGCGAGTCCGCGAGCAACGCCCTGGGTTTGTGTCCCCAAGAAATCTCCAAGCCCTGTAAGGGCGGCAGAAATCAGAATTCCAAAGAAACCTGGACTTCTGGCGCACGGTCAGTCCGCATCGCATGAATGTGCGTGAACTTCCACGAGTCCCACACTTCCACCACCGCGAAGCCAAACTTCTTCAACCCGCTGACAAACTCCTCCCGATTCGTGAACCGCGACGTCGCCTCAAAAATGTGTAGCTGCCCGTCCAGTTTCAAGAGCCGCCACGCTTCGCGCAGGTAATCCGCAAAGTTTGCGCCCATGAGCGACAGGGAGAACAACGCCACGTCGAGCGTGCTATCCTCAAGCGGCACCTTCGCCATGTCACACGCCACCACGTCGTCGTTCGCTGAGACGTGGTCGAAGCTGTGGACAGTGTGTCGGTCGGCCAGCGCCTCGGCGACCTTCGCCTCGCCGCAGCCAAAGTCGCCGATGACATAATCACTCCGCTGCTTCGCCCAACGGATGAACTCCTCAAATGGCACCACCGCCCAATCCTTCCGCGCCTCGCGGTAGAGCGTGTGATACTGCGCCCACTCTTCGGGATTCTTCTGCAATCGCTCGAACGTCGTGGAACTCCGGCTCTGATTCCACGTCCGATTCATGGCCGAGAAGTCGCCGTATGTCCGCGCCCGTCGCTCCACCTCCGCGCAGTTGTCCTGCGACAGCGGCACGACGATGCGTGCCCTGCTGATGACCTCCACCTCGCCATTGCTCAAGCGACCCAGCCAGCCCATCACGTCCTGAAACGCCTGCGCCGGCGAGCGCAAGTGACCTTCCGGCACCACGCCGTCCACCGCCGCGTCCGCGATGGACTTCTTGAAGTGCAGCCGCCGCAACTTCGACTCGCACCACGACCACCGC
>JANNEF010000360.1:0-2181 GCA_031378375.1 Verrucomicrobiota bacterium | reverse complement strand
CGACCCCGGCTACAAAGGGCACAGCGGCATCGCTGAAGATAAGAACCCCAAAGGAAAAGCGGGCGAAGGATTCGTTCCCTCGGCTGGCTACACGATGCACGACATCCGCAAGAGCCTCGTCTGGGGGCATTACCTGGCCGGCGGCGCCGGTCTGGAATACTACTTCGGCTATCAACTTCCCGAGAACGATCTCAACTGCGAAGACTTCCGCAGCCGCGACAAATCGTGGGACTACTGCCGCATCGCGCTGAGCTTTTTCCGCGATGAAAAGATCCCGTTCACCGAAATGAGCACCGCCAACGCGCTCATCGGCAACACGAAGGACGACAACTCGAAGTTCTGTTTCGCCCAGCCCGGCAAGTTGTATCTGGTCTATCTGCCCAACGGAGGCACCACTGACCTCGACCTCTCCACCGCCAAGGGCACCTTCACCGTCAAATGGTTCAACCCCCGTGAAGGTGGCGTGCCTGCAGCAATAGGCGCTGCCTCACTCAATGGTGGCAGCAAGGAAACACTCACCGCTCCTTCCGCCGATGACTGGCTCGCGGTGATCGCGAAAGAGGCGGCCTCCGCCAAGTAATCACCGTGACAAGAAGACTCACAATGAAACCCAAACCCATGATCACACGCCTCGCATTTCTCGGCTGGATTTTCGGTTTATCCACGTTGCCTGCCGCCGATTCGCCCCGGCTTGTTCTGGATAAGGACACGGGGATTTCGCTCCGGGAAGGGTTCGACGCCGAGTTGCTTTACGAGGTGCCGAAATCCCAGGGCTCCTGGGTGGCGATGGCTTTTGATCCTAAGGGCCGAATCATCGTTTCCGATCAGGATGACCGGGGCGCGTTCCGCGTGACGCTGCCTGCCGAGGGCGCGGGGATCAAAGTCGAGAGCCTGCCGGGATTTCCTTATGAGCCGGTGGATTGGGGGAAGCGCAAAGTCGGCGGGGCGTATGGTTTTCTCTACGCATTCGACAGTCTCTACATGGCGAACATGCGCGGGTTTTATCGCATCAGGGACACGGATGGGGACGACCAGTTTGACGAATTCACGCTGCTGCAAAAATTGGATATGGGCTACGAGCACTCCGCGCACTCCATCATCCAGACCGCCGATGGCAAGGGGCTGTATTTGGTGAGCGGAAATTTCACGAGAGTGCCGAAGGGGACGACTTCCATGCAGCCGCCGGTGTGGCAGGAGGACACGCTCCACCCGGTCATCCCCGACCCGATGGGACACGCGGTGGGGCTCAAGCCGCCGGGCGGCTGGGTGTGCCGGATTTGGCCCGACGGCCAGGACTGGAAAATGATCGCTTCCGGTTTCCGCAATTCCGTGGACATCGCGCTGAATCGCGAGGGCGAACTTTTCACTTATGATTCCGACATGGAGTTCGACGTCGGCGTCCCGTGGTATCGGCCCACGCGGATCAATCACATCACCAGCGGCGCGGAGTTTGGCTGGCGAGCGGGCTCGGGTGTGTGGCTCGATTATTTCGCCGACAGCCTCGGCTCGGTGCTCGACATCGGCCCCGGCTCGCCGACGGCCATGAGCTTCGGCCATCACTCAAATTTCCCGGTGGAGTTTAAAGACAAGCTCTTCATCTGCGACTGGACCTTCGGCACGATTTTCACCGTGGAGATGCAGGAGAGCGGTTCCAGCTACACCGGCACCAAGACGGAGTTTCTGCACGGCAGCCCGCTGAACATCGCGGCGATGCGTTTTGGTCCGGATGGCGCGATGTATTTCGTCACGGGGGGACGCACGACGGCATCGCGGCTTTATCGCATCCGCCACACCGGCGCGCCGAAGACAGCCGCGCCGAAGACACTGCTGGCAAATAGCGAACTCCGGGCTTTGCGCCGCTCACTGGAGAAATTCCACGGCAGTGCCGAGGGCGGTGCGGAGGCGGTGGAAAAGGCTTGGCCGCATCTCGCGCACGCTGACAGCGCCATCCGCTATGCCGCGCGCATCGCCATCGAAAATCAGGATGTGGCGCTTTGGCGTGAGAAGGTCTTCGCGGAGATAAATTCACGGGCCGTGATTTATGCGGGCATCGCGCTGAGCCGCCATGGTGACAAGTCCTTATCCGGGCGGCTGCTCGACAAACTCGGCGAGGTGCCTTTTGCCTCGCTCTCGCGCGAAGACCGGCTGGCGCTGCTCCGTGCTTATGCGCTTTGCTTCATG
>JANNEF010000311.1:0-5729 GCA_031378375.1 Verrucomicrobiota bacterium | reverse complement strand
TCCGAAGCCCGAAGGCCGAAAGGCCGCATTCCACAGGGTGGGCGCTTCACCCTTTTTCCATCGCAGGGCCGAAGTCGGGTTCGGCCTTCGGATTTCGGGCTTCTTTCGGGTTTCGGAAATTCGGATTTCGGACTTCGGGTTCATATGTTGAACAGCCCCGGAGGGGCCGGGGAAAATAGCCGGGGGCTGTGCTCGCCGACTCGCTTGCCCCCGGCTATTTTCCCGCATCCCTTCAGGATGCCCGAGGTAACTCGGTTCGCTGGGTCGAAAGCGGATTTGCGCCCACGCTCCCCGGGGCGCCTCGTTGTGGCTTGAGAAGATTTCGAGGAGGAGTAGTATGAAGCACCCGTGAAACTGTCCAAATTTTTCCTCGGTGTCGGCCTGGCGCTGGCGTGCGTCGCGCAGGCCCGCGCCGAAGCCATGCTCCAGTTGTTCAACCTCTCGTGGAACGAGGTGTCGCAGAAAATTCCCGAAATCGCCGAGGCCGGTTACACCAGCCTGTGGCTGCCGCCGCCGACCAAGGGCGCGAGCGGTTACTCGGTCGGTTACGATCTGTGGGACCCGTTCGATCTCGGCGACAAGAACCAGCGCGGCACCGTCGCCACGCGCTACGGCACGAAGGCGGATTTGCAGCGGATGATGCGCCTGGCTCATCGCTTCGGGCTGCGGGTGTATTTCGACAACATCATGAATCACCGCTCGTTCGACGTGCCGGGCTACAATTCCAGCACGCCAACGAATTTGTATCCGGGCATGGTGCCGGGGGACTTTCACCTGCGCACCATCGCGGGCGGATTTTTCCGCAACGCGAGCAACATCCGCGATTACAACAGTGTCTGGCAGGTGCAGAACCTCAGCCTGCTCGGCCTGGTGGACATCGCGCACGAATCGCCCAACGCCAACTTCGGCGCCAGCGAGGGCAACACGGCGGCCAAGCCCGTGCTGGTGCGGCATCCGAACAACCCGGAATATTACGACGTGAACTCCGCCGGCGCGCGCGTCGGCTTCGGCAACGTCACGCAGGCGGATCTCAACGCGAATCCGGGGGACTTCGCGGAAGACGTCAACGCCTATCTCATCCGCTCCGTCCGCTATCTGTTCGATCAGACGAAGTGCGACGGACTCCGCCTCGATGCAGTGAAGCATGTGCCCGGCTATTTCTTCGGCGACCAGAGCGGCGCGAACAAGGACAGCAGCAGCGTCGGCTATCTCGGCAACGCGCAGTTTCAATACAATCTGGCGCACGGCTTCACCGACTCGAATCAGCGCAACAGCAACTTCGACACGGAAATTGTTCGCAACGACGCGCTGCTCTTTGGCGAGCACCTGGGCGAACCGCCGGGCTTCGGCGACTACAGCGACGCGGGAATGCGCCTGCTGGACAATCCGCTCCGCAATCACCTGAACAGCGTGCTCGGCAATCCGTCCGCGACTCTGGCGGGCCTGGAGCAGCGCGACGCCGGCGGCTTCAGCGCGGGCGTGCGCGTGATGCACGCGCAGAGTCATGACAACGATTTCGCCGCGCGCCGCGAGTTACAGAATGCGTATTACTTTTTCCGCGAAGGCGTCCCGCTCATCTACAGCGACGGTTACAACCAGGACTCGGGCAGCCCGCCTTTCCCGCGTCACGCCAACGCGCCGTTCCTTGGCCAGTTCGACGACCGGAAGATGCCGGACATCGCCTGGCTGCATCATCAACTGGCGCGCGGGGGCACGCGCCCGCGCTGGGGCGACGGCGACGTGGTGGCGTTCGAGCGTTACGATTTTCGCGATGGCGGCAGCAGCGCGGATGAAACGGTGGTGTTGTTTGCCATGAACGACAACTACGGCGGCTCCGGCGACATCAGTTTCGACGACGGCGTGGCGCAGAGCGACAGCGGGATGCCTTCAACTTGTTACCCGGCGGTCAATTCGCGAGGGCAGGGGTTGGTGGTGGGTTTCCCGCCGGGCACGCGCCTGCGGCAGATGGCCGATTCGCCGGGCGACAGCCGCGCGTGTGTGGAATTGCTGGTGCGATTGGCGACCAATTCGCGCACCGAGGCGGAGAACTCGAAGAACGATGGCGATGCGACGAGTCGTAAAGTTTACGTCGGCTCGCAGGCGCTGGCGTCGGGCGGGGGAGCCATCGAGTTCAAAATCCCCAGCGGCTCGTATGTCGCCTACGCCATCCAGTGGCCGGAGCCGAGCCGCGTGGACACGACGCTGACGAACACCGCCGGCGTGGTCGCCAGCACCGACGTCATCGTGATCCAGCAGGGCGGTCGGGTCGCGCCGCGCCTGACCGTGTATCGCACCGACGGCCCGGACGGCGACGGCGGCTTCAATCCGCTTTATCCGTTCAAGATGCGCGGCAGCGTGGATCTCGACGGAGACGTGGTGCGCGGGGGCAATCTGAGCAACCGCACCTATTCGCTCACGGTCCCGGTGGTGACCAACGGCCTGATGGATTTCCTCATGCGTACTGACGGCTCGGCGGCGAACGTGCTGTTGAAACTCGACGGTGGCATTGACTTGAACAGCCATCTCAATCTCGGCGCATCGAACACGTTCACCGCCGGCGTGGCGGATTTGCGGGACAACAAGCCGGGCGCGGCCACGGATGTGTATCTGGGTTACGAACAGGCCGCGTTCAACTTCCGTCACGGCCCGGAGAAATTCGCCGCGCGGCTCGTCAGCCGAAACACCGTTCGCTCACTGGGCGCGGAAACGTATTCCTACACCGTCGGCTCCGACGCGACGACCAACGTCGTGCTTGGCGACGGTTTCGGGGACGACTATTCCACCGGGGCCGCCGAATGGGTGTATCACGATCCCGCCGCCGCCATCAACGCGGCCAGCCTGGCGTCGGCGCGGGTGACGCTCCTGAGCCTCAATGGCGCCTGGCGCTACGATCAGTCCGGCGCGGACCTCGGCACCGCCTGGCGCGCGCCCGGCTACAACGACAGCGCGTGGTCCAACGGCGTGTCGGTGCTCGCGTTGGAAACCGGCGGGGTGGTGCCCGCCACCATCAACACCGTGCTGCGCCGCACGAACGCGGCGGGCGCGTTCGTCACGAATTTCTATTTCCGCGCGCACTTCACCGTGCCGTCGAACAGCGCCAGCCTGACGTTGATCGCCTCGAACGTGATTGACGATGGCGCGGTGTTTTATCTCAACGGCGCGGAAGTGTACCGTTACAACATGCCGACTGGCGCGATCACCGCGACCACTCTGGCCACGGACACCGTCGAGGCCACCAACTGGGTCGTCTTCAATCTACCGACCGACGCGCTCGTCGCCGGGGACAACGTGCTGGCCGTCGAAGTGCATCAGGTGAACGACATCAGTTCGGACATCGTGTTTGGCATGTCGTTGACGGCGGCGGCGCGGCAGCGGTCCTTCACGCAGTCCGCCGCGCCGGTCGAGTTGTGGGTCAAGGTCGGTTACCACGCGGACTTGATGAACAAGTGTTTCATTTACTACACCACCGACGGAGCGAACCCGGAGGGCGCTCATGGCGTCGGCCACGGCACGACGCGCGTCGCAGCGGCGGTGTTCGTCGAGGCTGACGCCACCAACGGGACGATTGACTGGTGGAAGGGGAGCATTCCGACACAAGCGGCGGGCACGGTGGTGAAGTATAAAATCGCGTTGCACAAGAACAACGCCGCCGTGATGGGCGACACCAAGGCTGGCAAGTATTACGCGCTCACGCAACATGGGGTGGCCGGCTGGAATCCCGCCACTGCCCAGGTCTGGCTGCACAGCGATTTGGCGACGAACCAGATCACCACCGGCTTGCAGGAGGGCTTTCACATCCTGCGCGCGCGGGCCTTCCTCCCGCGCGACGGCAAGGCGGCGGTGTTCAATACGTTTCTCCAGACGTTTTATTTCGACGCCGCGCCACCGGACGGCGAGATCGCGTTCCCGGCCGCCGGCGCGACGCTGGGCAGCGTGGATTACGGCTGCGTGGTGCGCGCCGACGACAGCACCACCGAGGTCGAATACAACATCGTGGACGGCGATCCCAACAACGACGACGTGAACACCGGTCAGAACAATGGCAACGGCCTGAGCAACGGCGTGCCTGTCTTCGCCGCCGCCACGCGCGTGACGCCCACGTCCTCGCTCAACGCCTCATATCCGGGCTTCCCGGCGGAATTCCGCTTCACCTATTTCGCCGTGCCCACCAGCGGCTCCGCGACGATCACCGTGCGCCTGAAGGAACTCACCACGGCCAGCGTCCCGTCGAATGTCCGCGT
Organism: Verrucomicrobiota bacterium; assembly: GCA_031378375.1. Classification (GTDB taxonomy): domain Bacteria; phylum Verrucomicrobiota; class Verrucomicrobiia; order Limisphaerales; family JANNEF01; genus JANNEF01. The sequence goes on along the minus strand of JANNEF010000311.1, from coordinate 1,488 downwards.
CCTGACGCGCGCCGTCACCGTCGCCGCGCCGCCACAGACGCTCTCGGTCGTCCGCCCGAGTTCCAACGGCCAGAACATCCGGCTCACCGGCAGCAACAGCTACGACGTCGTCGCCTGCTTCAGCGACACGCTGACGGCGAACATCAATTTCTTCACCATCGAGATTGACGGAGCCGAACAGCCGCGCACCAACGCGGCGGGCGCGGCGCTTTATCGTTTTGAAGGCACGACCTGCGGCGCGGGCAAGCGCGACCTGCGTTACACTTGGACCGGCATGAGCGCCGGCCAGCATTTCATCGAGGTCAGTTACGTCGGCGACGGCCTGACGCTTCAGGCGAGCAAGTTCGCCTTCTTCACGCTCGCGGGCGTGACGGACAGCGACAGCGACGGGATGCCGGACACCTGGGAAACCGCCAACGGCCTCGGCCGCTTCGACGCCACCGGTGTCAACGGCGCCAACGGCGATCTCGACGGCGACGGCTTCAGCAACCTCGACGAGTTTCTGGCCGGTACTCAGCCTGATGATCCAACCTCGCTCCTGCGCATCACGCACATTGCCGGCGGCGGGAGCGAGATCACGTGGGCCAGTATCCCGGGCCGCAACTATCAGGTCTTCACCACGACAGACATTAACGCGCCCTTCGTGCCGTTGAGCGCAACCAATACCGCGTCCAGTTCGCTCACCAGTTTCACCAACACCGCGCCCGCTTCGGTGAAGGAGTTTTATCGCGTCAAAGTCCTGCCATGATCGGAACCTGCCATCTGGCAATTGCGTTGCCTCCTCGACGCCGGGGCCGGCAATCGGTCACTTCGCCACTTTCTCCCACTTGATGAGGTGCGGTTTGTCCGAATCGTCGTCGCGAAACCCGCTGATGGTGGTGAACACGTCGTCCTCCAGCTTGTAGATCGAGGATTTGCTCTTGCCGTCGGTCAGGCGGGTTTCGCCGGCATTGTCGCCGGACAGTATTTTCAGATTGGTGTAGGTGTAGGCTTTGAACTTGCCGTGGCGCTCAAGTTTGAAGTCGAACTCGCCCTTGAACACTTCATCGCCGCCATCGGATTTGACGGTGAGTGTGGTCTTGCTGCCTTTCACGTCCAGCGCCCAGTGGGACGTGTTGCCACCATCGGTGAGCGTGCCGCGCCATTTGCCCTGGAGTTTGGCGAGGTCGGTTTTCAATTCGTCCTCCGCGGCGGGCGCGGTAAAGTTGCCGGTGGCCAGGATGAGCAGCGCGGCCAGGGTGATGAGTTTGTTCATGGTAGTCTTTGGTTGCCGTGGTTTTATTGCGTGAAGTTTGTTCACCACCTCCGCCGTCGCCACGAGGTGGATGAGCGATGGTGATCAAAAGCTGGAACGACCGGCAAGGATTTTTTTGCCCGCTTCGGGACTGCCCGACACAGAGCTACGCTCCCTTGGTCGCTTCCAAACACCGGTGTGCGCGCTTGCGGTAATCGCTTAGCCTTCGGTCTAGTTCAGCAATTGCCCACCAG
>JANNEF010000310.1:0-9059 GCA_031378375.1 Verrucomicrobiota bacterium | reverse complement strand
TCCGAAGCCCGAAGGCCGAAAGGCCGCATTCCACAGGGTGGGCGCTTCACCCTTTTTCCATCGCAGGGCCGAAGTCGGGTTCGGCCTTCGGATTTCGGGCTTCTTTCGGGTTTCGGAAATTCGGATTTCGGACTTCGGGTTGAACTTCACCCCCGCACCACCAGCGGCACCAGCCACATCACGCCCGCCACGATCACGATGAAGCCCGCCACATCCAGCAGCAGCCCGCACCGCACCATCTGCAGCAGCGGGATGCAGCCGGAGCCATAGACGATCGCGTTGGGCGGCGTCGAGACCGGCAGCATGAAACCCATCGAAGCGCCGAGACACGCCGCCAGCGCCGGTTGCAGCGCGTCCACGCCCGCCGCCTGCGCCACCGCGATGGCGACGGGCACCACCATGTTCGCCGACGCGGCGTTCGAGGTTGTCTCCGAAACGAAGATGGCGATGGCGGTGAACAGCACCACCAATCCGAACGTCGTGCTCGCGTTCAGCGCGCGCGCCAGCCCGCCGCCAATCCAGCCCGCCAGCCCGGTGCCGAACATCAAGTCCCCCAGCGCCAGCCCGCCGCCGAAGAGCAGAATCGTCCCCCAATCAATCCGCTTCGCCTCGTTCCACGTCAGCGTGAACCGGCTCCACCCGCGCTCCACCGGCAGCACGAACAACAGCAGCGCCCCCGCCAGCGCCGCCACGCTCTCCGGGAAATGCGCGGTCCACCATTCGTAGGCAGCCGACTTCTCGCCCATCGTCACCGCCACGATGCCGGGCAGCACCCACAACCCCACCGTCACGGCGAATGCCGCCAACACGTTCCCCTCCGCGCGCGTCATCCCGCCCAGCTTCGCCTTTTCCGCGTGCAACCACGCGGCGCTGTTGCCCATCCCACCCGCCTCCGCGCCGCATGACCGGCGGAAGTAAACCACCACCAGCGCGAGGAGCACCGCCGCCATCGGCACGCCGAAACTCATCCACTGAAAAAACGGCAGCTCCACGTTGAGACTGCGCCGGATGAATCCGAGGCCGATCAAATTCGGCGGCGTGCCCACCGGCGTCGCCATGCCGCCGATGGAAGCCGCGAAGGCCGTCAGCAACATCAGCCCCATGCCAAACTTCAACTCCGTGAACTTCACCACGCGGCCCGTCCGCTCGCTTTGCCGCCGCGCCATCTCGCCCAGGATCGCCACCGCGATGGGGAACATCATCGCCGTCGTCGCCGTGTTCGACACCCACATCGAGATGAACCCCGTCACCACCGCGAACGCCGCCAGCAATCGCCCCGGACTTTCCCCCACGCCGCGCAGGCCGAGAATTTGAAACGCGATCCGCCGGTTCAACCCGTGATGCAACATCGCCTCCGCCAGCAGGAAACCGCCGAGGAACACGAAGATGATCGGGTCCGCGAAACTCTTGAACACCTCCCGCGCCGGCGCGAGGCCCGCCGCCACGCACAGCGCCGGCCCCAGCAACGCCGTCGCCGCCAGGGGAATGGCCTCGGTGATCCAAAGCGTCACCACCAGCCCCAGGATCGCCAGCAGCCGGTGCGGCTTCACCTCCAGCCCGGCGATCGGCCAGAACCACAACACGAGAAAGACGAGCGGAGCCAGCACCAGCCCGGCGCGTTGACGAAACCCCTCGAACCGTTCCTCTCCCTCGGACAATTGCTCGCGCGGCGGTTGCATGAGATTTGATTTTTGGCCGCCGGATGGTGGGAGAGAACTGCGACGGGAGCAAGCGCGCAGGAACCACGCAGCAACCACCGGGTGTGATTGAACCCGAAATCCGAAGTTCGAAATCCGAGATCCGAAAGAAATCCGAAGGCCGAAGCCCGAACGGATGTGTTCCGAGGTGTGTCCGCCCGGCACTGTTTCGAGCGGACGATGCGATCCGGTTTCGGCCTTCGGGTTTCGGCCTTCTTTCGGATTTCGGGAACTCGGATTTCGGAATTCGGGTTAAAAGTGGGTGAGGCGAACGGGAATTCAAGACTGCGCGCAGAGCTTTCCGAACGCACTGGCTCTGCGCCCTTCCCGCCTCGGCGGTGCCTCCGGGTGTTTCATTTGGGTGCGGCTTTGCCGGGCTGCGTTCCCGTTGTTCCCATGGGTGCCTTGGTGGCTCAACGGCTGGTTCCCGGCTCCCTCCGCAGCGGGTCAGGCGGCCCGCGCTGCGGCGGCTCCAGAAAACAGCTTCATTTCGTTGACGGTTTTGGCTGGCCAAAGACGCACTGGTCTGTGTATCATGACCGCTTAATCATCTGAACCAACTCAAAGACCCGCCATGAAGACGTACCACCACCTTCCCGTTACCCTCCTCCTGACCCTGCTGGCCCTGCTGCTCGGCCTCGCGCCCGCCCGCGCCGCCACGCTGCCCAATGCCTGGCGGATTACCGACAATTCCGCCGCTTCCGGCGTGTTGTTTTACACCAACACCCTGACCGCCGCGCAAAAGGTCGCCGCCACCAACAACGGCTGGCAGTTCACCGTCGTCAGCCGGCTGGTCGCCGGCTCCGGCAACACCAACCCTGCCCAGTTAATGCTCTACGGCAATGGCGCCCGCCGGTTCTACGCGACCTGGGACACCAACGCCTCCGGCCAGCTCATCGCCGTGCTGGGCGCCAGTCCGGCCTTCACGAATGTCCTGGCCTCCGGCGCGGACGTCACCAACTACCACCGGCACGAACTGGTCTATGACCCGGCCACGGCCAATGGCACCTACCTGTTCGATGGCACCCCCGTTCGCACCTGGCCGGGGGAGGTTCAAGCCGCGCAAAATGGCCAGGCGGTGTGGGGGGCGAATAACTCCGCTGGCAAAGGCACGATGAACTATCACCAGGTTCAGTTCGCCATCGGCGGGCTGGGCACGGTGACGGAATATCATGCTGGTTTTCAAGGCAGCCCGGCCATCGCGCCCAGCCCCACCAATCAAGGCTGGACCCTCGTCACCAACACCGCCCCGAGCGTCACCCTCACCAATTTCCCCGTCTCGCCCGATGGCGTGGCGCTGCCGCCCGGCTTCACCAACGTGCTGCCATTCGGGAGTTTTCCGGGCGTTGAGTATGGTTCTGTGGCGTGGGGCGATTATGACAACGATGGACGCCTGGACTTTCTGTTCACGGGCAGTAAGGACGCCACACGCTACTCCCAACTACAGCGCAACACGGGCAGCGGGTTCACCTTGGTGTCCATTCCGGGATTGCCAGCAGTGGGAGAAAGCTCCGTGGCCTGGGGCGATTACGACAACGATGGCCGGCTGGATTTTCTGCTCACGGGCACCACCAACGGAGTGGCCAGTGGCGGCAATTCCCAATTGTGGCGGAACACGGTCAGCGGCTTCAGCAATGTGACCAGTCAAGTCGCCTCGAACCTGCCGGGCGTGGGCTCCAGCTCGGTGGCCTGGAGCGATTACGACAACGACGGGCGCCTCGACTTCCTCCTCACGGGCCTGGGAACGAACAGCACACGCGTCTCCCAACTCTGGCGGAACACGGGCGGTGTGTTCACCAACGTGCCCATCCCCGGCCTGCCCACCGTAACCAGGAGTTCCGTGGCCTGGGGCGATTACGACAACGATGGGCGGCTGGACTTTCTGCTCACGGGCCTGACCAACCTCGCCACCGCCAACGCCATTTCCCAACTGTGGCGGAACACCGGCAGCGGCTTCACCAACGTGCCCATCCCGGGTTTGCCGGCAGTTTATTCTTGTTCCGTGGCCTGGGGCGATTTTGACAACGATGGGCGCCTGGACTTTTTCCTCATGGGCCGTGCCGACGCAGGTGGTGGCAGTTACATACCCAGCTCCCAACTCTGGCGCAACACCGGCGGTGGCTTCACCAACGTGCCCATCCCCGGTTTGCCGGGAGTCGGTGATGGTTCCGTGGCCTGGGGCGATTATGACAACGACGGGCGGCTGGACTTCCTGCTGACGGGCTGGAGTGGCAGTGGCATACCTTCTCAACTGTGGCGCAACACCGGCAGCGGCTTCGCCAACGTGCCCATCCCGGCTTCGTCGGGAGTCTTTGGGGGTTCCTGGGCCTGGGGCGATTATGACAACGATGGCCGGCTGGACTTCCTCCTCGCAGGCGATTCCTACCTGGTGTGGCGGAACACCTTCTCGCCCAGCAACAGTCCGCCGTCCGCGCCCACCGGCCTGGCCACCCAGACCAACAGCGTCAACAGCGTGACGCTCTCCTGGAACGCCGCCCTCGACGCGCAAACGCCCACCAACGGTCTCACCTACAACCTCGTGCTCGGCACCAGTGCCAACGCCGTGAACCTGGCCTCGCCCCACGCCGACGTCGCCAACGGCTTCCGCCGCGTGGTGCGCCTGGGCGCGGTGAACGACGGCACCAACGCCACGCTCGCCCACACCTTCACCAACCTGCCGCCCGCCGCGCAGTATTTCTGGAGCGTGCAGGCGATTGACACCGCCTTCGCCGGCGGACCGTTTGCCCCGGCGCAGAGCTTCACGGCCTGCTCCCCGAACATCACCGTAGTCAACACCAACGACAGCGGCCCCGGCTCGTTGCGGCAGGCGCTGCTGGAGCTGTGCCGCGGCGGGACGATTGACTTCGACCCGCCTTTGAACGGTCGAACGATCGGGCTGACCAGTGGGGAACTGGTCATCGCCAAGAACCTGACCATCCTCGGCCCCGGCGCGACGAACTTGGCCATCAGCGGCAACACCAACAGCCGGGTGTTTTCCATCAACTCCGGCGTGACCTGCACCCTCGCCGGCCTGACCATCACCAATGGCAATGGCGTGGGAGCTTTTCTCTCCGGCTCTGGCGGCGGCATCTTGAATCGTGGCACCTTGACCGTGAGCAACAGCACCCTCACCGGCAACTCGGCGAGCCTCGACGGCGGCGGCATCTTCAACGACTTCACCGGCACGGTGATGGTCCAGAACAGCACCCTCAGTGGCAACTCGGCGAGCTTCTTTGGCGGCGGCATTTTCATCAACGGCGGTACGCTGACACTCCAGAACAGCACCCTCAGCGGCAACTCGGCGAGACTCGATGGCGGCGGCATCTTCAACATCGCCGGCACGGTGACGGTCCAGAACAGCACCCTCAGCGGCAATCGCGGAGGGACTGGTGGCGGCGGCGGCCTCTATGCCGGCAGCATCGAACGGCTCACCAACTGCATCGTGGCCGGCAATTTCATCGGTGCCACGCCCAATGACATTGGAGGCTTAAACCCCGTGGAAACCGCCGCCTACAACTTGATTGGCAACGCCGGCTCTGCGGGCGGCATCACCCACGGCGCCAATGGCAACATCGTGGGCAACGCGGGCGCCGGCACGCTGGCCATCACCAGCATTCTGGACACGAACCTGGCCTTCAACGGCGGCCCCACCCGCACCCACGCCCTCGTCAGCGGCAGCCCGGCCCTCAACGCCGGCACCAACCTCGCCAGCCTGCCCGCCTTCGACCAGCGCGGCTCAAACTTCCTGCGCGTGGCATTTGCGCGCGTGGACATCGGCGCGTTTGAAGTGCAGCCCACCGCGCCCGTCCTGGCGGGTTGTCCCGCCAACGTCGTCACCAACGTGGCCAATGGCACAGACACAAGGGCCGTGACTTGGGTGGCCCCGACCGCCACCGGCAACCCCACACCGGTGGTCGCCTGCGCGCCGCTGTCCGGGAGTTTGTTCAGCGTGGGTTCGACCCTCGTCACCTGCACGGCCACGAATATCGCGGGCACGAACCTCTGCACCTTCACCGTCACCGTCTGCGCCACGAACATCGTGGTGGCCAGCGCGGCCAACAGCGGGGCCGGTTCGTTGCGCACGGCCATCTCGAACGCCTGCCCCGGCGGCACCATCACGTTCGACCCGCTGCTCAACGGCCAGACCATCGTGCTGACCAACGGGGAACTGGTCATCGGCAAGAACCTAACCCTCCTCGGTCCCGGCGCGACGAACCTGGCCATCAGCGGCAACGGCAGCAGCCGGGTGTTCTACATCGACTCCAGTGTGACCTGCACCCTCGCCGGCCTGACCATCACCAAGGGCAATGGCGTGGGAGGAAGTTTCTCCGGACTGGGCGGCGGCATCTTCAATCGAGGTTCGCTGACCGTGAGCAACTGCGCCCTCAGCGGCAACTCGGCACAAAACAATGGCGGCGGCATCTACAACGGCGGCACGCTGACGGTCCAAAACAGCACCCCCAGCGGCAACTCGGCGATCAACGGCGGCGGCATCTACAATAGCGGCGGCGGCACGCTGACGGTCCAAAACAGTACCCTCAGCGGCAACTCGGCGACCAACGGCGGCGGCATCTTCAACAACGCCAGCACGCTGACGGTCCAGAACAGCACCCTGACGGGCAACCTGGCGACTAGTTTGGCAGGCGGCCTCCACGCCTCCGGCGCCGAACGCCTCACCAACTGCATCGCCGCAGGCAATTTCAGCGGCACCACGCCCAGTGACATCGGGGGCCTCGGCGGCTACACCGTGGACAGCGCCGCCTACAATTTGATTGGCAGCACGAATGGTGTGGTCGGCATCACCCACGGCGTCAACGGCAACAGCGTGGGCAATGCGGGCAGCGGCACGCTGGCCATCACCAGCATCCTGAACACGAACCTCCTCTTCAACGGCGGCCCCACCCGCACCCACGCCCTCGCCGCCGGCAGCCTGGCCCTCAACGCCGGCACCAACGTCGCCAGCCTGCCCGCCTTCGACCAGCGCGGCTCGAACTTCCTCCGCATCGTCGCCGGCACGGTGGACATCGGGGCGTATGAGGTGCAGTCCACCGCGCCTGCCATCACTTGTCCGGCCGATCTCGTGGTGTCGAACACGCCGGGGCAGTGTTCCGCCCTGGTCGCCTTCGCCGTCCTGACCAACGGCCTGCCCGCGCCCGTCGTGATCTGCCGTTTGACCAACACCGTCATCACCTCGCCGCGCAGTTTCACCGTGGGCACCAACGTCGTCACCTGCACGGCCACGAACATTGCGGGCACGAACGTCTGTTCGTTCAATGTCATCGTGCGCGATGCGGAGCCGCCGGTGATCGTCTGCCCGGCGGCGGACCCGGTCTTTGCCACGCCGCCCGGTTCCAACTCCACGCTCGTCACCTTCACCGTCACCGCCACGGATAATTGCGACGCGAACGTGGCCGTCGTCTGCGTGCCGGCCTCCGGCGGCTATTTCCCCGTGGGCACCAACGCGGTCGCCTGCACGGCCACGGATGACGCGGGCAACACGAATGTCTGCGCGTTCGCCGTGCGCGTGTCGCCGCCGGAGTTTTCGCTGGTGGATTCCGGGCTGCCGCCGGTTTCCTTCGGCACCATCGCCTGGGGGGATTATGACAACGACGGCCTGCTGGATCTGGTGTTGAGCGGCAGTTCGACCAACAATGTGTTCGTCACCCAGATCTGGCGCAACACCGGCAGCGGCTTCAGCAACCTCAACGCCGGGCTGCCGGGGCTCAACGTGAGCACCGCGGCCTGGGGCGATTACGACAACGACGGGCGGCTCGACCTGGTCATCGCCGGCAACACCAACCTCACGCGCCTGACGCAGATCTGGCGCAACACGGGCAGCGGCTTCGTGAACCTCAATGCCGGCCTCACCGGCGTGGATGACGCGTCGCTGGCGTGGGGTGACTTCGACAACGACGGGCGGCTGGATTTGTTGCTCACCGGCTTCACGGGCAGCGCCCGCGTGGCGCAGATCTGGCGCAACACGGGGAGCAGCTTCAGCAACATCAACGCGGGCCTGACCGGCCTGTCCACCGGCGGCGCGGCCTGGGGCGACTTCGACAATGACGGCCGGCTGGACCTGATCCTCACCGGGCTGGACGGCGGCTCGGTGCGGCGCACGGAGCTGTGGCGCAACACGGGCGCGGGCTTCGTGAAGGAGACGACGCCCTTCCCCGGCGTGTCGGCCAGCGCGGTGGCGTGGGGCGACTTCGACAACGACGGCTGGCTGGACCTGGCCTTGACGGGCAACCTGGGCGGCGGCGCCATCGCGCAAGTGTGGCGGAACACGGGCGGCAGCTTCAGCAACGTCAACGCGGCGCTGCCCGGCGTGTCGGAAAGCTCGGTGGCCTGGGGGGATTACGACAACGACGGACGGCCGGACCTGCTGCTGACGGGCACGGGCGGTTCCCCCAGCGGGCCGCTGGCGCAGATCTGGCGCAACACCGGGACCAACTTCGTGCTCACGCCCTCGGGCCTGGCGCCGGTGCGCATCGGGCGGGGCGCGTGGGGCGATTTCAACAACGACGGCCGGCTGGACGCGGCGCTGGTGGGCCTGGGCGACGGCGGCGTGCGCGTGGCGCAGGTGTGGCGCAATAATTTTGCCGGCGCGACCAACAACGTGCCGGCGACGCCCGCCGGCCTGAGCGCGACCGTCAACAGCCCGCAGGTGCAACTGCGCTGGAACGCCTCCGCCGACGTGCAAACGCCCGCGCCCGGCCTGAGCTACAACCTGGCCCTCGGCACGAGCGCCGGGGCGATCAACGTCCTCAGCCCGCAGGCGAACCTGACGGGCGGCTTCCGCCGCCTGCCCGCGCTGGGCAACGCGCAACTGGGCACCAACGCGACGCTGGAACTGCCGCCGGGCACCTACTTCTGGGCGGTGCAGGCGGTGGACGGCGCGTGGGCGGGCGGACCCTTTGCCAGCGGCGGCAGCTTCGTGGTGACGACGCCGGTGCGCATCACGGCCTACGAACGACGCAGTGCGAGCGCGTTCTGGCTGGAGTTCACCGGCGCGACGGCCACGGCCTACCGCGTGGAATGGTCGGCGAACCTGACGAGTTGGAACAATCTGGGCCTGGCGAGCGTGGTGTCGCCCGGCCGCTACGAGTTCACGGACAACGCGGCGACACCCCTGCGGCGCTTTTACCGGGTGACGTTCCCGTGAGGCGGGGTGCGCGGATTAGAGCGTGTATGAGAATGGTGGGTCAGGCTTCCAGCCTGACGGTTCTGGCAGCATCCTGCTGCCAGTTTCAAGCACGCGCCATTGGCAACACGGGGCAGAGATGCCCCGTGACCCGACAGGCTGGAAGCCTGACCCACATTTCCATACACGCTCTTAGCAATCCTGCGGAGGGTGGACGCATC
>JANNEF010000296.1:0-25868 GCA_031378375.1 Verrucomicrobiota bacterium | reverse complement strand
AGGCGGCGGGTGACGAGGTCCGCCTCACCGCAACGATCTAATTTTGCTCGGGGTCTGGCCATGCCCAAAGGCTATCCCCGCCGCTTAACTTCTACCAGCCAATTAACGTAGTTGGTATAACTCGCCTCGTGGCTGGTGGCTTTCCACAGCACCTTGCCGCTGGCCTGCTCGAAGGCAACGATGCCCGCGCCGTCTTTGCCGCCGAGGTTCAGGATAAGCGCGTTGCCTTCGACCAGCGGTGAACTCGCGACGCCGAAGAAGCCTTTCGACGCGGCGAACTCGCGCCGGGTGTCGGCGCTCCAGACGTTTTTGCCGTCGGCGAAGCTCCAGCAGTTTAACTTTCCCTCCGCGCTGAAAGTGAAAACCCGCCCACCCGCGATGGCGGGGGTGGCGCGCGGCCCGTCACCCCGGTCAAAGTCGTCCTGATAGCTGGTGGGATAATCCGCCGTCCAAACGGTTTTGCCCGTGGCCGCATCCAGACATTCGATGGTGTCCCTGGGGCCGAGTTGGTGGAACAAGATGAGTTTGCCGCCGGCCACCACCGGGCCGCTGTAGCCGTCACCCGTTTTTTTGGACCAGACGATGGGCGGGCCTTCCTTCGGCCAGGACGGCGCGAGATTTGTGCCGGCGAAAACTCCGTTGCGGGTTGGGCCGAGAAATTGCGGCCAGTCTTGCGCGGACGCGGCGAAGTTCAACGCGTGGCCGATAAAAAGCACGCGGAGCAGGGTGGGGAATGAGATGGGACGCCGTGGTTGGAAAAAAATCTTCGCCGTTGTCATGCGCGGTGAGTCGTGAATTTGGGCGAGCCTGACACAGGCGGGAGCGTGGGCAAGCGAATTGTCCCGCGACAGCGAATTGTACCGGGTCTGCAAAAAAGAAAAGCGCGGGGCGGTGGGCCGCGCGTCTTTGATTCGGAAATACCAGAGTCCGGGATTAGGCCGCCGCCTTGTCGCTCTTGCGGCGGACGACGGGTTTGCTTTCGCCAGCCACGACGGCGCTGGTGATCTTGATGCCGGCGATGTCGCCGTTGCTGGGCACGTCGTACATCACGTCGAGCATGAGTCTTTCCAGCAGAGCGCGGAGGGCGCGGGCACCGGTGCCCTTTTTCATCGCCTGGGTGGCGAGTTCATGGAGCGCGTCGGGTGTGAACTCCAGTTCCACGCCTTCCATCTGCAGGAGCTTGGTGTATTGCTTGGTCAGCGCGTTCTTCGGTTCGGTGAGGATGGAGACGAGTTGTTCCTGGGTCAGTTGCTCCAGCACCGTGACCATCGGCAGGCGCCCGACGAATTCGGGAATGAAACCGAAGGTGATCAGATCCTCGGGTTCGGCATGCTGCAAGATCTCGTGCCGTTCGATCTCGGAGAGCCGGTGCCCCTGCTCGATGGCGTTGAAGCCCATGACGCGATGGCCGAGGCGGCGTTGGACGATTTTTTCGAGGCCGACAAACGCGCCGCCGCAGATGAAGAGAATGCCGCTGGTGTTGACGCGGATATATTCCTGTTGCGGATGTTTGCGTCCACCCTGGGGGGGGACGTTGCAGACGGTGCCTTCCAGGATTTTTAACAGCGCCTGTTGAACCCCTTCGCCGGAAACGTCGCGGGTGAGCGAGACGTTCTCGGTCTTGCGGGCGATCTTATCAATCTCGTCAATGTAAACGATGCCGCGCTGGGCGCGTTTCACGTCGTAGTCGGCGTTTTGCAGCAGCCGGAGGACGATGTTTTCGACGTCTTCGCCGACGTAGCCAGCCTCGGTGAGAGTGGTGGCGTCGGCGATGGCGAAGGGGACATCAAGCGAGCGGGCGAGGGTGCGGGCGAGCAAGGTTTTGCCCGAGCCGGTGTTGCCGATGAGCAGGATGTTGCTCTTTTCAAGTTCCACTTCGCCGCTCTTGGAGGCGGCCCATTCGTCCTGGCCGACTTTTTGCACCGGTTCCTGGAGAATGCGCTTGTAGTGATTATGCACGGCGACCGAGAGGGTCCGCTTGGCGTGATCCTGGCCGATGCAGTGCAGGTCGAGATGTTTCTTAATTTCGGCGGGCTTGGGAACAGTTTGCGGTGTGACCGGGGCCGCAGTGGCGGCGGCGGTAGCCGGCTTTTTGCCCTGCTGATCCGGCGCGAGTTCCTTGTCGAGGACGTTTTTGCAAAGGATGATGCAGTTGTCGCAGATGTAAACGCCCGGGCCGGCAATCAATTTTTTGACTTCCGAGTGGGATTTCCCGCAGAAACTACAGAGGGTAATGTTGGTTGGGCGTGCCATGATGCTATTTTTTGGGTTGAGGGTTTATTCCTTCTTGTCGGTAAAGCCGGGGATTTCCTTGCGGGATTTCACCACTTCGTCCACCAGCCCGTAGGCTTTGGCTTCTTCGGGGGACATGAAATTGTCGCGGTCACAATCCTTCTCCACCTGGTCCACGGGCTTGCCTGTGTGTTTGGAGATGATGGCGTTGAGACGTTGCTTGAGCTTGAGCATGTAGCGGACGCGGATTTCCACGTCGCTCGCCGCGCCTTCCGCGCCGCCGAGCACCTGGTGGATCATGATGTTCGCGTTGGGCAGGGCGTAGCGTTTGCCCTTGGTGCCGCCGCACAGCAGCACCGCGCCCATGCTGGCGGCCTGGCCGATGCAATACGTGTTCACGTCGCAGGTGAGAAATTGCATGGTGTCATAAATCGCCAGCCCCGCAGTGACGCTGCCGCCGGGGGAGTTGATGTAGAGGTGAATGTCCTTTTTCGGGTCGGACATTTGCAGGAACAGCAACTGGGCAATGATCGCGTTGGCAACCATGTCGTCCACCGGGGTGCCGAGAAAGACGATTCGGTCCACCAGCAGGCGGGAGTAAATGTCGTAGGCGCGTTCACCGCGACCCGTTTGTTCAACCACGTAAGGAATGAAGCTTTGCATCATAGTGACTTGTTATTTAGTCCGGGCAAGCTAGCCCATCACGCCGCATAGCGTCAAGCGCGGGGACCTCCGTCTGAAGGGCCGGTGAAACTCGTAGTCGTGGAAGGTAATTGTTCGTGCGTTTCCGGTGGTGCGTGCTTTCATCAGCGGGTGCAATTTGGCGTGGAACACCTCGGTCTGGCCGCGCGCGACCCGGCGATCTTGAAGGATTGGTATGTGCGCGTGCTGGGTGCGGAGACGGTTTTCGAGACCGGCACGACGCCCCCGGCTTTTTTCCTGCGACTGACTGGCGGCCTCGTGATTGAAATCTACCAAGGCGCGCAAGTGTCGGCGGCGACCGGCGACAACGCCCTGTCCGGCTGGCGGCATCTGGCGCTGCAAGTCGCATCCATTGAAGTGGCGCAGATTGAGTTGACCGCGCGCGGGGTCAGCTTCAACGAGCTGATCAAGCCGGCGGGTGGTGGCGGGCGCGTCCTCTTCTTCAAGGACGCCGAGGGCAATTTGCTTCACCTGGTCGAGCGGACGGCGGGCTCGCTGTTCTCTCGTTAGCTTTTTTGGCGATGATCGAGGGGGCGGCACCGACGTCACGGAACCGTTAGTTCCGGGATGCTGTACCCTTGCGAGGCGCCGGCAGTCCGGCACCGGGGCCGTGGAATTCGACGACGGCTCCGTCTGATCAAAAACACCGGCGCGAGGTGACATGCCGGCGTGGGTCGCCCGGTTGCGCGTTATTTCAACCGGCTGTGCGAGCCATCGCAGAACGCGCCGTTCGCCGAGTGCTTGCAGCCGCACCACGCGATGGTCTTCGCTTCCGCGAGATCCACTTTCACCGGCCCCAGTCCGGTGCCTTGGTGCGAGCCGTCGCAGAACGGCTGCGTCTTGGAGTGTCCGCACGCGCACCACCAATGAGCACCCGGCTCCATCTTTTTCACGAAGGGTGATTTCTGACAAACGATTGGTTCAGCCATAATTCTTTCGGTTGCGGTGACGCGAGTCGCGGCGTCACGCCTTGTTTGCTTCCTTCGCCCAGGTGTCCCTCAAGGTGATCGTCCGGTTGAACACCGGCCTGTGGGCTTGCGATACTTTGTCCAAACAAAAATACGCCAGCCGCTCGAACTGGTAGCGTCGGCCGGGCTGCGCATCCTTGAGTGAAGGTTCCATTTTGGCGGTGACGATTTCCAGCGAGTGCGGGTTGATGAACTGCCTGAAGTCCCCGCCGGCATCCGGCTCCGGCACGGTGAACAGGCGGTCGTAAAGGCGCACCTCGGCGTCCACCGCGTGCGCGGCGCTGACCCAGTGGATGGTGCCCTTGACCTTGCGGCCCGCCGTCGCGCCGCCGGTCTTGCTGTCGAGGTCGGCGGTGCAGTGCAGTTCGGCGACGTTGCCGGCGGCGTCCTTCACCACCTGCTCGCACTTGATGATGTAGGCGTATTTCAAGCGCACCTCGCCGCCGGGGCGGAGACGGAAAAACTTCGGCGGCGGCGTTTCCATGAAGTCGTCGCGCTCGATGAAAATCGTGCGGCTGAACGGCAGCTTGCGTGTGCCGGCGGCGGCGTCCTCAGGATTATTCACCGCGTCCAGTTCCTCAACCTTGCCCTCGGGGAAATTGGTGATGACGACTTTGATCGGCCGCAACACGGCGAGGCGGCGCAGCGCGTGCCGGTTCAAGTCCTCGCGGATGGCGTGCTCCAGCACGGCCACGTCGGTGACGCCGTTGTATTTCGTCACGCCGATGTGGTAGGCGAAGTGGCGCAACGCCGCCGCCGTCACGCCGCGCCGTCGCAGCCCGCTGATGGTCGGCATGCGCGGGTCGTCCCAGCCGGTGACGATTTTCTCCTGCACGAGCTGGAGCAGCTTGCGCTTGCTCATCACGGTGTAGCCGAGGCTCAGGCGCGCGAACTCGAACTGGCGCGGGCGCGGTTGCGGCACCGGCAGATGGTCGAGAATCCAGTCGTAGAGCGGGCGATGCACCTCGAATTCCAGCGTGCAGATGGAGTGCGAGATGCCCTCGAGGCTGTCGCTCAGGCAATGCGCGAAGTCGTACATCGGATAGATGCACCAGGCGTTGCCGGTGTGATGGTGCTCGGCGTGGCGGATGCGGTAGAGCACCGGGTCGCGCAGCCAGATGTTTGGCGACGTCATGTCAATCTTCGCGCGCAGCGTGCGCGTGCCATCGGGAAACTCGCCGGCCTTCATGCGCGCGAAGAGATCGAGGTTCTCCGCCACGCTGCGATTGCGAAAGGGACTGTCCTTGCCGGGCCGGTCGGGCGAGCCGCGATAGCTCTCGGTGTCGGCGGGGGAGAGATCGCACACGTAAGCGTGGCCGGCTTGGATCAGAAGCACCGCGTAGTCGTAAATCCGCTGGAAATAATCCGAGGCGTAGAACGGTTCGAGCTTCGCGCCGCCGGCCTGCGCCGCGAGCACGCCCTGGCCGGTGGTGTCGCCGGCCTTTTTGAACGCGAGCACCTGATCCGCCCAGCCGCCGATGAGCCAACGCACATCCTCCTGGATGGAATCCACGTATTCAACCTCCTCCTTGGCCGGGTTGGTGTCGTCCATGCGCAGGTTGCAAATGCCGCCGAACTCGCGCGCAATGCCGAAGTTGAGGCAGATGCTCTTGGCGTGGCCGATGTGGAGATAGCCGTTGGGTTCCGGCGGAAAGCGCGTGACGATGCGCTGGTGTTTCCCGGCGGCGAGATCGGCGGCCACGATGTCGCGGATGAAATCCGAGGGGGCCGGCGGCGCGGCGTCCGGGGGGCTGGCTTGGTTCGGCGTGCTCATAACAAATTCGTCTGGCGCGGCAGGGTGCCAAACAGCACCGGCGTTGGGTAGAGAAATCGCGGTTGTCAACGGGTGTCGGGCGCATCTGGACACCGTGGATAGAGTGGGGGTGGGGAAAGCGGCAGGCCAAGGGTGGCGGGGACTCCACACCCTGAACCAATGCACAGCGGAGCGTGGGCGATTGCCCTCGCTGCAAGCGATCGAACTGGAAGTCGAGACGGAAGCGAGGGAGTTCGCCCGCCGCGGTCTGCAAGCGCGACTCCAGCAACTCGCCGACTCGCATGGCGGGACTCTTTCCCCCAGAACGGCGTCGCTTGCACAAGTCCGAACACCGCCCGTGTCCGCTGCGCGGACTCTGTAGCGAGATTAAGGCTCCGCCGCCCCTGTACGCCAGATGAAGGGACCGAACCGAGCCTATCGGAACGTCCGGCGCAGACAGAATATTCTTAAGCCAACAACCCGTTTACCACGTTGCCCGCGACGTCGGTCAGCCGGTAGTCGCGTCCCTCGTGGCGGTAGATCATCTTCTTGTGATCGACGCCCAGCAGCTTGAGCAGCGTGGCGTGGAGGTCATGCACATGGACGGGGTCTTGCACGATGTTGTAACCGAAGTCATCGGTCTCGCCGTAAACCAGACCGCGCTTGATGCCGCCGCCGGCCATCCAGATCGTGTAGCAGCGCGGGTGATGATCGCGGCCGAAGTTGTCGGACGTGATCGCGCCCTGGCTGTAGGCGGTGCGGCCAAATTCTCCGCCCCAGATGACGAGCGTGTCGTCGAGCAGGCCGCGCTGTTTCAAATCCGTGATGAGTGCGGCTGCGCCCTGATCAGTCTCCTTGCACTTGGTCGGCAGACCCTTGGGCAAGTCGCCGTGGTGATCCCAGTCGCGATGGCAGAGCTGGATGAACCGCACATCCCGCTCGGCGAGGCGGCGCGCGAGCAGACAGTTGTTGGCGAAGGACGGCTTGCCGGGCGTCGCGCCATAGAGATCGAGAATTTCCTTGGGCTCCTTCGAAATGTCCGTCAGCTCCGGCACGCTGGTCTGCATGCGGAAGGCCAGCTCGTAGTTCTCGATCTGCGCCGCGATGACGGGGTCGCCGAGATTGCCGAGCGCCATGCGATTGAGTTCGTTGGCGGAATCGATTAGCTCGCGCCGGGTCGTGCTGCTGACGCCGGGCGGATTGGAAACGAAGAGGACGGGATCGCCGGCGTTGCGGAACTGGACGCCGCCGTATTGCGCGGGCAGGAAGCCGCTGCCCCAGTAACGCGTCTGCAAGGTCTGGCCGCCGCCACCGCTCGTCAGCACGACGAACGAAGGGAGGTCGCGGTTCGCGCTGCCGAGTCCGTAGGCCAGCCACGCGCCCATGGTGGGACGGCCCGGTTGTTGATTGCCGGTGGCGAAGAACGTGACCGCCGGGTCGTGATTGATCGGATCGGTGAAGAGCGAACGGACGAACGTGCAATCATCCACGACCTTGGTGAGGTTCGGCAGCAGCTCGGAAATATCCATGCCGGCGCGGCCGTACTTCTTGAACTTGTAAGGCGAGCCGACGCAGAAAAGATTCTTCTGCCCGCTGGTCATGGTGGTGATGCGCTGTCCCTTGCGGACGCTCTCGGGCAGATCCTTGCCGGTCATCTCGATGAGCTTCGGCTTGGGATCAAACAGATCGAGCTGCGACGGCGCGCCCGACATGAAGAGGTAAATGATTCGTTTGGCCTTGGGCGCAAAGTGGAGCGACTTCATCGCGCCGGGCACGTCGAGTGCGGGCGCACCGAAAGCGGCGGGACTGAGCAGCGAACCCAAAGCGAGTGCGCCCAAGCCTGTGGTGCTCTGGCGAAGAAAAGCGCGGCGGCTGAGCGCGTTCTGGATCTGATGATTGAAGTCCATGGCTAGTTCGTGATCGTTTCGTTGAGGTTCAAGAGGACGTTGCCCACGGCGGTCCAGGCGGCAAGTTCGCTGTCGTCGATGCCTTCCGGTTTGGGCAGATCGCCAACGCCAACGAGTTTTTTCGCCGCTTCCTTGTCGTTGCGATAGGTGGCCAGTTGCTGCTGCAACGTGCGGTCGAGAATGGCGCGTTCCCGCTTCGATGGTGGTCGTGACAAGGCGAGCTTCCAGGCAAAGCTCAGGCGCGACGCGGCATCGGGGCCGCCTTCCTTGAGCACGCGCTGGGCAAAGGCACGGGCTGCTTCGACGAACACGGGGTCATTCATCAGCACGAGCGACTGCAGCGGCGTGCTGGTCTTGGCACGCTGGGCGACGCAGAACTCGCGCGTCGGCGCGTCGAGCGTGACGAAGGAGGGATAAACTGTGGAACGCCGCCAATAGACGTAAAGCCCGCGACGGTAGAGATCCGCGCCCTTCGACTTCTCGTATTTGTAGCCGCTCATCTCGTTGATTTCCCACGTGCCCTCGGGCTGCGCGGGCTTGATGCTCTTGCCGCCGAGGAGGGGATTGAGAATGCCGCCGATGGCCAGCGCGTTGTCGCGGATGAGCTCGGCATCGAGACGCTGGCGCGGACCGCGGGCGAGGAGACGATTCTCGCCATCGCGCGTGAGCAACTCAGGCGCGGCCTTCGCGGACTGGCGATAGGTGGCGCTGAGGACCATCTGCTTGATGGCGCGCTTGGTGTCCCAGTCGGTCATGAAATCCGCGGCCAGCCAGTCGAGCAGTTCGGGGTGACTGGGCCTTTCGCCCTGCGCGCCAAAATCGTTGAGCGTCTTGACCAGGCCTGTGCCAAAGAGCATGGCCCACCAGCGATTGACGGTGACCCGTGCCGTCAGCGGATGCTCAGCGGAGACCAGCCAGCGGGCGAAGTCAAGCCGGCTGAGCGGCTGGCCATCGGCGCGCGAGTTGACTTGCGGGAGGAAGGCCGGAACAGCGGCGCTGACTTTATCACCGTCGTTGTCGTAGTTGCCCCGGACCTTGATGAACGTCTCGCGGGGCTTGGCCATTTCGGACATCACCATGGTGTTGGGAAGTGACTTCTCGTAGTCGTCCTTGCCCTTGCGCAAGTCGGTCGCCTTCTTCTGCGCCTCGGCCAGCTCCGGCACCTGCGTCTCGCGGAAGAATTTCTCGAGCTGCTCCTTCTGCGCCGGAGTGCGTTTGTCCGCCGGGACCGCCACGATGGCCAGACTTGCGCCGCCGCTGAGACTGGCGACATCCGCCGCACTGAGGCTGCGCTCGTAGATGCGCAGGTCATCGACGCGTCCAGTGAACGGTGCACCCGCGCTCCCGCGACGCCCGATGCTGAACGGAGCATCAGTCTTGATCGTGCCGGTCAGGGTGTCGGCCTTGACGGTCGTCTTCACCGCCACGCCATTGACGTAGAGTTTCAGGCCGGCCGCTTTGCCGGAGCCATCGTAGGTGAACGCGAGGTGCGTGAAGGCATTGGCGGGCAAATCCTTCTCCGCCTGCACGTGGATCATGGCTTCCGGATACTTGTGGATCAGATGCACGTTCGGACGTAGGCCGTGGAATTCCACATCCCAACCGCGTGTTGCGGCGCTGCTGTCCATTTTACCAAAGGGTGATCCGCCCTCGGGCTTGAGGCGCAACCAGGCGCTGGCGCTGAACTCCTGGTTCGTTTCAAAACCGAACTTCTCGCCGCAATCGATCCAGCCCTTGGCCTCCACGCGGTAGCTGTTGCTCACGGAACCCACCACGAAGGTGCCCGCGCCGTTCGTCTTGCCGGCGACCACCTGGCCGGAATCGCTGCGGCCATTGCCATCTTGATCGAGCGGGAAATGAACCACTGGCCCCTTGGGCTCCGGGCTGATGCCAGACGCGACGATTTGTGTTTCCCACGCGGACTGTTTTGCGGCGAGCGTCTTGGTGAATTCCGCCAGGCTCTTTTCCGCGGCGGCGGCTTCGGTGTCCTTGCGCTTCAGTTCCTCGTCCTGTTCGGGCGTGGTCACGCGCAGGAACGGCTTCGGGTTGCGATCGCGCACCCCATCCTTGCCGTTCTCGGGCACGTTGTTGAAGAAGGCATAGACGTTGTAGAAGTCGCGCTGGGTGATGGGATCGTATTTGTGATCGTGACATTGCGCGCAGCCGACGGTCAGACCCAGCCAGGTGACGCCGGTGGTGGCGACGCGATCGACGACGTAGAGATTGCGATACTCGGAATCGATGAGGCCGCCTTCGTCGCTGGTCATGTGGTTGCGATGGAAACCGCTGGCGACCTGTTGCTGGACCGTGGCCTGGGGCAGCAAATCGCCCGCGAGTTGCGCGACAGTGAATTCACTAAACGGCATGTTCGCGTTGAAGGATTTGATCACCCACTCGCGCCAGAGCCACATGTCGCGCAGTGAATCGTTGTGATAACCGCTGGTGTCGCCGTAGCGCGCGAGATCGAGCCACGGCAACGCGAGGCGCTCGCCGAAATGCGGGCTGGCCAGCAGACGATCCACGACCATCTCAAACGCCTTCGGCGAACGATCTTTCACGAAGTCGTCCACCTCCTGAATCGATGGCGGCAGCCCGGTCAGATCCAACGAGACGCGACGGATGAGCCGCGCCTTGTCTTCCTCCGGTGAGGGTTTGAGTTTCTCCGTCTTCAGCCTCGCTAGAACGAAAGCGTCGATGGGAGCGGTCGAACGCGCCGCCTTGGGCGCCGCCGGTTTCGTGATCGGTTCAAAGGCCCAGTGTCCGGCCCAGACCGCGCCTTCCTTGATCCAGCGTTTGAGCAATTCGACCTGCTGAGGCTTGAGCGCCTTGTCCTCCTTGGCCGGCGGCATCACGTCGTCCGGGTCCGTCGTCGTCAGACGGCGGATCATCTCGCTCTTCTCCGGTGCGCCGGGCACCACCGCGATCTCGCCCGACTTCGCCTTCCCCAACGTGGACTCCTTGAGATCGAAGCGCAGATTGGCCTTGAGCTTGGCCGCGTCCGGCCCGTGGCAGGTGTAGCAGTTCTCCGAGAGGATGGGCCGGATGTCGCGGTTGAAATCAATTTTGGCCGGCGTCGCAGCCGAGGCGGTGCCCGCAGCCAGAGCACTGCACAAAACGCCTGCCGCCAGCAGGCCTGCATGAACGTCGGAGGTTCGCATCATAAGAATAGATATATCTTTGCAGAAAATGTAGTCCGCACAAGCTTGCAGAGTCGGACGGGAGTGGTTGTGGAACGATTCAAGGAGGTTGTAGGAGATGCACGTTCGATATCCAATCCTGCCCGTGGGTGCGCGGGTCCAGACTTGCCAGCGCGTCCTTCTCGGGGAAAACCTCTGCATTGCCCAAGAGTCGATCACACAGTTTTGCTGACAGCCTGCGGGCGAGTGACTTAGTCTCCGCCCGCGTATGTCAGATGAAGGAACCAAACCCACAACGCCGGCCGCACCGGTTGCCGGAGCGTCTGACGGGTTGCCGAGGCCGGACATCACCGCGCTGGGCAGACTGCTCCATGGTCCACGCGACATTTCGACGGTTTCACTGGTCGGGATTTTTTTGCTGGGATTCGTGGCGTTCCTCTATTTTGCCAAACCGTTCCTGATGCCGGTCATCCTCGCGGTGTTGCTGAACTTCCTGCTCAAGCCCATTGCTCGCTGGCTGTGTCGGCGCGGATTGCCCCAGTGGTTGGCGGCCCTGGTGGTGCTGGCGGTGTTTCTGGGCGCGCTGACGACGGGCGTCACGCGGATCACGGAACCGGCGAAGGAGTGGGCGGACAAGGCGCCGGAAAGCGTGCGCAAACTGGAGAGCAAGGTGCGCGACTGGCTGCGCCGCGCGGAGCCGTTCACCAAGGCCGCCGGCAAGGTGCAAAACCTGGCCCAGGGCACGGACGAACTGGCGACGCGCATCGAACTGAAGAGTTCCAATCTGGCGGACACGGTCCTGAGCTACACAAAAAGTTTTCTCACCGGTGCCATTGAAACGACCGTGCTGCTCTACTTCCTGCTGGCGTCGGGCGATTTGTTCATGCACAAGCTGGTGAAGGTGCTGCCCACGCTGCACGACAAGCGCGAGGCGGTGGAAATCGCGCACGAGGTGCAGCACAACATCTCGATGTTCCTCTTCACCATCGCGGTCATCAACGCCGGGCTGGGCGCGCTGGTGGCGGGGGCGATGTTCCTGATCGGCCTGCCCAACCCGGTGCTCTGGGGTGTGATGGCCGGGCTGCTGAATTTCATCCCGTACTTCGGTCCCTTCGCCGGCGTTATCGTGCTCGCGCTGGCGGGGCTGCTCTCGTTTGAGTCAGCGGGGAGCGCGCTGGCGCCGCCGTTGATTTACCTGGGCCTGCACGCGCTCGAAGCGAACTTCCTCACGCCGCTGGTGCTGGGCCGGCGGCTGACCCTCAACCCGGTGGTGATTTTTGTGTCGCTGATTTTCTGGACGTGGCTGTGGGGCATCCCCGGCGCTTTGTTGTCGGTGCCGGTGCTGATGACGTTGAAGATCATGTGCGACCATTTCCGGCCGCTGGCGTCCATCGGGGAATTCCTCAGCGAGTGAACGGGGGGCGAAAGCTCAAAGCACAAAGTTCAAAGCTCAAGAGAAGCTCTACATCCCAAGCGCCAACCTCCAGGAATGTCGCATTGGTTGATTGACGTGTTGAGCTTGGTGTTTCTTTTGAGCTTTGAACTTTCCTCCTCAGTGCAGCATCGGCAGCGGGTTGGGCTGGCGGATGAGTTCCGCGTCGAGGTCGAGGAAGTAATCCAATCGCCGATCCGTTTCCGCGTCATCAATCGCGCGGGCCATCAGGAGATAGTTGGCGTAGTGGTTGCCTTCGGATTCCACGAGGCCAGCGTAGAACCGCGCCAGTTCCGGGTCGTCGGCTTGCAAGGCTTCGCCGAGCACTTGGAATTTCTCACAACTGCGCCCTTCGATGAGCGCGCAGGCGATCAGGTGGTCAATGACCTGTTGCCGGCATCCCTGGCGCACGGCGCGCATGAGGCCGCTGATCCACGGGCTGGGCACCGGCTGGCCGAAGGGAATTCCGCGCGCCTGCAACAGCGCGAGGACAAGCTGGAAGTGTTGCAGTTCCTCGATGGCGATGGCGTTGAGTTCGCCCACGCGCGGGTAGAGGTCGCGGTATTTCTCCAGGTTCAGCGCGGTGGTGGCGGCCTTGCGCTCCAGGTGCGCGTGGTCCACGAGCACGGCGGGGAGCGCCGCCATTACTTTCGGCAGCCAGCCGGCGGGGATTTTTTCGCGGAACAACAACATGCGGCCTGTGTCTTACCGACAGCGGGGAAAGGGGCAAGCGGGAATTCTGCGGGCGGGGCGCCCACGACTTTCGCTGGCGAGAGCGCCAGCGCCACTTGTCCATCAGTCGCTCACACCCGCACCAGTTGTTCGCACGCCGCGCGCAGTTTCTTCAACTGCGCCGCCGACTTCGCCTCGATGTAACACCGGATGAGCGGCTCCGTGCCGCTGGCGCGGAAGGCCACCCACTCGCGGTTGGGCAGCAGAAATTTGTAGCCGTCCGTCGTGATGAACTTCTCCACCCGCAACGTGCCGATGCGGTCGGGGCCGGCGGCGAGCTTCGCGAGAACCTTTTCCTTTTGCTCCGGCGAAAACTTGAGGTTGAGCCGGTCGCTGTGGAATTCGCCGGTCTGTTTCTCCAACTGTTTGAGGATTTGCCCCAGGGACTTCTTCTCCGTCGCGACCAGTTCCGCCATCAACAGACACGCCAGCACGCCGTCCTTCTCCGGCACATGACCCTTCACGCTCAAGCCGCCCGACTCCTCGCCCCCGACGATGATCGGCTCGCTCTCCATCAGCGCGCCGATGTGTTTGAAGCCGACCGGCGTCTCGTGGAGCTTCACGCCCAGCAACTCGGCGACGGCGTCCACCTGATGGCTCGTGGGCACCGTGCGCACCACCGCGCCCGTCCAACCGCGGTTCTTCTTCAAGTGGTAGAGGGCGAGCGCGAGAATCTGGTTGGGCGTCAGCCAGGCACCGCTTTTGTCCACAATGCCGAAACGATCCGCGTCGCCGTCCAGGCCCAGACCCAGTTGCGCCTTGCCACTGCGGACAAACCGGCTCACTTCGGCCATGCCCTCGGCGTTCGGCTCCGGGTGGTGCCCGCCGAAGAGCGGATTCGGCTCCGCGTGGAAGCGGGTGACCTTCGCGCCCGCCTCCTCCAGCAGCGTGTCCAGGTAGCCGCGTCCGGTACCATACATCAATTCGACGGCGAGTTTGAGTTTCGCCCGCTTGATGGCCGCGAAGTCCACCAGTTTGCGGAGTTGTTTGAAGTAATCCGGCTGCGGGTCAATGGTCTTGCACGAGAACGTGCCGACGACCGCCGTCTTCATGCTCCAGTGGCGCGCCTGGAGCCGGGCGATGTTCGCCTCGATTTGTTTGGTCACCTCGCCTGTGGCCGGTGCTCCGTTGCTGGTGGAAAACTTCAGTCCCTGATATTCCGCCGGATTATGGCTGGCGGTCATGTTGATCCCGCCGATGGCTTTGCGCACGCGGATGGTGTGCGCGATGACGGGCGTGGGCGCGTCACGCTGGCAGAGAAGGGGAATGAGTCCCGCGCCGGCCAGCACCTCGGCCACGGCGAGCGAGAACTCGCGGCCCAGGAACCGCGTGTCGTGACCGAGAATGACGACGGGCTTACGGCCGGCGATGGGTGATTGCGGGTTGGAGGCTTCCGCTTTGAGGTACTCCGCGATGCCCTGTGTGGCGAGGCGGACGCCGTCGAAGGTGAAATCCCGCGCGATGAGGCCGCGCCAGCCGGAGGTGCCGAATTTGATCTCAGGGGTCATGTTTTATCCAGTTGAGTGAAGCGTGAAGCCGGACGCGCGAAGCAACTTCGTTTCACGCCGGCCGCTTCACGATTTCCAGTCGAACGCCCGCTTCTTGAGCGCATACAGGTAGCCGACGAACAGGATGCCGAGGAACGACACCATCGAACCGAGGATGAGGTTGCGCGTCGCGGGCTCCTGCAACATCTCCTTGTAAACGGCCGCCCACGGATAGAGGAACACCACTTCGATGTCGAAAAGGATGAAGAGCATCGCTACCAGGTAAAACTTCACCGACATGCGCGTGTTGCCCTCGCCGATGGGCAACATGCCGCACTCGTAGGCGGTATCCTTGATGCCGCTGTGACGTGACTTCCGGCCCAACAACACCGAGAGCCCGAGCGTTCCGAACGAGAACGCCAGCGCCAGCGCCGCGAGCATCAATACCGGGATGTACTCCGCCAGTTGCGACTTTTCCATGCGGCGAACGATAGGAAACACGCCGTGCGCGTGGCAAGAAGTTGTTTCGCCGGACGGAAGCAGCCGGCGTAATTGGAAGCTCCTGAATCTGTGAATCAGGCTTTCAACATAGCCGGTCGTCGTCGTAACCCAGGGCCAACCCTGCGACGCGCTTCCCCGGCTAGTTCTCGCCCTTGCGTTCGGGCGTGACTTTGGCTGGCGTGGGCTTCGGCTTCGTGTCCGCAGGTGGCGACGGCTTCTGCGCCGGCATCGCGTCCGAAGCCAGGAAGGCATACACCGCCAGTTCGCCCAGGCCCATCTGATCGGTCCCGCCGACGCATTTCACGCGCAGGGCCCGCGTGTCCAGATTTTCGTAGGCGACAAAAAACTGGTTCCCCCGGAACTCGCCTGGCCGCGTCGCCCGCCCTTTGACTTCCACCCAATCGTTGGAGCCTGCACCGGGCAGCGGATCGCCCGCGCCGTTGAAAGTTTCGATCACCACGTCCCCCAGTCCTTTCTCCTGCGCGCCGAAGAACAATCCCAGTCCGCGAAAGGTTTGCGGTGCCGGCCACGTCAGTTGGATCCACTCCGGAGCGTTGGTGGAAATAGTCACCGTGCGTTTCTCCGTGGAGAAATTCCGGCTGGGCTCCACCACGCCGTCCACGATGGCCGTGACTGGGTCAAGCTTGGAACCGGCAGTGTTCGTTGAACTGGCGGTCACCCGCGCGTCCGGCGCGATGTTGACGAAGCGGACAGGCAGCACCGTGACAAACGGCAGCGTGGCTTGAAAAAGTTTTCCCGTGGTCGCCGGGTCGGTCACCGGCCGCGCCGGCACGATGAATCGCACCGCGTCCACCAGCACGTCCGGCGGCAGCGGCAACACCTGCAACTTGCGCCCTCCCTCTTCAACCGGCGGCAGCGCCTGCCACTGTCCCTTGAGCGAATAACTGACCGCACCCGGTTCGTAGGCGAGGATGGTGCCCACGGGCGTGGGCTGCCGGAACTTGAGCACGAACTCACCGGGCTGCCCGTTCGTCGAGGTGGCGGTCTGCCAGTTGACGATTTCCACGTTCATGTTGGACGCGGTTAACGGCACGCGCACGTTGCCGGGTTGGGCGAGACAGTTGGTCAGGTCGAGCGCGGCCGATTGCAGACTGAAGCGGATGACGCCGGGAACCGGTGCGGCGTCCAGCCACAAACTGGCGCACAGCGGGAACAGCAGAACAACAATTCGTTTCATGATGGTGTCGAACTTACGGGAGCCGGTCCTTCAAGGCGAATGCTTTCCCGCGCCACGCAGTTCGCGGATCGCTCCGACGCTCGACAACGTCGAAACCAGGTACGGCACCATCACCGTCAGCCCCATCTTGAGCAGCCGGGCCGCGCCGATCTCACCGCGCAACAGGGCGTCGCCATGGTTGATGCTGATGAGGATGGCGCCCACCACCACGGCGTATTTCGCGGCGCGCTTCATGACTGAAGGTTGCCGGGCAGTTTGGAACCAGGTTTTCATGCGGATATGGTGGCATTGTTGACCGACACCACCGGCTGACTCAAGCCGGGAAAGCACATCCTCGGTGAGCGCGCGACCGCCGCTGCCGGGCAGCAATGGCTACGGGGTCAGCGGCGTCACCACGCGGTAAAAGCGGTTCGTCTTGTAACTCGCATCCACGACGGTTTCCGTCCGGTTGGTGGCGCGAGCGCCGATGTCGGCCAACCGCGCCCAGGGGCCGGTGTCGAGCAGGTCACTGGACTGCACCGTGTAGGTCCGGTTGGAAATCGCGCCGAACGCGAGCGTGGCGCCGCCCGTCCTCGTGATGGAATCAATCCGCAGATAACTCAGGGCGTTGGTCGGGTTGGTGCCGGCGATGTATTCCTCGCGGTTCAACAGGCCGTCGCCGTCGGAATCCACGTCACGGTTCGCGGCCGTCGCGCCGCCAAAGAAGGATGCTTCCCAATTGTCCGGCAGCCCGTCGCCATCGGTGTCAGTGACGAAGGTGAGCAGGGCGTTGGCGCTGTTGTTGCCGCCGGGCTTGGCTCCGTTGGTGCAGATGAAGGAGTAGTTGGTGAACTGCGGCTGCGCGTTGCTGATTACGAAGAAAAACGTGCGCGAGTTCACTTCGAAGAAGTTGGTCTGCGACGCGTTGTTCCGCCGCAGCCGATAGCCCATGGGCAGCGTCGCCGTGTTCGTCACGCTCACGCTCAGGACCACGGTCGCGCCGCTGACGACCATCTGGCTGAGGGGATTCTGCACGATGATTGGATCAATCGCGATGATGAGGCTGGCCGGGACGCTGAGGACCGGGCCGACGAGGTCCGTGATCTCGACCGTGTAATCGCCGGCACTGTTGAACGTCACGTTGCTGACCGTCAGCATCACGTTGGTGGCCGCGGCGATGTTCGTACCGTTGAAGCGCCATTGGTAGCGCAGCAGGCCGTTACCGGCGGCGTTCACGGTGAAGACGCCGTTGGAGCCGAGCCGCACGAATGTGTTGGTGGGGTTGGTGAGAATGCGCGGCGGGATGCGCACCGTCAGCGTCGCGCTGGTGCTGGCCGTCGAGCCGGCGGCGTTGAAGACCACCACCGAGTAATTGCCGGAGTTCGTCAGTTGCGCGGCCAGGAACAAAAGGTTCGGCCCAGTTGCGCCCGCTAGAATGTCGCCGTTGCGCGACCACTGGTAGTTCAAGGGCGACGCGCCGGTGGCGATCACGCTCAAGGTCACGGGCTGGCCGACAACCACACTCTGGTTCTGCGGCGGCGTGACAATCGCCGGGGCCTCGCCGCCGGGGAAGTCAGCGCCGGGCGTGGCGGTGGCGGCAGTCCAATTCGCCGCATCGTTGCCGTAGGCGGCGGCGACTTTGCGCTGGAGGGACGGGCCGCTGCCGTCGGCGGCGGTGGGCCAGGGCACGCGGTCGTTGTAGCGCACTTCGTCCACGGTGAAGAACGGCACCCCGTTGGTCGTGGGCGTGCCGGGGCGCTGCAATTCCAGCCGCTCGCCACTGTCCTGCAACTGGCCGGCGAAGGGACCGAAGATTTGCACGTTCGGCGGAATGCCGTGGCGAGCGCGGAAGGTCGCGGCGTTCGTGGCCACGAGCAGAAGCGTTTCGCCCGGTCCGATGACGAGGTTCGTCGGGAAGTCGTAGCCCAGGCCGTTGACGCGCCAGGTGTTGGTGGGGACGGCTTCGTCGAATAACGCGACGGCATTCAAGGAAATGTTTTTCAACTCGATGAACTCATCGCCGCCCGCGATCGGGTGATACATGATTTCGGTGATCGTCACCGGGCCGACTCGCGGGCCGGCGTTGGGTGCATTCGGCGTCGCCGCCGTTTGAATCGGGAAATGCTCTTCGCCCGTGCTGATCACGTAGCGACCCAATGTGTCGCCGTCCGCCGACGCGCCGAAACTGAAGCCGTGCGAATAGCCGGTCAGGTTGGTGTTCGCATCGCCGGAGAACAGATAGACTTCGTCGCCGTTCGCTTCGAGCGCGAAGCTGTTGTTCGTGCCGGGCGTGGGGTTGAAGGCGCTCTCGTCGAAGACCAGATGGCCGAGCGCGGCGATCGTCGTGCCGTTCGGGATGCGGAATTTCTGCGGAGCGCCCGGATCGTCGGTGAGAAACCATCCGCCGATGTTCACGTCACCGGCCGTCGGGTTGAACAGCTCAATGGAATCACCGCTGGTCGAGGAATGACTCAAGACTTCATTGATCAGCACCGGCGAAATCGTGGTTGCCGGATCGTCCGCGCCGGGCGAGCCGCCGGGGGTGCTGCTCGCGCGCCAGTTCGTGCCGTTATCGGGGTCGGGGTTGGTGTTCGGTTGTTTCGGCACCAGCGAGAAACCGAAGTCGTCCGGTGTCACCGGCCACGGGGCGAGGTCATCGTAGGTCACGGACAGCACCGTGCCGCCGAAGGGATGCGAGAGCGTGATCGTTTCCCCGCCGTTGGCCAGGCTGCCGTCATAGACGCCGTGCAGCGTCGCGCCCGGATACTTCGCGGCGAATTGCGCCGCGTTGCGCGCGAGCACGAGGAACTGGCCGGGGCCTAAAATGGTGCCGGCACGGAACGTGAAACTGATGCCATCAGTGAACCGGCGTCCGCTCAGGTTCAACCCTTTCGTGTCCGTGTTCTTGAGTTCGAGGAACTCGAAATCATCGCCGTCCACGAGGCCGACGGCGGGCGGGTGGTACATGATTTCGGTGAGCAGCAGCCGGCTGAAGTCCTGCGGTGGCTGGAGGATGCCTTCGACGATGGCGCTCCAGTTGGTGCCGACCAGCACGCGGGCGCGGACGTTGATCGGCGTGGTGACGGCAATGGGCGCGAAGTAAACCTGGGCGCTTGGATTCACCGCGCCGCCGATCATTCGCGGGTCGCTGCCGTCGGTGGTGAAGTAGAGCGTGCCGGTGGCGTTGGTGTGGCTCAGTTCGAGCGGGTAGCCGTCGGGCACTTCACCGCCAAGCTGGCTGAAGGCGGGCGCGCCGACGTTTGGATAAAGCCCGGCGCTGCGAAACTGCTGCATCACCACGTCGCTGCGTTGGGGCAGGTAGGTGCCGAGCATCCAGTCGCGTTCGCGCCGCCAGTCATCAATATCCTGGGGAGGATTGAGGTTGTCGTCACCCCAGCGGGCCGTTTCGGCATAGATGGACAGTTCCACGGGGTCAACGGTGGCACGATAACGGTTGGTTAGTACCCCCGGCGTGAGCAGGCCGCCGTTGAAGAAATACCGCTGAACGCGGTCGGCGAAATCAATGCGGTATTCCGGGAGCGACTTGAGCGCGTTGTGCGGTTGGCCGACCCAACTGTTTTCGATACCTGACCGGGGCGAGACCATGTTGACCGGGGAACGGGCGCGGTTGTTGCCCATCGTGTTTTCGAAATCCCACATGTAAAACTTGAAACCGGTGCTGTTGGTGGTGCGCAAGCGGCCGAACCAGAAGTTTTTGTTGGGCCAGTCCCAGTTGCCGCCCCAGATGTTGGCGATCATGTAGTCAATGTAGTTGAGCTTGTCCAAGTACACCGGGAAGGCGGCGTTGCGGCTGCCGTCGGGATTGTTGCCTTGCAAACGCTGGTAAGCGGCCAGGGTCGTGGTGGTGGCGGTCTGGCTGGTGAACGCATTCCACGCCGTGAGGTCGCCGCTCTTCATGTCGCCGGCGTTGTTGGAATCCCATTCCAGCGGGTCGCCGCCGAAGTAGGACGCGGAAAAATCCTCGTTGGCGCGTTCCACCAGGTTGTAAAGGCCCCAGTAAACACCGTTGAGGTAAAGGTGGACGAACAGCCCGTGCGGCGCGGGATGGCCCATGGACTGATGCAGGCCGCGCCCAAACTGGTCGCGCGTGAATTGCTCCGTGTCCTTCGCTTCATTCCACGCGTAGCCGTCGTTGGCGCCGGCGCGCAAC
The DNA here is from genome assembly GCA_031378375.1 of Verrucomicrobiota bacterium. Lineage (GTDB taxonomy): Bacteria > Verrucomicrobiota > Verrucomicrobiia > Limisphaerales > JANNEF01 > JANNEF01. Next base: position 5,669 of record JANNEF010000296.1, on the reverse strand, counting down.
ACTAACCCGTCGAACTCCGTGACTGCGTCGTCCGTCTTGAACAGGTCGTGCTGAAGTTTGCCGGCGCCGTATTGCGATTTGAACAGCACGCGCATTGAATGTTTCTGCGTGACGTTGGGATCACGGAAATAGCCGCCCTGGATGCGCACGCCGCAGTTCTCCTGGAATTCCGTCGCGCCGTTGGTGTCCACCATTTCCAGCGAGGCCGCGCGCTCCCAGGCCAGGCCGTGGCTGGTGGGATGCGAGTAGATGCCGGTGTTCGCATCGAACAGATTGGAAATGCTCGTGCTGATGAACAGCGACGGCAGGGAGCGCAACGACGGAACCATCTGCGTCACGTTGGAAGCCGTGATGCGCGTGTCCATCGCGTAATCCGCGCCCACGCCCGTCCAGGTGCTCGGATAGCCGGCGTTGATCACCGATTGCTGGCTCTGGGCGACCACGTCGTTCGGGAAGATGTAGCTGTGCGTATCCACATCGGTCGGAGTGTAGCCGGGCTTGGTCGCGATGGCCCGCAGGACGGTGGTGCGACTGATCTGGATGGGGCCGGTGTAAAGGATGCCGCTCGTGGCGCTGGGCGCCGAACCGTTCGTGGTGTAACGAATCTCAGCTCCGTCCGTGGCCGTGGTGATCGCGACGGTGAAGGGCACGTCGAAGAAGCCGCGGTCCACGCTGAACTTGGTGTCCGCCACCAGGCCGAGCGAGCCCGCCGCGTTCGTGACGCCCGGCGTGGGTTGGGTGAAGTAACGCTCGGCAGCGACGGACACCGCCACGCCGGTCAGTTCCGGCAGCACGAGAAAATCATCGTCGGCGGCCGTGAGGTTCAAGCCCTGGATGGCCAGCACGTTGACGCCGTCCTGCAAGAGACCCTGGTGGGCCGTGAGATCAAAATCCTCAAAGAGAAACGCCAGCGCGTCCGCGTGCTCTGCCGTGGCCGCTGAATTCCAAGCCAGACTGGCCGGCGCGTTGGCCTCGGCGACTTTCACGCCGTTCAGGTAGGCGGCGAAGCCGTCGTCATACTTCATCCGGAGCGTGAGTTGATCAAACACCGGCAACTCCTCGGCGACCACCACGAAGGGCAGGCGCAGCAAGGCCGAGGCATTCACGTTTCGCATCGCCGCCGCCAAATCGGTTTGGATGAGGCTGTTGAAAGAACCGGATGCGGGCACGCCGAAAACCTCCACTTCGGCGAGCGACAGCACGTCGGCCTCGTCGGCGTTGCCCTGGCCGCCCGAGCCGGAAAGGTCGGGGTCCGGCGTGCGGGTGACGCGTACTCGCCCACCGATGACCAATCCGCCGGTTAATTGCGTGAGATTTAGCGACAAGGTGGCCGGGCCGTTCAAGCCGCTGCCTAGCGTGTTCTCAGGATTGAGCAACGCGGAGGTGTAATTGGTCGCGCCCGTCGCATCCAGGATGCGCACCGTGATGTCGCGCAGCCGCGACCCGCAACAACTCGAGCGATTGTTCAGGACGATGCGTTCAATGCCGTAATTGGTGCCGAGGTTTACTTCCCAAGTGGAAGGCAGGTTCTGGCCCCCGGCAGTGTGCGTGAAGTCCGCCGTATTGCCGTTGACGGCCACATCCGGGGTGAAGCCGCCCAGCGTGGAGGATTGCGTGGCCGGCTTGCCCAGAGCCAAGTTCGTGGCCGTGCCATTCACAAAAATGTTTGACGAGCCGGCGTCAAAGCCCAGCGCCGTCGGCCCGCTGTTCCATGCGGCGTCCACAAAGTTGGTGGATGCCCAATCCGCCGGCTGATCGGCGGCGGTCAAGGGCACGATCCATCGGGCCAGCACGCCGTTGGTGACCAGGCGCGTGGAGGTGACGTTCAACTCGGTGCCGTAGGAGATGCCCTCCACTTGCGGCGGAAAGATCGGCGCGAACTGGTGGGCGATTTGTCCGTCGGGCTGCACGAGGGCGAGGTATTCGCCTGCGCTGTCGAGTTGGAAGTTGGCGTGCAACGGCGCGCCGGGCACCGTGCGGTCCTTGCCGGAGGCAAACACAATCAAGAACCGGCCCGCCGTCAGGTTGGTGGCAGGGAAGGTCCATTGCGCGAGGTCGTCCGCCCGATCCGTCAGACGCCAGCCGGCAAGGTTCACGGCGTCGGTGCCGTTGTTGTAGATTTCGATCCAGTCCGACGAATCGCCATTCTCGTCCAGCAGCGTCCCGCCATTGGCGGCCATGAACTCGGAGATTAACGGGCCGGCGGCGCGCGAGGTGACCGGTAGGAGCATCAGCAGCGTCAAGGCAAGGCACGACAGTTTTTTCATACGGGTATGTTTGGTCTGCCGAAATGTGACACATTTGTCACCGAAGGGAAGCGTCGAAATCTGCGGGCGATGGCGGGGTTCTCCCCGGGCCGCGCGCCTCACCGCTCAATGCCCGGGCTGGTGTTCCTGGATGTATTCCTGTTTCAACCCCAGCTTCTCCGGCGCGTGCAATACCAGCATCTTCATGCGGATGTCGGCGGGGATTTCCCTGGCCGTGAGCTTCGACACCACCACCATGAGTGTGATGGCCAGCGGCACGGTCCAGATGGCGGGTTGCTCGCACAAAATCCGCAGCAGAGGATGCGCGGCCCAGTAGGCGTCCAGCGGCAGCCATTTCAAATCGCTGAAGCTCGTCAGAGAAATGCCGGCGAGCGCGAGCGTGCCGCCGGTCAACATGCCAGTCGCCGCGCCTTTCATCGTGAGCTTGCGCCACCACACACTGACAAAGAGCAGGGGAAAATAACTCGCCGCCGCGATGGCGAACGCCTGGCCCACCATGAAGTTGATTTGCAGCGGCTCGACCTGCATGCCCAGCGCGATGGACACCGCGCCGATGCCGACCGCCGCGATTTTGAACGCGCGCATGCGTTGTTGCGGCGTGGCCTTGGGATTGAGCATCCGCCCGTAAACATCGTGCGCCATCGCGCCGGTCATCGAAACGAGCAGGCCGCTGAAGGTGCTCATGAACGCCGCGAACGCCCCCGCGCAGGTGATGCCGCTGAGGATGGACCCGAGCGGCGCGTATTTCTCATTCAACAGGCGCGGCAGCTCGAGGACGATCTTGTCGGTGCCCTTGGCGCCAATGCCGGCGTAAAGCTCCGGGAACAAATTACGCCCCAACACGCCGAACACCGGCGGGAAGACGTAGAACACGCCGATGAGAATCATCACCCACATGGTCGTGCGCTTGGCGGCCACGCCGTCGGGGTTCGTGTAAAAGCGCACGAGAATGTGCGGCAACCCTGCCGTCCCGCAGACGAGGGCGATGATGAGGGAGTAGGTGTAGAGGAGGGAAAGCGGCTTCGATTCCTCGGCGGAAAGTTTCGCGGCCTTGGCGGCTTTGGTGGTGAGCGGGCCGAAGGGGTTGAGCCAGGTGGCGTCGGCGGGGGCTTTGGCGGGAAGCTCTTTCCGCTCAACCATCGGCAAGGCAACTGCCCCAAGACCCGCTTGCCCGCGTTTGGCAAGCGCTTCGGCAGTGGGTTTCATCCCGTTCGCGTGGATCTGTTTCCCATAATGCCCATACACCGCCATGAGCACGAAGATGGGCACGGAGATGGCGAACATCTTGGCCCAGTACTGAAAGGCCTGCACCAGCGTGATGCCTTTCATGCCGCCGAGCGCGACGTTGAGCGTGATGACCGCGCCCACCAGCACCACGCCCGCCCAATACGGCAGCCCCGGAAAGATGTAGGCCAGCGTCGTCCCCGCGCCCTTCATCTGCGGCATGGTGTAGAAGAAGCCGATGAAGAGCACGAACACCACGGCGATCTTGCGGAACACCGGCGAGTCGAACCGCCCCTCGGCGAAATCAGGAATCGTGTACGCCCCGAACCGCCGCAGCGGCCCCGCGATGAACAGCAGCAGGAACAGATAGCCGCACGCGTAACAAACCGGATACCACAGCGCGTCGTAGCCGCTGCTCATCACCATGCCGGCCACGCCCATGAAGCTGGCCGCGCTGAGGTATTCCCCGGAGATGGCGCTGGCGTTCCACCCGACGGAGACACTGCGTCCTGCGACAAAAAAGTCACTGGCCGTTTTGGATTTATTCGCCGACCAGAAGCCCACGAAGATCGTGGCGATGACGGTGACGGCGCTGAAGGCGAGGATGTAGGGGTCAATGGTCATAGGGGAAGGTCACGCGAAGGCTGCGAAGGGAGCGAAGGCCGCGAAGCCGGCAGGAGAATTTCCGCACCTTCGCCTCCTTCGCTCCCTTCGCGGCCTTCGCGCGAAACCGGACGCGGTGGAAACGAGGGCTTGCCTTCCAGCCGATTCACGATGCGGGTAATGCCGTCTTTGAGATGCAGTTCATTGAAGTTGATCAGATAGCCCAATCGCAGCGGGATCAGGCGGAGATAATTCGTGGCGATCTTGCGAAAGACCGGAGTGATGGTCTCCACGGATTTCAACTCGAACAGCACCAACCCTTCAACAATGAGGTCGGCGCGGAATCCAACCTCCAGCTTTTCTCCCTCATAGAAGACGGAAATCGGTTTTTGCCGCTCGACCCGCAATCCGCGTTTCTCCAGTTCACGCACCAGGGCGGTTTCATAGACGGATTCCAGCAGTCCCGGCCCAAGCGCCGTATGCACTTTGAAAGCCGCGTCCAGCAGGCCCTTGCCGACAGCTTCCTCATTCATGCCTTCCTTCGCCTCCTTCGCGCGAAACCTCCGCGACTTCCGCCTCCTCCAAGGCGATCGAGCGTTTGATGAACACGTAGGCGATCACCCAGACGAACGGAAAAAACATCACTCCCAAAATGAACCACGTCAGTGTAAAGCCGAAGACCCGCACGGCCATGACGTCGGGGAAGAAATAGTTCAGCAGCGGCAGCCCCAGCAACGCGACAAGGAACGCGGCGGCGCACGCGATGGAGAGACGGAGTTGCCGGCGCATCAGCAGGTGAAGGAATTCCTCGCTGTGCATCTCGGGCTTTTCGGACGGCGGCTCGTTCATGGGTGGCAGGGGTGTAGCATTACGCGATGAGTGTGGCAATGGCGGACGTGTTGCGTGTTGCGTAAAATTGAATCCGCGCTCCAGATGAATTCACGCGCCACGCTTCACGCCATCGTCCCCGCCAGCGTCAACACTCGTTCAAACTGCGCCGCCGTCAGCGGCGTCACCGAGAGCCGCGACTGCTTCACCAGCGGAATGTCCTTGAGCAGCTTGTCGGCTTTGATCGCGTCCAGCGTGACGGGTTGCTTGAGCGGTTTCACCGGCGCGAGATCCACGCATGACCAGTCGCCGTCGCCGGCGGTCGGATCGGCATAAGCGGCCTTCGCCACGCGCGCCAGGCCCACCACCTGTTTCTCGCTCACGCTGTGGTAAAACAAAACCGGATCGCCCGGCTGCATCGCGCGCAGATTGTTTCGCGCCTGAAAATTGCGCACCCCCGTCCAGGCAGCGCGCCCGTCTTTGACGAACGTTGCCCACGAGTATGCCTCAGGCTCCTGTTTTACCAGCCAGTAGTTTTTGGACACGGCCCGGTGATAACCGGATTGAGGGACGCGCGCAAGGAGAGGCTGGTTGGGAGGCGCGCATCCGAGTTGACTCAGATTAAATGTTACCGGGGCGGGGAGTTGGACGAGGCGTCTGACCATACGTTGACTCACATTCGTGGTTACCCAAGTCACGAACATGAGCCTGTCTGCCAAACGCGAGTCGCTCGCACGTATTCACGGC
>JANNEF010000258.1:0-7515 GCA_031378375.1 Verrucomicrobiota bacterium | reverse complement strand
CGCCCCCAGACGCCGCTTTGGTTCCACACCCACCGGGGCCGGCCGGCCCTCCGGGCCCGCCGCCCCCCCCGACGCGCGGGTGTGCCAGTCATTGTCCACACGATTCACGGCCCGTCGTTCGGACCGTTTCAAAGCGCCCTCGCCAATGCCCCGTTGCTTGCCGCCGAGCGTTACGCGGCCCGTCACACCACTCACTTCGTCAGCGTAGCCGACGCGATGACGCGTCAGTATCTGGCCGCCGACGTTGGGCGACCGGAGCAATTCACGCGCATCCAGAGTGGAATCCCGCTCGCGCCCTTTCTCTCCGCCCGGAACGATCTTCAAGTCCGCGCGCAGTGGGGGCTGACACCGGAAGATCTCGTCGTGGGTAAAATCGCCCGCCTGTTCAAACTCAAAGGCCACGACGATCTCCTGGCCGCCGCGCCCCTGTTATTACAACGCTGCCCGCAAATGAAATTCCTTCTGGTCGGCGATGGTCCCTGGCGCGGGCGACTGGAAGCGCGGGCACGCGAGTGCGGACTTCAAAAAAACTTTGTCTTCACCGGCCTCATTCCCCCGGCGGAAATCCCCGCCCTGATCGGGTGCATGGACGTGTTGGTCCACCTGTCCCGCCGCGAAGGGCTGCCCCGCGCCCTGCCGCAGGCACTGGCGGCAACGCGACCCGTGGTTGCGTACGATTGCGACGGTGCGCGCGAAGTGTGTCTTCATGATGAAACCGGCTTCCTCGTGCGCCCCGGCGATCTGACTGAACTGGTCGCACGACTGCTCCAACTCGCCGGTGATGCTCCGCTGCGCGAGCGCCTGGGCAAGCAAGGCCAACGTCTGGTAACGGAGACTTTTTCCGTCGAGCGCATGGTGGATGACCTGCACGCCCTCTACCAAAAACTATCCGCTGCGGCCAGAGCAGCGGCTTGAATCCGCGTCACCATTTCTCCAAACTCCAGTGGTGACTTTTCTTCGCACACTGGTGGCGCGCACACTGTCCGCGCCAAATGCCAACCCGGCGCGCGGCTCGCTTCCGCCCTCGCCGTGGCTGGCCCGGTGTCACCTGCCGGTATTCGTTCTGTTCCTGGGCGTCGCGGGGTGGAACCTGCTCGCTTGGTGGTGGCCGGGCAAGGTGGCCGGCAGCGCGAAGTCGTCGGAAGCCGCCTTGCTCCTGTTGGCCGCGGTCACGTCCTTGCTCGCGCTGGCGCGGCGCTTGCCCTTGCAAAATGTCGCCGCCGTAAGCTTGGTAATTTGCGTGGCCTCCGGCGCCGTTCTCGCGATAAGCAGCCTGTCAGGAATCCCGTTCGGGCCATGCACTTACTCGGAATTGTTGGGCGGAAAACTGTTCGACCTCCTACCGTGGTCGTTGCCGTTGGTCTGGCTGGTCGTGCTGATCAACGCACGGGGAGTTGCGCGGCTCATCCTGCGGCCCTGGCGCAAAACGCCGGCATACGGACTCTGGATCATCGGCCTCACGGCAGCGCTGGCGGTATGGTTTGATTTCGCGTTGGAACCCTTCGCCGTTTACGTGAAAGACTATTGGCTGTGGCGCGCGGCCAAATCCATCCCCGCCTGGTACACCGCGCCGTGGGTCAATTCACTTGGCTGGCTGGTAACCTCGCTCGCCATCCTCGCCTTCGCCACGCCGTGGTTCATCGTCAAGCAACCCGTCAAATCCACGGCGGACTGGCATCCGCTGGTGGTGTGGCTGACGTTGAACTTGTGGCTGGCGGTGGGCAACGCCGTTCATCACCTCTGGCCCGCTGCCGCCATCGGTCTGGCTGGAGCCGCCGCCACCGCGTGGCTGGCTGCGCGCGGCGCGCGATGGTAGGGGCCGTCAGGGAATCACAATCGCGTTGGTGCGATCCGGCAGTGTGATCGCCCACATGTTAAGCGGCGAGAACGTCGCTCCAAAACGCATGAACCGCGCACTCCCATCGGCGAAAGCGTAGTTGGAGCCAGCGCGCCGGCTCTTGACCGCGCCAGTCGCGTGCCGGCTCTGATCAATCTGCTGCAGGTCATCCAACGCGTAGGAATCCATCCAGAAGTGCCCGTTGTCCGGCGTGCCACCTTCCTTCTCCCCAAAGACCACCGTGTCGGTCGGTTCGCCAATCGCATTTTCAGGGACGCCATTGGTTTGTGCGGTGCCCTTGAAGTAGTCGTTGAAGCCATTGATGATGTAGCTGCGGGGCGCTTTGTCCGCCGGCGGATTCGACGCCACCAATTCGCCGTAACTGTGCGGGTTGGGAATATCGCTCGGACAGAGCAGAATCTTCAAATCCTTGTAGCCGTCCTGCAACAACGAGGTCCACCTGGCTCCCCCGCGCACGGGATATCTGCCCTCGTTCTCTTCGGCATACATGATCAAAGACATGCCAAGCTGCTTCAAATTGTTTGTGCACGAAATGCGCTTGGCGGCCTCCTTCGCGTTGCCAAGTGCCGGCAACAGCATCCCGGCCAGGATGGCGATGATGGCGATGACCACGAGCAGTTCGATCAAAGTGAACGCGTGACGCGGCGATGGCGCAGCCTTCGTTAAAATCATTTTTGTTTGTCGCATAATTATTTCTCCGACGTCCGGCGGCGGGCCGTCACTTTTTTCGACCGCGTAGTCGCGGGAAAAATTCAAACGAAGATTTACGACCACGTAATGCGTGGTGCATGCACCGGGGGCGAGCCCGCATCCTATCACCACGCCCACGCCCCGCATTTCGCTCTCACCAAATTTCCACCGGTCCCTTGGGCACCGGGATGGCCACGCGTTGCGCCACGCCCGGCTCCTGCATGAACGATGCGACCATCGGCGCGGGACGGTACTGCGGTTTCAATTCCCCGGACTCGTCGAGAAATTGTTCCCGCCAGCGCAGATAGTTTTCCAGGATGTCGTGAAACTCCGCGCGGTTCGACATCCGCACCACGCGCTTGTTGAACTCGTGCGACGGCCCGAACCGTTTCGCGTACCACGGCGCGACCTTGCGGAACATCCGGCAGCCGTGCTCCTCGCCGAACACCTCCACCATCAAGTCCAGATGCCGGCACAGCACGCGCACCCGCTCCGCGAATGGCGGTTCCGCCGGCAATTCCCCAGTGTCGAGATACTGCCGCGTGTGCCGGAAAATCCACGGATTGTAAAACGCCCCGCGCCCGATGCTCACGCCCGCACAACCCGTCTCCTCGAACATCTTCTTCGCCGCCTGCGGCGTCGTCACATCACCGTTGCCAATCACCGGAATGCGCCGCACCGCCTGCACCACCGCGCGGATGCCCGCCAGGTTCACCGTTCCGCCGAAGCCCTGCTCCCGTGTGCGGCCATGCACGAAGATGCCCGCCACGCCCACGTCCTCCAACGCCTGTGCCAGGTCCGGCGCCGTCAGGTTCGCGTCATCCCAGCCCAGCCGCATCTTGGCCGTCACCGGAATCTTCACCGCGTCCACCATGCCTTTGACCAGCGCGGCGGTGCGGGTCAACTCCGTCATCATCGCCGAGCCGCCGCCCACCTTGCACACCTTGCGCACGGGACAGCCCATGTTGATGTCCACCGACGCGATCCCGATGGACGCCAGATACACCGTCGCATCGCGCATCTCTTCGGGGACCGAGCCGAACAACTGCACCGCCAGCGGCTGGTCCGCCGGCGCGGTTTCGATGAGCTTGAACGCCTTGGGATTCTTCTCCAGCAACGAGCGAGCGTTGACCAGGTCCGTCGTCGCCAGGTCCAGCCCGCCCACCTCGCGCAGCGTGAGGCGGAAAGGCAGGTTCGTGTAACCCGCCAGCGGCGAGAGAAACAAATTCGATTTCAGTTCGAGCGAACCCAGTTGCAACATGCGGCACCAGCTTACGCGATGGCGTGGCGGTTGTCAGCGTGTCAAAACCGCAGCACTGTGAACGGCGCGTCAAACCACAGCCCGTTGAAATCAAACTGCGCGCGCGGCGGATCGAACTCGCCCGCGAGCCAGAAGACCTCGTTGCGCGCCGCGAGCAGCCCGCACAACTCGTCGAACATCTCCGCGTCCAGCCCGATGATACCGTAGCGGTCGCGGCGCAACTCAGCCTTGGCCATCGCGTCATGCAAGTGCCGCGCCTCCGCCTCGGAACGCTTCACCACCCAGATCTCCGCCTCGGGCACCTTCACCGCCAGCTTGTCCAGCTTGGCCACGCCGCAGTCGCCGCACTCCACCCACAGGCGCGGGCGCAGTTCGTAGTCGAGCTGCGCCACGTCGGGCGTGAACGGGATGCTGTCAATGTGGAGGTTCACCTCGATCTGGATGCGCTCGCGGTAGAACAACAGAAACGCGAGAAACTTCACCACCACATCCTTCACCGTCTCCAACTCGGCCCGGCCAATGATGATCTTGCCGGGCAGCTCGCGCCTGCGGTCGTCGCTCTTGAGGTTGAAAATGTACTTGGCGGACATGGGAATTGCCGTTGGCCGATGCGGAACCCTCCCACCCGCGCTCGTCGCTGTTTAGCCGCCGTGCTTCCGGCGCACGTCGCCGATCTTCACCGGCTGGCCGCCCTGACGTTTGCTTTCGTCCGCCGCCTCCATGAAGGAAAAGATTTCCAGCGTCTCCTCCGGCGACACCGGTGCCACGCCCGACTGGAAAAACTTCACAATCTCGCGCACCAGCGGCGCGTAATTGCCGCTGCCCTTCTGCTCCGCCACCGCCTTGGTCCCGAACACGATCACCTTGTGCGGCGTCGCGCCCTGGCGCAGCGCGTGCAACGTCCCCAGCCGCCCGCCCGACCACACGCCCGTGATCACATCCGTGTCCGGCGACGCCACGCGCGTCACGCTCTCGCAACCCGTGCCCATCAGCGTGAACAATGCCTCCGTGGGATGCACGCCGTACCAGAACAAATCCGGGTGATGCGGCTCCAGATGCGCCGGCCCGTACGAAATCACGCTGCGGATGTCGCCCACGCTCGCCTTTTTCAACTCCACCAGGCTCTCGTAAAACCGGTACGACGACGAGCTGAACACCGGCACCTTGTGCGCTTTCGCCAGCCGGTAAATCTCAAACGCATCCCGCAGCGAGCCCGCCACCGGCTTGTCAATGAACAGCGGCTTGCCCGCCAGGATCACCGGCCGCGCCTGCTCCAGATGCGGACGCCCGTCCACGCTCTCCAGCAGCACCGCGTCCACCTGCGCGCACAACTCCGCGATGGTCGGCACGATCTTCACGCCGAACTTCTCCTGCAACTCCTTTGCATAGCCTTCCACGCGGCTGATGCTCGACTCGATGTCCGCGCTGCCACCCTTGAAGCCGGCAACCACCCGCGCGCCCGCGACGTGCTCCTTGTCGTTGGCGTCATTGAGCAACTTGGTGAAAGCCGTGACGTGCGACGTGTCCAGGCCGATCAAACCCAGCCGCAGGTCGGCGGCGGAAGCAAACGCAGTCATGACGAGCAAACAAACGAACGCGGACGGATGTCGTGGATTCATGAGTGGCGATTTCGCGCCGTTCAACTCACCGAAGCAAGCGCAAACTCCGGCCCAATCGGGGCACGGGCGACCAATCCGCTCGCCAGCACCCTCACCCAATGAAGGATTGGATGGCGGCACGACGATCGGCCATCAGCCTCAAACCGGCGCTGGACGATCCACCGCGTAGCCGGGCAAAATGTGCCGGTATCCACCGCCGTGGAGCCGCTCGCGCCCCGGACCAACTCCATCGGGCGGCTCCATGAGGCACTATTTTCCCCATCCGACCGCCTCTGTGCGCCATCCGACGGATAATATTCGCCGCCCGACCAACTATGTGAGCCATCCGATGGACAATATTCGCCATCCGATGAACTATGTGAGGCATCCGATTGACCATATTCGTCATCCGATGGCGTTTTTTGGGGGAAATGGCCTGGGCGCGAGCCGTTCGGGCAAATTTTGCCGCGCCGCGCGGAGCATCGTGGACTGCACTGGCAAGTCCGACGTGACACCGCTTTCGCACTCGCCAACGATGCCGGCCAATCCGGCACCCCTGCCCGTGCAAAAGCGGCGTCCCGGCGCCGCCGCACTCCAAGACGCTACCGCACGGCACGACGCGTATCTCCCATCCGCCGCTGGCAAACCGCGCGGAGCGTATGGAGCGCGCCGACTCGTCGGCGCTTTTGGAAGGACGCGCCGCCCCCCCCGACGAGGCCCGCGCCCGTCCCCCCGCCGCGCCGCCGAAAAGCGGAGACAAGTCTCCGCACTCCAAACGCTCCGCGCGGCCCCACGCGCCCGCACGGCGCGAAGCGTCCTGGAGTGCGGTGGCAAGTCCGATGGAAGTCAGCGGAGATGGCCCAACCGGAGCTGGTTCCATTGTAATTTGCTTTGGCCCCGTCGGGGGCGGAATGCGGGGCCGCGCATTCAACTGCGATGACTAAATTTTTGTTTCCTTTTCCCCCGCGCCTTTGAATAGTGCTGGCTACTCGCAGTGTCGCTGCGGGGATTTTACAGACACGAAATTGAAATTATGCCACTGACACACACCAAAGACCTGTTCGCCAAGGCCCTCAAGGGCAAATACGCCCTCGGCGCTTTCAACGTCAACAACATGGAGTTGCTCCAGGCCATCATCGAAGCCTGCGAGGAGGAAAAAGCCCCGGTGATGCTCCAGATTTCCAAGGGCGCCCGCCAGTACGCCAACCCCGTCTATCTCAAGAAGCTCATCGAAGCCGCTGTCAGCCTCTCCAACATTCCCATCGCCGTGCATCTGGACCACGGCGACACCTTCGAGCTGTGCAAGGAGTGCATTGATGAAGGTTTTACCAGCGTGATGATTGACGCCAGCCACGATCCCTTCGAGAAGAACGTCGAGACCAGCCGCAAGGTCGTGGAATACGCGCACAAGCACAACTGCGTGGTGGAAGGCGAACTGGGCATGCTGGTGGGCGCGCAACACGACGACGGCGAGGAGGGCGGCGCTTACTCCAAGGGCGGCTGCTACACGCACCCGGACGAGGCGGTCAAATTTGTCCGCGAATCCGGCGTGGATTCGCTGGCGGTCGCCATTGGCAATTCCCACGGCGCCTACAAGTTCAAAGGCGAGCAACATCTCGACTTGAAGCGGCTCCAGGCCATCAAGAAGGCCCTCGCCGACGCCGGCCTGGGTGATTACCCGCTCGTGCTCCACGGCGCCTCCAGCGTCCCGAAGGATCTCGTCACCGAGATCAACAAGTACGGCGGCAAGATGGGCGAAGAGACGGCCGGCGTGCCGGAAGCGGACATCGAGATCGCCCGGCGCACGGGTTGCACGAAGGTGAACATTGACACCGACCTGCGCCTGGCGATGACGGCTGCGATTCGCAAGGCATTCTTCGAAAACCCCAAGGAATTTGATCCGCGCAAGTATCTCGCCCCGGCCCGCACCAAGGTGAAAGAACTGGTGCGCCACAAGGTGAAGAACGTGCTGTGCTGCGCCGGTCACGCCTTTGACTAGGCGTTAATCGAGTTTGATTTGATCTCAAAGGACGCGGCCGGCCGCGTCCTTTTTGCTTTTCCGTCGGGTGAAGTACGCGCCGGACTAGCTGGGCAACGCGGGCCGTTGG
>JANNEF010000196.1:0-3556 GCA_031378375.1 Verrucomicrobiota bacterium | reverse complement strand
AGCGCGGGCTTGCAAGTGATTGACGTGAGCGACCCGATCTACTGCGTACGCGTGGGCGGCGATGCTTCCAGCGTCGCTGCCTCCGGCGTGGCGGTGTCGGGGAATTACGCCTACTTGGCGGATGGCGATGCGGGCTTGGAGGTGATTGACGTGAGCAACCCCACCAACTGCGTGCGTGTGGGCGGCTTTGTTACCAATTCGGCCACCTACCGTGTGGCGGTTTCCGGGAACTACGTTTACATGGCGGTTGGCCGTGAGGGCTTGGAGGTGATTGACGTGAGCAACCCGACCAACTGCGGTAAGCGTCACGCGGAGCACCACTGGCGGAGGGGAGGCATAAGCGTCATAGCATGGGGCTATGACAACTACGAAAAGCGAACCGGCGACAACCTTACTCAAGACCGATGCGTTGGGACGCGTGCGGACTCCGGCGCAGCGGCGGGAGCGTTGGCTGGATGAGTTTGAACGCAGCGGGATGAGCGGCGCGAAGTTCGCGGAGTTTGTCGGCCTCAAATACCAGACGTTCGCGACCTGGGTGCAGCGCCGCCAACGGCAGCGCAAAGGGACCGTCCGCACCGCGCCTGCGCTCCAGGCGGACGCGGCCAAACAATTGCGCTGGATGGAGGCGGTGCTGGAGCCGTCCCCGCCGCCAGCGGATCCAAACCAAACTCCACTCCTCGTGCATCTGCCGGGCGGCGCGCGGGCGGCGCTCACGGACGCAAAGCAGGTGGCGCTCGTCGCGGCGTTGCTGCGGGCGTTGGTTCACCCCCCGCTCGCATGCTGAGTTTTTCCGGGAGCTTGAAGGTGTTCGTGGCGCTGGAGGCGTGCGACCTGCGCAAGGGGTTCAACGGCCTGCACGCGCTGGTGACGGAGCGGCTGGGTGAGGATCCGCGCGGCGGCGCGTTGTTCGTGTTCGCCAACCGCCGGCGCACGCGCTTGAAGATTCTGTGTTGGGACGGCACGGGGTTGTGGGTGCTGACCAAACGGCTGGAGGAGGGAACTTTTTCCTGGCCCAAAAATCTGGATCCGCAGACCACGAAGTTGAAGTTGACGCCCCAGGCATTGGCGTTGTTGACCGATGGCGTGGATTTGCGCGGAGGCAAATTGCGTCCGTGGTACGAGCGCGAGGAGTGAAAAACTTTCCGTGGAAAATTTGCGCAAAAACTTTTTGCGCAATTTGAACACTTGGTCTGCCCGCGCGTCAGAGTTCGCAACCGATGACGCTGCGCGAGACCGACCTCACCGAGCAACTGGCGCAATGCCAGACGGCGCTCGCCGCCGCGCAGCGGGAGAACGCGCTCCTGCGACAGAAGATTGATCTGCTGGTGCGGCGGGTGTTCGGCGCGAGCAGCGAAGCGCTCGACCCGGCGCAACTGGAACTGCTCCTGGCGCTGCCGGCCGCTGCCGCCGTGGTGACCGCTCCCGTGGTTCAACTCGTCCCCGAACTTTCCGTCGCGCGTTCACGCAAGGAACGCACGCCTCGCCTGCCCGATGATTTGCCCGTGGTCGAGGAAATCATCGAACCCGAACCGGTGAAAGCGCAGCCCGAGGCGTGGCGTTGCATCGGGCAGGAAGTCAGCGAGCAACTGGATTACGAACCCGCGCGCTTTCTGCGGCGCCGGACGATCCGCAAAAAGTACGTGCATCGCACCGATGCGGATGCCGCGCCGGTGATCGCGGCGTTGCCGGAGCGGTTGCAAGACCGCAGCCTGCCCGCGCCCGGATTGCTCGCGCAAATTCTGGTCGGCAAATACTGCGACCACCTGCCGCTCTACCGGCAGGAACAGATTTTCGCCACTCGTCATCAAGTGCATCTGCCGCGTCAGACCCTGGCCCGCTGGGTGGCACTGGCCGCCGACTGGTTGAAACCGATTTACGAAACCATCCGCACCGGGGTCATGGCCGGCGGCTACGTCCAGATCGACGAAACCCCGATCCAATATCTGGCTCCCGGCCACGGCCAGACCAAACAAGGCTACCTGTGGACCGCCCATCGCCCGCGTGGCGACGTGCTCTACCGCTGGGAAACCAGCCGCGCCGCCGTGTGTTTGGACAACTTCGTGCCCGTGGACTTCACCGGCACGTTGCAATGCGATGGCTACGCGGCGTATCGCCGCTTTGCCAGCGACCGTGGCACGGGGATCACACTGGCCGGCTGCTGGGCGCATGTGCGGCGGAAGTTTCACGAAGCCCTGGAACAATCACCACGCACGGCGGGCTGGCTCCTGCGCCAGATCCAACATCTCTACCGCGTGGAAGCGGAATTGCGCCAACAGCAGATGGGGCCGCAACTGCGTGTCGCGGTGCGCGCGTGGCAAAGCCGGCCCATTGTTGAGCGATTGAAACGCGCGCTGCTCCAACTCAAGGCCAGCGGGCGACACCTGCCACAAAGCTTGCTGGGCACCGCGATGGATTACGCGCTTGGCCAATGGCCCACGCTGGAAGTTTATCTGACCGACGGCCGGGTGGAGATCGACAACAACCTGGTGGAAAACGCCATTCGGCCCACAGCCATTGGGAAGAAGAACTGGTTGTTCATCGGCCAGGCCGAAGCGGGCGAGCGCAGCGCGATCATCTACACCGTGATCGAAAGCTGCCGCCGCCGCGGCCTCAATCCCTTTGCGTATCTGCGCGACGTGCTCACGCGGCTGCCGAACATGACCAACTGGCAAATCCCTGAAGTGACGCCTGAAGCTTGGGCCAAAACGCAGCGCCCGCTGCAACGACAAGCCGCGTCATAAACGTCAGAACATACTCCTACGACCTTTACGACCGCATCGCGCGCTCCTTTGTCAACAGGCGCTCCGTGTGACGCTTACACCCAAACAAACCATAAGCTATGAAGAAAACCCATCTGTCAGCGGCCATTACCGCCGCCATTCCCTCACTCGTCACCTTGGCGGCATGGTTTAGGAAAACCAGAACCAGACTCTGCGCCGTCGCCATGTCACTGGCCACTTTTACTCAAGTGTTCGGCCAGCCGGTTATCATCCAACAGCCGCAGAACCAGACCAATGTCGCGGGGACAACCGCGACGTTCAGCGTCGGCGCTACCGGCACGGAGCCGTTGACGTATCAGTGGCGCTCGTACTTCAGCCCATCCATCTTCACCAACATCCCGTTCGGCACGGAGGCCACGCTCGTTCTGACCAATGTCCAGCCGACCTTGCGCCGGTTTGCTGTCGTGGTCACCGACGCGGGTGTCCCGAGCTTGTCGGCGACCAGCCGCCCATTGGCGACGCTCACGGTGGGGTTCCTTCCAGTCATCACCCAACAGCCCGCGGATCAAATCGTGGATCCGGGTGGCACAGCAACCTTTACTGTCGCAGCCACCGGCACCGCGCCGCTCGCTTACCAGTGGCGCTTCAACGACGTGAACCTTTCCGGCAAAACGAGCACCAACCTGGTGTTGGCCGACGTGCTATCGACCAATGCGGGCAACTACGCGGTGGTCGTGACCAGCGCTTTTGGCTCCGTCACCAGCCGGATCGCTGTCTTGACGCTCACGGTTCTCCCGCCGTCCAGCGTGCAAGTAGTCCACCAAGACAAGTGGCCC
>JANNEF010000152.1:0-6203 GCA_031378375.1 Verrucomicrobiota bacterium | reverse complement strand
GCTTAAAAAGATCGCGCCGGTGGCCGTGCGGGTGAACCCGAACGTGGACGCCGGCACGCACGCGAAGATCACCACCGGCACTTACGACAACAAGTTCGGCATCGCCATCGAGGACATCGAAGGCGTGTATGCGCGGGCGAGCCGGTTGAAAAATCTGCGGCTGCGCGGGCTGCAAATGCACATCGGCTCGCAACTCACGCGCGTCGAGCCGTTCGAGGCGGCGGTGAAGAAGGCGCTGCCGTTGGTGGCCAAGCTGGCGGCGAAATACGGCTTCGAGTTCTTCAGCATCGGCGGCGGGCTGGGCATCGTTTATCAGCCGGCGCTCGCCAGCGGTTCGGCGGAGTGGTGGCGCACCGCCGGAGCGAAGAAGATTTTAACGCCGGCGAGTTACGCGGCGCGGCTGGTGCCGCTGTTGCAGCCGCTCAAGCTGAAAATTCTGCTGGAGCCGGGCCGGTTCATCGTGGGCAACGCGGGCATCCTCGTCACACGCGTGGAATACGTGAAGCGGACGGGCCGGAAGAACTTCGTGATCGTGGATGCGGCGATGAACGATCTGATCCGTCCGGCCTTTTACGATTCGTATCACAAGATCGTCCCGCTCCGGCGGCGGGGCGGGGCGGTGGTGTCGTCCGACGTGGTGGGACCGATCTGCGAGTCCGGCGATTTCTTCTGCAAGGACCGCCCGCTGCCGAAGGTGGGCGAGGGCGATTTCCTGGCGCTCTTGAGCGCCGGCGCCTACGGTTCGGTGATGGCGTCGAACTACAATTCGCGCGGCCTCGCCGCGGAAGTATTGGTGCAGGGCAATCGCTCCGCCCTGGTGCGGCCGCGCCAGCCGGTGGAGGCGATTTGGGAACACGAGCAGGTGCCGGCCTGGCTGAAGTAGCGCGCGACGGGCGTTTCCGAGTTCACCGGCGATGAAAAATATTCTCTACTTCGATTTGGAAACGCAGAAGTCCGCCGACGAAGTGGGCGGCTGGGGCAACATCCGCGAGATGCGCATGAGTGTCGGTGTGACCTACAGCCCGGCGCGGGAAGAATACAAGATCTACGGCGAGAAGCAGGTGGAAAATCTGTTGAGCGACTTGCAACGGGCGGACCTGGTGGTGGGGTTCAACCATCTGCGATTCGACTACGAGGTGTTGCATTACTACACGGTGTTCGACCTGACACAGCTTCCCACGCTGGACATGCTGGTGGAGTTGCAAAAGAAACTGTCGCACCGGGTGTCACTGGACTCGATCGCCACCGCGACGCTGGGCGTGGAGAAGACGGCGGAGGGATTGCAGGCGATCCGGTGGTTCCGGGAGGGACGGTTGCTGGAGATCGCGGAGTACTGCTGTTTCGACGTGAAGATTACCAAGCTCGTCCACGAGTACGGCGCGGCGCACAAGCAACTGCATTACAAGGATCGTTTCGGCAAGAAACTCACCGTGCCGGTGGGCTGGTAGCGGGCACGGAGCAAGAGCGAATGGTGCCGCGTGCGGCGATGTTTGCCCGTGGCTTGACGCGCCACAGAAAAAGTGTGAAGGAATACGCGCGCTCAAAAGTCTATCTGCCCATGCTTATGAAACGCGCCCTTTGTCTCGGTCTGTTGCTTGCCGTCCTCCGCCCTTCCATTGGCGCGGAATCGCTCACTCTCCAACCGCGCGACCATGTCGCCATCATCGGCAACACGCTGGCCGACCGGATGCAGCACGCCGGTTACTTCGAGGCGCTGACGCACGCGAAGTTCCCCAAGCACGAACTGGTGTTCCGCAACCTGGGCTTCGCCGCTGATGAACTGGCGACACGCCCGCGTTCGGAGAATTTCGGGTCGCCACAGGACTGGCTGACGCGCGCACAGGCGAACGTGGTGCTGGCGTTCTTCGGCTTCAACGAGTCGTTCAAGGGCGCGGAGGGGCTGCTGAAGTTCCGCGATGATTTGGAGAAGTTCATCAAGGAGACGCGCGCCGCGGATTACAGCGGCAAGGGCGTGCCGCGGCTGGTGCTCTTCTCGCCCATCGCCGCCGAGCGGCATCGCGACGTGAATTTCCCGGACCCGGCGCCGCTCAACCGCCAACTCGAGCCATACGTGAAGGCAATGGCGGAGGTGGCGTCGGCGAACGGTGTGCAGTTCGTGGACATGTTCGCGGCGTCACAGAAGGTTTACGCCTCGGCAAAACAATCGCTGACGATCAACGGCATTCACCTGAGCGACGAGGGTTATCAGGCGCTCGCGCCGGCGATGTTCAAGGCGGTGTTCGGCAGTGAAGCCCCCGCGACGGAGAGCACGGGCTTCGAGCAACTGCGCGCCGCAATCAACGACAAGAACAAGATGTGGTTCTCACGCTACCGCACGATGGACGGTTACAACGTTTACGGTGGACGCTCGGCGCTGGCGTATCAACCGGGCAAAGGGGCGTTCATCACCGACCGCAAAGCGCCCGAACCGCACGTCTCGAATTACAAGGTCATGCAGGAGGAGATGTCGCAGCGCGACGTGATGACGGCCAACCGCGACCAGCGCGTGTGGGCCGTGGCGCAGGGCGGCGATCTCGCGGTGAAGGACGACAACCTGCCGCCCGTCACGCGCGTCCAGAGCAACAAGCCCGGCGCAAATCCCGACGGCTCGCATCCGTTCCTCAGCGGCGCGGAGTCGGTCAGCCGCATGAAGGTGCCGCCGGGTTGCAAGGTGCAGTTCATCGCGTCGGAGAAGGAATTTCCCGAACTGGTGAATCCGGTGCAGATGGCGTTCGACACGAAGGGTCGGCTCTGGGTCGCGGCGTGGAAGAATTATCCCGAGCGCACGCCGACGAGCACGGACGGCGACAAGCTGCTGGTGTTCGATCTCAACGCCGACGGCAGCGTGAAGAAGATGACGACGTTCATTGACGACTTGAACTGCCCGACGGGCTTCCAGTTCTACAAGGATGGCGTGCTGCTGATGCAGGCGCCGGACTTGTGGTTCGTGCGCGACACGGACGGCGACGGCAAGGCGGACTCGAAGGTGCGCGTGCTCAACGGCATGGACTCGGCGGATTCGCATCACACGGCCAACGCGATTTGCTACGAGCCGGGCGGCGCGATTTACCTGAGCGACGGCGTGTTCCATCGCACCAGCGTCGAGACGGCGATTGGACCGATGCGGAACAGCGACGGGGCGATTTACCGTTTTGAGCCGCGCACAAGCAAGTTCGAGCGCTACGTGGCGTATGGTTTCGCCAATCCGCATGGGCGGGTGTTCGACCGCTGGGGCAACGACCTCATCACCGACGCGACCGGCAACAACACTTACTTCGGCCCCGCCTTCAGCGGCTACCTCGGCGACAAGCCGGGCGACAAGCATGCGAGCATGAAGCAATTCTGGGATCGCCCGTCGCGCCCGTGTCCCGGCACGGCGATGTTGTCGAGCCGCCATTTTCCCGAGGCGATGCAGAACGAGTTTCTGAACATCAACGTCATCGGCTTCCAGGGCATCTTTCGCGTGAAGGTGAACGAGGAAGGTTCCGGGCTGAAGGGCGAGACCGTCGAACCGCACATGGTCGTGAGTGATGATCCGAACTTCCGCCCCATCGCGGCGGATGTCGCGCCGGACGGCTCGTTCTATTTCCTCGACTGGGCCAATGCCATCATCGGCCACATGCAGCATCACATCCGCGATCCGAATCGCGACCAGATTCACGGGCGCATCTACCGCATCACGTATCCCGCGCGTCCGCTGCTCACGCCCAAGAAGGTTGATGGCGAATCAATCGCGAAGCTGCTCGATCTGTTGAAGGAGCCGGAGGACAACGTCCGCACCCGTGCCAAGATTGAATTGGACAAGCACGCCACGAAGGACGTCATCGCCGCCGCGCAGAAATGGGCGAAGCAGTTCAACCCGAAGAAAGCCGAGGACGCGCATCATCTGCTCGAAGCGCTCTGGCTGCACCAATGGCACAACGTGGTGAACGAGCCGTTGCTCAAGCTGGTCATGGCCTCGCCCGACCCGCGCGCCCGCGCGCAAGCCGCGCGCGTGTTGTGCTACTGGCGCGACCGCGTGAGCGATCCGCTGGGCCTGCTGCGTGTCGCCGCCAACGATGACGCGCCCCGTGTTCGCCTGGAAGCCGTGCGCGCCGCCAGCTATTTCACCGGCACGGAGGCGCTGGATGTCGCCTACGAGATTCAGAAGTACGACACCGATTACTACCTCGACTACACGTTCAAGGAGACGAGCAAGCAGTTGCAGAAATCGTCGAAGGACATTTACCTGCCGAAAGACCCGAAGGCGCTTGCAGGTGTGCTCGGCAGGCTCTCCGACAAGGATTTGCTGGCGGCCCCGGAATCCGAACCCGTGCTCCTTGCCCGTCTCGAACGCAAGAGCCTCGATCTGAACGCACGCAACGGAGCCATTGACGGCTTGACCAAGGCGCGCAAGACCGACCGCATCAGTGAAATCATCACCGCCCTCCAGCGCCTCGACGCGAACAAGGGCGCCGCCACCGCGATGAATGATCTGGGCATCCTGCTCGCCGCCAATCCGGCGTCGGACCTCGCCAAGGCGCGTCCGTCGTTGAACAAACTCGCCGAGAGCGCCGAGCAGGCGCCCGTGCGCCGCGCCGGTTACGCCGCGCTTGTGGCCGCCGCCGGCAAACCTGATTCCGCGTGGGCCGCGACGGAGAAGAATCCGTCTGCGCGCGTGACGTTGATTGATTCAATCATCCTGCACACCGACCCGGCCTTCCGCGCGAACTTCCAGCCGTTGCTCCACGCCGTCATCGCCGACGCCAAGGTGTCTGGCAACATTCGCGGCGCGGCGCTGCGTGCGCTGCCGTTGCTGGGGCCCGAGAACGCGGGCAAAAACTTTGGCATCCTCGCCGCGCACCTGCGCGAAGGCCGCGAGCTCACCACCGTCTCCCGCGCGGTGATGCAACTCCCGCGCGACTCCTGGGACAAACAGCAGGCCGCGCCCGTCGCGGAAGCCATCCTCGCGTGGGCGAAGAAAGTTCCCGCCGCCAAACGCACCGCGCAGGACTACGTCGAGACCGTGCAGGTCGGCATGGAGATGGCCGCGCTACTGCCGCCCGGCGAGAACGCCCGCGTCCGCAAGGAATTTCTCGACCTCGGCGTGCGCGTCTTTGCCATCAAGAGCGTGCGCGAGCAGATGCGTTTCGACACCACGCGCATCGTGGTCGAGGCGGGCAAGCCCTTTGAGATCATCTTCGAGAACGTGGACATGATGCCGCACAATCTGGTCGTCACCCAGCCCGGCGCGCGCGAGGAGGTCGGCAACAAGGCGCAGGCGATGCCACCGACGCCGGACAAGCAGGGGAAGACATACGTGCCGAACGACAAGCGGATTCTTGCCTCAACCAGGATGCTCGAAGCCGGCCAGACGGAAACCCTCAAGCTCACCGCGCCCGACAAGGCCGGCGACTACGACTTTGTCTGCACTTACCCGGAGCATTGGAAGGTGATGTTCGGCCAGCTCGTCGTGGTGAAGGACATGACCGAATTTCTGAAAGCCAGCGCGGAAGCGCCCACTCCACTTCTCCAGCCCGCCGGCCAGGCGAAGGAAGTGATTTGCGGTCCCACCGAGTACGCGCGCCAGCTCGCGGCGGCGCGGCGAACGTCGTCGCTGCCCGACTCGGCCGCCGGTGGCGAATAGAACATTTTCCCGGCGATGACGGCAAACGAAGTGTTGCGGCGGTTATTGGGCGCAAACCAGCTTTTGAACAGGAGGACTGAACTGCCAGTGGTCATCGCGGAGGGGCCGAGGAACATAGGCGGGGCAAGCGAGTCGGCGAGCGCCGCCCCCGGTGGACCGTGACCAACGCCCTGCGCCCCGGAGGCTGAAAACTTATCACACCCACCCCTCCGTTCGCTCCATGACCGTCTCAAAATGAGACACGGCAAGACACGAGTGTACCGAAATCACTACATTCCCGGCGTCAGGATCGTACGGTTTTCCGCCAAACCGATCGATCCTGACGCCAGGATCGACGTAGTGTCCACCGATCAGGACGATCCTGAAGGCAGGATCATACTATTTTGGCCCCAACACAACGATCCTGACGCCCGGAGCGACGCAGTGTCCACCGCCCGGCACGATCCTGGCGGCAGGATTTACCTCATCGCCGGCCAGATCGCCGGCGAATTGAAAGCCGACGCCGTCGGGGAAATGCCCGGCCAATACCTGCGCATCCTCATCATGCCCGTGCTCGCCGGCATCGGCCTCGTCATCC
>JANNEF010000144.1:0-15095 GCA_031378375.1 Verrucomicrobiota bacterium | reverse complement strand
CGGGTGTTTTCAGACATGGCCGGAGTGGTGCGCACTTTGGAGGCTGGCCTGCCACGGCTGGCTTCGGATCGAGATCGCGTCCGGAGCATCTGCGCCTGGCCCTGGATAGTTAGTCTCACCTTGAACGCGAACTAGAATCAGTTCCACCGGCAACCGGTTTTTCCGCGCAGTCTTTCGGTGACGGTAGATGTAACGGTCACCCACCACTGCGCGTTCACGCAGGCGCCAGGGTGAAAAAGAACGTGCAACCGCGGCCGAGTTCGCTTTGCACCCAGACTTCGCCTCCGTGGGCTTGGACGATGTGCTTGACGATGGACAGGCCCAGACCCGTGCCGCCCGTCTCGCGCGTGCGGGCACGGTCCACGCGGTAAAACCGCTCGAAGACGCGCTCGCGCGCTTCGGGTGGAATGCCGGGGCCGTCATCGCGCACCGAAATCTCGACCCGGCCGGTGGGCAGCGTCCGGCCGCCGAGGGTGACGCGTCCGCCGACGGAGCCGTATTTGATGGCGTTCTCGATGAGGTTGGAGAAGACCTGTTCGAGCCGCGAGGCGTCAGCCTCGGCGCAGAGGTCGGCAGGGATGAGGTTTTCGAGCGTGATGTTCCGTTCGTTCGCGCGCGTCTGCAAATCGTCGAGCACGCGCTGGACAACTTCTCCGACCCGCACGAGTTGCAGGTCCATGGCAACCTCAGAGCCTTCCAGTCGCGAGATGGTCAGCAGGTCTTCGATCAAGAACGTGAGGCGGTTGGTGTGCTTCTCGATGGTCTTGAGATAGCGCGCGGTTTGTTCCGGGTCGTCCTTGGCGCCGTCGAGCAGGGTTTCGACGAAACCCTTGATGAGCGTGAGCGGCGTGCGCAGTTCGTGGCTGACGTTGGCCACGAACTCGCGGCGGGTCGCCTCGAACTGCCGCACGCGCGTCAGATCATGGAAGACAAAAATGGCGCCCCGGCGGCGCCCATCCGAGGCGGTGTAAACGGAGGCGTTGACCTGCAGGCAGCGGTTGGCCGGTTCGGGGAAATCCTGATCCACGCCGATCATCTGGCCTTCGGTGGCGACGCGTCGGAACATGTCCTCCAGTTCCGGTCGTCCGAACGCTTCCCGGAGTGAACGGCCCCGGATGTCCTCGGTCAACCCCAGCAGCCGCTTCAAGGAAAGGTTGAGAAAATCCACGCGGCCTTCCTCGTTCACCAGCAGCACTCCTTCGACCATGCCATCGAACAGGGTCTGCTGTTTGATGGTTTCCTGCGTCGTGATTTCCTGCCGCTCGCCCTGCAATCGGGCGACGGTCTGTCGGAGCGTTTCCTGCGCCCGCCGACGTTCGCGAAGCCAGAGCGCGGTCATGAATCCGAGCGCGGTCATGAATCCGAGCGCGGCCAGGGCGGCGAGGGCGGCAATAGGCCACATGAGCCGGGAGGAACTTCAATCCTCCACGAAGCGGTAGCCGACGCCACGCACCGTGTCGAGATACCTGGCGGCCGCCCCGAGCTTCTCGCGCAGGCGACGCATGTGCGTGTCCACGGTGCGGCTGTCAATGGCGGTGTCGTAATCCCACACGTCACGCAGAAGCTGTTCGCGGGAGAGAACACGCCCGCGCTTGGTCAGCAGCATGGTGAGGAGTTTGAATTCGGTGGCGGTCAGTTCCACCGGCTTGTTCTGCACGTAAACGGCGTGGCGCGGCACGTCCACCAGCAGCGTGCCCACGCGGATCTGTTCGTCCACGGCACCGGGCGATTGCAGGCGCCGGAGCAGCGCCTTGACGCGCAGGACCAGTTCGCGCGGGCTGAACGGTTTGGTCACATAGTCGTCCGCGCCCAGTTCCAGGCCCAGCACGCGGTCCAGTTCGGACGCCTTGGCGGTGAGCATGATGATCGGGATGTCCTTGGTGGTTTCGTCGCGCCGCAAAATCTTGCAAACCTCCAGGCCATCCACCTCGGGCAACATCAGGTCGAGCAGGATCAAGGCGGGCAACGTGGCCTTGGCCTTCTTGATGGCCGCCTCGCCGTCATCGGCGGTCACAACGGTGAAACCCGCGTTGATCAGGTTCACCTTGATCAGCTCCAGGGCGTCCGGCTCGTCGTCCACTACGAGTATTTTAGGTTTCATAAGGAGCAATGGCTAAGGGGCGTCTGGTTGGTTGGCGTTTTCAAGCGGGGCTGCCACCGTTAAGCGGTCGGGCCTTGCCCTTGCCGGAGTGCCGGATGTCGCGGCCTTCATAGAGATAGACAATCTCCTCGGCGATGTTCGTGGCGTGGTCGGCGATGCGCTCCAGGCTCTTGGAAATGACCATGAGGTTGAGGCAACGGGTGATGGTGGGCGGCGTCTCAATCATGTAGCTGGCCAGTTCGCGGTGCAGTTGCTTGTTGAGCGAATCCACCTCCTTGTCGCGCGGGATGACGGCGCGGGCGCGGGCCGGGTCGCGCGTGACGAACGAGTCGAGCGCCTCCTTGAGCATCTGCAACGCGGTGTCGGCCATCTTGGGAATGTCCACGTAGGGCTTGAGCTGCGGCTCGGCGTTCAGTTCGAGGGCACGACGCGAGATGGTGGTGGCCTCGTCGCCGACGCGCTCGAGGTTGTGGGAGATTTTCATCGCCACGGTGACCAGGCGCAGGTCGCTGGCCAGCGGCGCCTTCGCCAGGAGGCTGATCGCCATCTCGTCAATCTCGACTTCGAGCTCGTCGAGAATTTCGTCCTCCTCCTTCGCGCGGCGGGCGAGGGCATCGTCGCGTTCGACGAGCGCTTTCATGGAGCGGCGCACGGCAGCCTCGGCCAGCGAGCCCATGGTGATGAGTTTCTCCTTGAGCGCGGTCAGATCCTGATCGAAGTGGTGGGTCGTGCCCCGGGTCATTGGGTTCATGATTTCGTAAGCGTTGATGCCAAAAGTTTCATCCGAAGCGGCCGGTCACGTAATCCTCGGTCTGCTTCTTGGCCGGGTTGGTGAAGATTTTCATTGTCGTGTCGTACTCGATCAACTCGCCGAGATAAAAGAACGCGGTGTGATCCGAGATGCGCGCGGCCTGCTGCATGTTGTGCGTAACGATGACAATGGTGAATTCCTGTTTGAGGTCAAGGATGAGGTCCTCGACTTTCGCGGTGGCCAGCGGGTCAAGCGCGGAGGCCGGTTCATCCATCAAGATGATCTCCGGCTCGATGGCGATGGCGCGGGCGATGCACAGTCGCTGCTGCTGGCCGCCCGAGAGAGCCAGCGCGCTGGCGTGCAGGCGGTCCTTCACTTCGTCCCACAGCGCCGCGCCGCGCAGGCTGTTCTCGATGATTTCTTCCAGTTTCGCCTTGTCGGTCGTGCCTTGCAGGCGCAGGGCGTAGGCGATGTTTTCGTAGATGGATTTGGGAAAGGGGTTGGATTTCTGGAAAACCATCCCGACGCGCTTACGCAGCTCGATGGCGTCCACGTCCCGCCCGTTGATGTCCTGCCCGCCGATCTTCACGCGGCCCTGGATGCGCACGCCGTCAATGAGATCGTTCATGCGGTTGAGGCAGCGCAGCAGCGTGGACTTGCCGCACCCCGACGGGCCGATGAAGGCCGTGACACAACGTTCGCGCACGAACATGGAAATGTTCTTCAGCGCCTGGGCGTGGCCGTAGAAGAGCGAGAGTCCGTCCACTTCGATGAGCGACGTGTTCTGGGTCGGGTCCGGCGGCACCGCGTTGGGCACGACGGTCTTGAAATTGATTTTGGCAAAACTGGTGTCACTCATAAAAGTTTCAGTGCAGCGCCCGCATCTTCTGGCGCATCCGCGCCCGCACGAAGATGGCGACGATGTTCAG
This sequence comes from Verrucomicrobiota bacterium, assembly GCA_031378375.1. Taxonomy (GTDB): domain Bacteria; phylum Verrucomicrobiota; class Verrucomicrobiia; order Limisphaerales; family JANNEF01; genus JANNEF01. The sequence continues at coordinate 11,314 of JANNEF010000144.1, read as the reverse complement.
CGCGAAGGTCAACAGCAGCAGCACCAGCACGGTGGCGTAAAGGATGGGCCGCGTCTTCTCCACGTTGGGCGATTGCGTGGACAGGATGAAGACGTGGTAGCCCAGGTCCATGAACTGGTCGGTGAGTGACTTGGGCAGCGAGGCCATGTAATAGGCCGCGCCGGTGAAAAGAATCGGCGCCACCTCGCCCGCCGCCCGGCTGACGGCCAGGATGCCGCCGGTGAGTATCCCGGGCAGGGCCTGCGGCAGGACAATCTTGACGATGGTTTCGAGTTTGGTGGCGCCGAGTGCGAGGCTGGCTTCGCGCAGGCCCGGAGGAATGGCTTTGAGTGATTCTTCAGTGGCGACGATCACGACCGGCAGCGTCATCACCGCCAGCGTGAGTGACGCCCACAGGATGGCGGGCTGCGCCCAGAGCGGTTCCGCCGCGCCGGGGCGAAGCAACTGATCCATGTGCCCGCCGATGAAATTGATGAAGAAACCCAGTCCGAACAGCCCGAACACAATCGAGGGCACGCCCGCCAGATTGTTCACCGCGCCACGAATAACGCGCGTGAAAAGCGAAGTCGCGTGCGCGTACTCGGTGAGATACACCGCCGTAGTGACGCCCACGGGAATGACGAAGATCGTCATGAGGATGACGCGCGCGGTGGTGCCGAAAATCATCGGGAGCACGCCGGCCTTGTCCACGTCGAACATGTCCTTCTCCGTCCCGGAGGTGATGAAGCGCCAGGAGAGGCCCGGCCAGCCGTTGATGAGGATGTTGCCGAGGATGACCGCGAGGATGGCGAGGATGAGCGCGGTGGCCGCGCCGGTGAGTCCGGTGAAAAACTTGGAGTCGAGGGCGATGTCGTTGGACCGAAAGCTCCAGGGGAGCGTGTCGGGCTTGCCGATGAGATTCTTCCAGCGACGGCGGCGGCGCAGTTGCGTCTCGAAACCGGGCGTGGGCGGTGGAGTATCCAAGGCCATCAGGCTTTGCCCTCCAGACGGCTTTTGAGCCGGTGAATCACCATGTCAGCAACCATGTTCGACAGGAACGCGACGATGAACAGCAGCGAGCCGACAAGGAAGAGAATGCGGTAGTGGTGTCCGCCGAACACCGTTTCCGCCAGCTCGGCGGCGATGGTGGCGGTCATGGTGCGCGTGGAATCGAACAGGTTCCAAGACACGATGCTGGCATTGCCGCTGGCCATGAGTACTACCATCGTCTCGCCGATGGCGCGGCCAAACCCGAGCACGACAGCGGCGAAAACGCCCGGCAGCGCGGCAGGCAGGACAATTTTCCACGCGGCCTGCCACTTCGAGGAACCCAGCGCCAGCGCCCCCTGTGTGTAGGCGCGCGGCACGCTGGTGAGTGCGTCCTCCGCGATGGAAAAGACGCCGGGGATGATGGCCAGGCCGAGCGCGATGCCGGCCACGAAGGCGTTCAGGCGCGATTGATACCCGAACACGCCCTGGAAAAAACTCGCCATGACGATGAGCGCGAAGAACCCCAGCACGACGGAGGGAATGCCCGCGAGCAATTCAATCGCCGGCTTGAGCCATTCCTTGTAGCGCGGCGGGGCGAGTTGCGAAACGTAGATCGCCGCGCCCAGCGCCAACGGCACGGAGAAGAGCAGCGCGACCAGCGTGGCCTTGAGGCTGCCGATGAACAGCGGCATCAAGTTGTATTTGTGAATTTTGGAAACGGGCTGCCAGATCAGTTCAGGCTTGTCGTAACCGCTCCATTGCTGCGCCCCGAGCAGGTAGCGCCAGGAGGTCGTGTTGAGGGCGGCGTCCTTGTCCGTGGGCGCTTCGGCGGCGGCCTCGAGTTTGACGAGCATCAGATCCTTGAGCGTCTCCTTGTCCATTCCCTGGAACTGCTTCGCAGTCAGGCCGAGGTATTCCATCAGTTCGGCCGGTGAATGTTTTTCCATCTCCTCGACCGGAATGGTCTTGCCCACGAGCGAACTGTTCATCCGGCCCAGGGCCACCGGCAACGCCTCGCGCGCGACGAACAGGAAGATCAAAAAGATCATCACGATGGCGGAGAGCGACACCAGAAAGATGAGCTTCTCGGCCAGCCACTCGACTGGACGGGCCTTGTGCCCGCGTTGCAGGCCCATCCAGCCGTGACTGCGATTCGTGTTGGTGCGGAGGTGAGGCATGGTTCAAATGGCGCTGGACGAACGGGCGATCAAATGATCCGTCGTTCTATTTCTCGCGCAGGTGCGCTGGCAGCGGGAAGTAGCCGACTTCCTTGACCACCTTCTGGCCTGCGTCGCTGCGAATCCAGTTCAGGTAGGCGGCAGCCTCGCCTTTGTCCAGCGCCGGGTTGATGTAAACAAAGAGATAGCGCCAGATCGGGTAGGTGCCCTTCACGACGGTTTCCTCATTCGGCTCGATGGCCGGGGAGGTGTCGGTCTTTTTGATCGCCAGATGCTTGGCGCCCGCGCCGTAGGCCGCACCGCCGTAACCGATGCCGTTCTTGTCCTTGGCCACCGCCTGCAACACCGCAGCGGTGCCCGGCATGGTCTGGGCGCTGGCGGCAAAATCATTACCTTGAAGCACGTTCTCCTTGAAGAACTCGTAGGTGCCGGAACTGTTCTCGCGGCTGTAGAGCGTGATGGGCGCGTCAGCGCCGCCCACGGCTTTCCAATTCTTGGTCTTCCCGGTGAAGATGAGCATCAGTTGTTCGAGCGTGAGTTCCTTCACCGGATTGTCGGCGGCGACGAACACCGAGAGCCCGTCCAGGCACACTTTGTATTCCGTGGGCCGCTTGCCGAAGGCCTTGATGCACTCGGCGATTTCGGCCGCGCGGATTTTGCGGGAGGCGTTGCACAGGTCGGTCGTCTGGTTTTGCAGCGCGGCAAAACCGGTGCCGGTGCCGCCGCCGGTGACCTGGATTTTCACCTTGTTGTTCTGGTTCATGTATATCTCGGCCCACTTCTGCGCCTGAACGACAAGCGTGTCGGAGCCTTTGACCGTGATGGTGGCGGCGCTGCCAGTGCGGACGGAGGCAGCCACCACTAATGTTGCGAGGACGATGCTGAGATGCTGTGCGAGTGTTTTCATGTTCGTGAATGTTTTCATGTTTTCGTTACGCGCTTATTCAGCCATGTGACGATGACAACTTCGCGGCGGGCAGGTGACTTTTGGGTGACGAATGAGAAGGCAATCCGGCTGGCCTTTGCGGCACAACCGCCACGCGCGGCATGCGCCGGGTCGGAGAAAGTCGCGAACGGAGTTGTGTTCGCAATACAAAAAATGCGGCGGCAGTCAATGACCGCCGCCGCAACTGGGAGGAACCCGGCGGTCCCAAGAACCGCCGGAATATTCAGTCGGCTAGAACTTCCATGTAGCGTCCACTTGGAGTCGGCCAATCTTGCTTGGTGAACGTGCGGGCGACTCCTGGATGGTTTCCGTCAGGTAATACGTAATGGCAAAAACGAACGAGTCCGAGGGGGAATAACTCCCCTTGAGGATGTGTCCGCGCACGTTGGTGCCGGCTATGTAACCCGGAGCGGTCGAGCCAACGGTCCTTGAGGAAGCTGCACCATAAAACGAACCGAAGTCCGATTCCGTGAATTCCTCGTACCAAGCATCCCCTTGAAGTTCTTTCCAGCGATAGCCCACTTCCCAAAGGCGCTTCTTGCCCGCCTTGCCGAGGGTGAGGCCGACCGAATAAGCCTCGTTGTTCGCGGCGGCTCCGGGGTTGTTCATGTAGTCGCCGGCAAGCTTGATCGGAAAGGCTCCGGTGTAGCCGGGGAAACTGTCCAGAGTGTACGTCGCCGAGGCGTCCACGACGACGGGATTGAAGTTGTTCAGCAGATTCGCACCTGCCATCGGGCCAGCACCTGCTGGCTGGGCGCTACGGGTGTTGCCAGCGTTTTGATTCGGCACGGTAGTCGCGGCGGTTGTGCTGCCCGAAGGAATCAGAGTGTTCAAACCTTGTTTGCCCGATATCGCCAACCCCGCCACGCCAACTGAAGTCGTGAACTGCTTGGTCCATTTCGAGTCCAGCCGGAGTTGCGCTCCCAGCAGGTAGGTGTCCTGGCTGCTGCTCCCCGCTTCATCGAGAGCAAAGCCACCCAGGTTCAACTTCAGCGCATGATTGTCATGCACGTTGAAGGTGAACTGCTGCGCCAGACCTTCCGGCGTGTAGTCGTGGTCGAATACCATGTCGGAAAGCACGAACGGGTTCTCCATCTTGCCGACCGTCGTGACGGCGGTCATGAACTTGTTGTTCACGGCCGTCCACTTGCCATAGGCGAGATCAATGAAAACAAACTTCTTGGAACCGTTGTCCTGGAAGGTTGTGTTGCCGGAGATCGGATCGCCGCCAAAACTGCCTGACGCCTCGCTGGACGTCAGCCGGAGGCCGACTTCAAAATTGTCCTTGAGCGTGGCCACGGCTCCGAAGCGCAGCCGGTAACGAAAACGATTACGGTCAACGAATGCCGGCTTGTCCGCGTAGAATCCTTCAAAACGAGCGCGCACGTCGCCGTTGAATTTCAAGCTCGTCACCCAGTCGGGCATGCCGCTCTTGGCCTGGTAGGCTTTCCTGAAATCCAGATCCGATTCCTCGCGGAGATCCTTGGCTTCCTTGGTGGTGAGGACGCCCTTGTCCACCAGCTTGTCCAGCAGCGAATCCACGGATTGCGCCGGCGAGTGGGTGGCACAGGTGACGGAAGCCAGCGTGCCGACGGTGAGAATTGCCCATTTAGATGGTTGTCGTTTCATAATTGTTGACGGTTTGTAATGCTTGTTCCTCACGAAACTATGAAAATTCCGTTACGGTAAAAGGTCGGAATTGTTACGTTTGAGCAACAATCTCCACCGGACGCCAGTTCCCTGGCCGGAGAGGACATGCGGTTCCTGGGGTTTCCCGCCACCCTCAGCCGGCGAAGGCGCGGCTGGCTTCGCTTCCCCTGCCCGACCGCGCACAAAATCCGTCACCGCTTTGTCACAAAAACTTCGCCCCGCCGACGTGCGGGCGTAACAGGATTCTGCGAGGAGTCTTGCCGGCATGAAGTATCCCAATCATTTGAGCCTGGAAAAAATCGAACTCGCCCCTTCAATGGAATGGACGGCGGCCTTTCCCGGCTGGTGTTTCCTGCGCGTCAGCGAAGGGCAAGGCTACTGGCTGGGCGAGACGGGGGCGCGGGAAGTCAACCGCGGCGAAGTCATCGCCCTGTCACCATTGCGCGAAGGTTCGCTGCGCGCCAGCCAGCTCGCGCCGGTCACACTGCATTACTTCCGGTTCGCTCCCGATCTGCTGACCGGGCTGCTGGCGCCGGCGGAGCGCGACACGTTCGACGCCCTCGCGGGCCGGGCCGATTGCGCGGCGCGGATGCTCGCCGCCGACAGTCCCGGCGCGCTGGCCTTCGGTGAATTGTGCGCCCCGGATCGGGCGGGCGGCCCGCTGATGCAGCGGTGCGACTTGCTGCGGCTCGTGGCGACGGTGTTCGCCGCCGAACTGCGGCAGCCGCCGCCGCGCGAGACGACGTTTCTCTCCGCGCGTCGCCGGCTCAAGCTGCTGATGAACCAGGTGGCCGAATCGGAATTCCTGACGTTCACGCCGCACGAGATGGCAGCGCGGTGCGGGTGCAGCCTCACGCATTTCAACCGATCCTTCATGAAACTTTTCGGCCGCTCGCTCCGCCGCAAACAACAGGAAATCCGGCTGCTGCGGGCGCGACAGGTTCTGATCGGGACAAGCTGCCGGATCGAAACCGTGGCCGAAGAGGCGGGTTACGGCAGCGTGGCCGAGTTCAACGCCGCTTTCAAACAACTCTTCGGCGTGACGCCCGCGGTGTGCCGGCATCCAAAATCCGGGAAGCGCGCCCGTCCCACGGCTCCGCTCAAGCCCGCCGCCTGAGCCGGAGCCAAGAAACATCGAACGTCCAACATTCAACGTCGAACATCGAACCCGTGACAGGCGGCATCATTGGACGTTCGAAGTTGAATGTTGGACGTTCGATGTTTTGTTCCAGCTTCGCTGCGCCGCGACAAACCCGCACCTCCCGCCACCTCTCCACACGGCCCATTTCGTGACGCGAAAGTAACGACCACGCCATTTGTTCGCCATCAGACCGGCCTAGAGTCGCCTCCATTGAATCCGTGTTAAGACGACGCAACAACGCAACCAATAAATCACGACATCCGAATGTCACCTGAATGAAGCCATGAACACCCTGCTAATCTCCCCCTTCTTCGCCAACGCCCTGAGTTTCGCGTTCGAGAAAGCCACTGTCGAAGGCAAGCTCACCATCGGCATGCTGGTCATCGTTTCGCTGTTCAGTTGGACAGTGATGATCAACAAGGGCCGCCAGCTTTTGCGCGCCCGGTCGGCGGGCCGGAAGTTTTTCGCCGCCTATCGCGCCACGCGCGAGCCGATGGAAATCTTCAACAAGAACGACGAGTTCCCCGGCGCGCCCGCGTACGAAGTGTATTTCGCCGGCGCGGAGGAACTGGCCTATCACCTCAAGAACAACCCCGTCGAAGTCGTGCGCGTGAAGAAAGTCGGCGGCGGCAGCCCCACCGCCAGCCATGCCGAGACTGACATGCTGGCCCGCTCGATGGTCACCAAAATCAGCAACCCCTCGTATGAATCGGTCAAAGTCTCCCTGGAACGCGCCGTCAGCGTGCAGGCGCTTTCCCTGGAGAAGGGAATGATCATTCTCTCCACTGCCGTCGCCGGCGGCCCGTTCATCGGCCTGCTCGGGACGGTGTGGGGAGTCATGGAGACCTTCTCCGGCATCGCCAAGGTTCAAGCCGCGAGCCTCATCGCGATGGCGCCGGGCGTGGCCGGGGCGCTCATCGCCACGGTCGTGGGCCTGTTCGTCGCCATTCCGGCGATGTTCGCCTACAACTACATGATCACCACCATCCGCGCCATCACGCAGGAACTGGATAATTTCACGACGGAATACGCGACGGCGATTGAACATGTGTACGTGGACAACCGCCCCATGGCCGAGGAAATCGCCGACGCGCTGAAGAAGATGCGCACCGAACCCCAGCACCAGCACGCCTGAGCGGACACCAGCACCTGTCCCCGGCAACGAACCGCCTGCCATGAAGAAATACTCGGCCAACAAACATCACACGCTGACGGAGTTGAACATCACGCCGCTCCTGGATCTCGCGTTCGTGCTGCTCGTGATCTTCATCATCACCACCGCCCCGCCGGTCAACGACATGGACATCTCCCTGCCGTCCGCGACCACCCGGCCCAAGGAACGTCCGTCCAAGGCCAATTACGTGACGGTGGACAACTCCGGGAAGCTGTACCTGAACGCCGTGCCGATGGACGAGGAACAACTGCTGGCCACGCTCGTCGAGTTCCGCAAGGAAGACCCTGAACTCAACGTCGTGGTGCGCGGCGACGCCCGCATTCAATACCAGAAAATCATCGGCGTGCTCGACGTGCTCGTCTCCGCGAACGTGAGCAAGGTCGGCCTGGCCACCGAATCCACCGGCGGCAAGTGACTCATTCCTCCAGTGCCACGGCCACCAACAGAGGGACATCCGCCGGCTCCCTGAATCCCGCAGTGTAACCGACGCTCGCAATCAAAAGTCACATGTCCCGCCGCACCCCAGAAAAAAAAGACCGCACCAGCCTCGTCATCTCCGGGGTGATTCATGTGATCTTGATCGGCGGCGTCGCCTATTGGGCCTGGAAATCCGGCAAGCTGGAAATGATGGGACGCAAGGTGCTCGAATGGGTGAAGGCCGAAAAGAAGCAGGAACAGCCGAAGGAGCAGCCCAAACAAGTCCAGCAAAAGGCGCCGCCGAAGTTGCCGCCCATCCAGAGCGCCGCCCCGACCAGCAGCGGTGGCACCCGCCGCGCGGTGGCGGCCGACGCGCCGGCGGCGGCAGGTGACACCTTTTTTGTGGACACCCGCACGCAAACCGGCGGACCTGCCACCGGCGGACCCGGTGCCGGCGCCGGAACGAACCAGACCGCCCCAAGACCACCGCCTCCGCCCCGGCCAGCCGCGTCCAAATCGCCGTTCGACCTCGCCTCGCGGACGAATGTGGGCACGATGGCGCGGCTGCTCCAAGAACGATCCTCCGCCTCCACCGTGCAGGACTCGTTCGGCTCGGAGCAGATCTCCCGCTCCGGCACCAGCAGTGCGGCGGATGTCGTGGGCAAGATCACCGGCGCGTCCGTGGTCGAGGGCAAACACACGGTCATCCGTGGTCTGGCGGATCGCTACAACATCACCACCCTCAACGGGGCCGAAGTGCCCAGTTCCGATCCCTACCGTCGCTCCGTGCAGGTGGACGTCTTCAACACGGATGTGATCGAGAAGATTGTCACCACCAAGACGTTTTCGCCGGACCAGCCAGGCAGCATGACCGGGGGCAAGATTGACATCGTGACGAAAAGCTTTCCCGCCAAACCGTTCTTCAATGTCTCCCTGGAAACGTCCATGAATGAGAACTCCAATTTGAAGGACAACTTTCTCGTAGCGCCCGGCAGCAAGATGGACGCTTTCGGACCGGGCAACCGGCCAGAAGGGCTGAGTGAATTGCTGCGAGCCTACCCTATTGACAAGCAATATCCGGATCCCGCCAACTTCAAAAACGCGAGGCCGAGAACCACTTCGAACCGGGAAAACCAGGCCGGCGCGATTTCCCGGCGGCAGCAGGCCAACGAACTGGCAGGAATGCTCCAGTCACTCGGCCCGACCGGCTTCAAGGCCAGCCCGCAAAGCTCGCCGCTGAACCAGAAATACGCCTTCTCCGCCGGGCAGACGGCCCAACTGTTTGAGCGGCCCTTGGGATTGTTCGTCGCGGCCAACTACGCCAAGCGCTTCTCGATGTACGAACACGGCATCCAGAGCCGGTTCAACAACGACCTCTCGCTCAAGCGCACGATGGATGACACGCGCGCGGTGATGGAAACAGATCTGGGCGGCAGCGTGAACCTCGCGTATCAACTGGCTCCGGAGCACGAGGTGAACTTCAACTTCCTGTTCAATCGCAACCTCCAGGACGAGGCGCGCGAACAGTTCAGCACTTACGTCGAGCCGGGCGGCAATTTGGACGGGTTTTCCTTCGTGCAACTCGCCAACCATTACACCGAGCGCGAACTGCAAACCTACCAAGTGCGCGGCAACCACACCTTCGCCGCGCTGGCGGACAGCCGGCTCGAATGGCTGGCCTCGCTGTCCACCACACGGCAGGACGAGCCGGACTATCGCTTCTACCACAACCTGGTGGACGCAAACGGCCGCAACAACTTCGCCAGCAACCAGCCCCAACCAGACCGGCCCGCCCGCTACTACCGCGAACTGAACGAACAGAACCTGAATCTGCGCGCGGACCATACCACCCCGTACCGGCTGGGCGGCACGCTGACGGGCGAGTTCAAATTCGGCTTCTACAGCAGCAACTCCAGACGTGAATTCTTCGAACGCACGTATCTCTACGAGGACAATCTGGCCCCCTACTCAACCGGCGATCCCAATGGCTATCTCAAGCCGGGGGATCTGAACTACACGACCACCGTACTCACGCCGACCATCCCCGACAATGTCGGGCGGACCAACTACAACTTCAGCCGGTTTCTCAAGACGGCCCCCGGAGGCAACAATGAGCACACCGGCAGGCTGGACGTCTATGCCGCCTACGCCATGGCGGAACTGCCGTTGAGCAGCCGGCTGCGGGCGATCGGTGGAGCGCGACTCGAGACGACTGACCTGATCATTTCCGGTTTCAACGGCATCACCCAAAGCGTCAACGAACGGCGTCAGGAGGATCTGCTGCCGGCCTTCGGTCTGGTTTACAATCTCAGTTCGAACATGAATCTGCGGTTCAACTGGGGCCAGACCATCGCCCGCCCCACCTTCCGGGAAATCGCGGATTACAAAAGCTACGACACCACCGGCGACGAACTGCTGCAGGGGAATCCGGCGCTCAAAATCAGTTCCATCCAGAATTACGACGTGCGCTGGGAATGGTTTCCCCGGCCCAGCGAAGTGATTTCCCTCGGCTTCTTCTACAAGGAGATCACGGGGCCGATCGAAAAGTTTTCTTCGCAGAATGACGGCAGCGAGATCTCGTACACGAATTTTCCCTCGGCCAAGCTGTTCGGGATCGAAATCGAAGCCCGCAAGAGCCTGGGGTTCTTGGATCCGGGAATGAACAATTTTTCGGTGGGAGTGAACTTCGCGCTCATCCAGTCGGAGGTGCCGGTGGAGCAAGGCGACCAGGACCAGAAGCGCCTGGCCGGCGTGGACTTTTCGCCCACCCGCCCGCTTTACGATCAGTCGCCACACATTCTGAATCTCGACCTGAGCTACGACAACAAACGGCTCGGCACTTCGGCCACGCTGCTGGCCAATGTCACCGCCGAACGTCTCTACACGGTCAATCGCGCCACCGAAAATATTTACGAACACCCGCCGGTCATGCTCGACTTTGTGCTCTCCCAAAGGCTGGGGCGTCACTGGAAACTCAAGCTCAGCGGGAAAAACCTGTTGAACGACGACTTTAGACGAACCGTCGGCAAGGCCTACGGCGATCCGATCTACTCTTCCTACACGCGCGGGCGCACCTTCAGCTTCAGCCTGGGCGCCGAGTTCTGACCGCGCACGGCTCCGCCCATCAGCGGTGACGCGGAACCAAACGACCTCGCTCCCGATCAGCCTCGGCAGACAGTCCGCTCGCCCGCGTCATCTGGCTGTTGCGTGCGTGTAACCTCCGCGTTGCCGACATCGCGGACCGCCTCAATTTCCAATTCACGTAAAAGTCACCGAGCCGCCATTCGCCTGCCATGCGCTGCCGTTATGAATTATCCCGTTAACAACCATTGTAACAACTGACACAATTATATGACCAAAAACATCAAATCCATCCTTGGAGGCGGCGCCCTCGCGGCGTTGCTCGCCTTCACCACACAACTGCGTGCGGACGATATTCAAGTGACCGACCCCCTGCCGGCGGGAACGACCACTTGGAGCCGCACCAACACCTACCACCTCAACGGCCTGTGCCATGTTCTCGGCGGCTCGACGCTCCGCATCGAGTCGGGCACCGTCATCAAGGGCATAAACCTCGGTGCCGCCGCCATCCAAAAAGGCGGCCTTGTCATCTGCCGCAACGCCAAAATCTACGCCGAGGGCACGCCTGACAAGCCCATCATCTTCACGGCGGAGATTGACGATGTGACGAATCCGGAGGACTTGGACCTCTACCAGCGCGGGTTGTGGGGCGGGGTGATCCTCATGGGCAACGCCATCCTCAACCGCGTCGTGGACGCCAACGGCCAGATCGCCAACCCCAAGTTCGAAGTCTATGAGGGCCTGCCCGACATCCAGGT
>JANNEF010000117.1:0-5072 GCA_031378375.1 Verrucomicrobiota bacterium | reverse complement strand
TACGATTACGAAACCGATCCCTTGGAAACGAAGAACCTCGCGACGTCGCAACCGGAAGTGGCTTCGCGGATGCGCGCCTTGCTCGCCAAGCAGCCTGAAGCCAAACCGCAGTTCAAAGCCGCCAAAGCCACCGCGAACCCGAAGCAGGATCGCCCCGCACTTTTCGAGAGGAAGGATGCGAACCATGACAACAAGCTGACGCGCGAGGAATTTCTCGCCAATCAGCCCGACCCCGCCGAAGCGCCGAAACGCTTCGAGCGATTCGACACGAACAAGGACGGCGCGTTGAGCCGCGATGAATTCATTTACAGCGGCACTCTCCCGAAGCCATGAGAACCTTGTTGTTCAGCCTCATCATCACGCTTTCCCGACTCACCGTTGCGGCTGCTCCGGAGACGGTGGTTTACAAGAAGGTGGAAGACCGTGAATTGAAGATCTTCATCGAAAGGCCCGCGGCGTGGAAAGCGACGGACCAGCGGCCGGCCATCGTGTTCTACTTCGGCGGCGGCTGCGTGGGCGGGACGCCGGAGCAGTTTCGCAAACAGAGCGAGTATCTCGCCACGCGTGGCATGGTCGGCATCCGCGTGGAGTATCGAACCATTCCGAAGGGCGACAAGGGGCCGCCCGTCATCTGCTGCGCGGATGCGAAGTCGGCGATGCGTTACGTGCGCGCGCACGCGAAGGAACTGGGCATTGATCCAAAGCGCATTGCCGATTCCGGCGGCTCGGCAGGCGGACACCTCGCCGCGTTCACGGCGCTGGTGGATGGGATCGATGACTCGAAGGACGACTTAAAATTTTCCTGCAAACCGGACGCACTGTTGCTGCTCGACCACCTTGATCTGCGCGGTAAACTGCGGACGTTTGTCACCACACTGCGCGCCCACGGTGCCCGGGCGCACCCTGACCTCGTCACCGCCTGCGCCCCACAAGCTTGGAAACAATCTTGAAGCCGCCGCGCATGTGACCGGCGGTGATTTGACCTGCTGCATCTTTTCCCCCAAACTCCGGCCATGTCGAATTCGTTTGGACACCTGTTCCGCATCACCACCTGGGGCGAATCCCACGGCGGCGGGGTCGGCGTCGTGGTGGATGGTTGCCCGCCGCGTCTGGCGTTGAGCGCGGCGGACATCCAGCCGGACCTCGACCGGCGACGACCCGGTCAGTCTAGGATTGTCACGCCGCGCAAGGAGAGCGACCGCGTGGAAATCCTCTCCGGCACGTTCGAGGGCCGCACGCTCGGCACCCCCATCGCGCTGTGGGTGAGGAACGAGGACCAGCGTTCCGACGCGTACGCGGAGATGGCCACGAAGTTTCGGCCGTCGCACGCGGACTATACTTACTTTGCCAAGTTCGGCATCCGCGCCTGGCCGGGCGGTGGTCGCACCAGTGCGCGGGAGACGATTGGCCGCGTAGCCGCCGGTGCCATCGCCAAAAAAATCCTCCACGAACAACATGGCGTCGAAGTGCTGGCCTACGTGAAGCAAGTCCAGAAACTCGCGGCAAAAATTGATCCGGAAAAGGTGAAGTTCAAGGAGATCGAAGCCAACATCGTCCGTTGTCCCGACGCGACGATGGCGGAGCGGATGATCCGGCTCATCGAAAAAATGCGCCGCGCTGGCGACAGCGTCGGCGGCATCGTCGAAGGCGTCGCGCGGGGTGTGCCGCCCGGCTGGGGTGAGCCGGTGTTCGACCGGCTCGAAGCCGATCTCGGCAAGGCCATGTTGAGCCTGCCCGCGAGCAAGGGTTTCGACATCGGCTCCGGCTTTGGTGGCATCGCGCTAACCGGCACCCAGCACAACGATCCCTTCCGCATGCAGGGCGGCAAGGTGCGCACGACGGCGAACCGTTCCGGAGGCATCCAGGGGGGCATCTCCAACGGGGAGACCATTTATTTTCGCGTCGCGTTCAAGCCCGTCGCCACCGTGATGCACGAGCAGGACACGGTGACCGAGGATTTCCAAAATACCAAGCTCACCGGTCGCGGCCGTCACGACCCGTGCGTGCTCCCGCGCGCCGTGCCGATGGTGGAAGCGATGACCGCGCTGGTGCTGGTGGACCACGCGCTGCGGCACCAGGCACAATGCGGCAAGTGATGCCGCCGGTGAGACGAAGCGGATTGCCTTGTGGAGCTACTTCCACAGGACAAGTAGCTTCAAAAACAGGTAAAGTCGCGTCAGATACAGGTAAAGTTGCATCAGAAACAGGTCAAGTCGCTGCGGATACAGGTAAAGTTGCTGCAACTTCAGGCAAAGTCGCAGCATAAACAGGTAAAGTTGATGCAACTTCAGGTAAAGTTGCATCAAACACAGGCAAAGTCGCTGCAACTTCAGGTAAAGTCGCGGCGGATACAGGTAAAGTCGCTGCAACTTCAGGTGAAGTCGGAGCAGAAACAGGTCGCGCAGTGGCTGCGCAAGGTGACGGCGAGCAGCGCGTTTGAGCCGCAACCAACTCACCGAATGGCACTTGCGCGTAAAACTGCCGCGTTGCCGGGAAACCGGACAAGCGCGGTTGCCCCCCCGAATGAGCGCCACGGCCAGGGGCGCGCGGCTGTCAGTCCGCTGCGCCGGGCCTGACCCTGAATGGGGAGAGATTCCACGAACGAGCGCTCGCGAATCGCGCCCGGGAACGGCCGGCAACCTCCCACCGATTCAGGACACCCCGCAGATGCCAACGCCATCGGTGGTCGTCCTGCATCTGCGGGAAGTTCATGGAATGCAGGCAGAAAGATGGCGGGTAAAAAATGGGTTTCCAGCCTACTGCCTTGAACATTTTTCCCAGCCCCCTCGGTTGCGGTGGCGGCCGGGAACGGGCTTCAGAGCTGGACACTCGTGGAACTCGCCTTCCCCACCACTTATCGGAGAGCCGTTGGCCATTTCACTGGGCGGGTGAGTCACTGGTGGATGGCAGAGCCTCGGCGTGCTTCCCCGGCCTTCGTGATTTGGTGGTTTCGTGGTCAGACTGAACTCCCGCGTTAAGGTTTATGTAGCTCGCGTAAATTATTTCCAACCGCTCGGATTCACCGCCGAGGCGGGAAGAGCGCAGGGGTTTTCTGGCCGGAGATCTCTGTACTGCAATCTGTCCGAACGTTGGTGCGGCGCGAGGATTTTCCGGCGGGGCCGGAGCGCGGCGTTCACGCCGCTTGCTTCAATGTTCGTAAACCCGCCGTGCTCCGAAGCCAACCGGACCGCCTGCCTTCGCACGGTGAAGCAACGGCGTAAACGCCGCGCTCCGCTTTGGTTGCGGCTCCGCCGCGCTGTGTCCTTCCCGTCGCTGCGGTGCCACCGGTATCAGCGGGTCGTGATCGAAAAAATCCTGCGCCACCTGGGCCAGTGGACCGGCACGTCGCCGCTGGCCCCCGCCCGCGCCTCGCCGGACGCTAACGCCGGGCCGTGGACCCGCGAACCGTGCGACGACGTGGATCCGATGCCTGATTACGAAAATGTCCTCACCGACTGACCCAGCCCAGTGCGCCGCGTAAAATGACGGCGACTGCGCCCGCCGGTGAGGTGCGTCCCGAGGTGGTCACCGCCGGTCGATTTCAGGCCGGAAAGTCGGCGGCGGGCGCCCTTGTACCAGGGGAAACCGGTCGCCGAATCGACGTGGGCCATAAGCCCTGAGAAAAAGCCTTGCCGTGCGCCTCAAAAGGCATAGAACAGTAGGGAAATGAACCCGACGCAAAAGCAATTCTCCCTGAACCGCGGAGCGTCCAGAAAGCAATTTCCTATTAGTTTGGGCTGTCGAAATTACATTACCTCTCCATGAAGATTCGTACTCTAATCCCGGCGTGTAGTATCTTGGGCTTTTTCGCTCTGGCCCTTCGCCTCCCTGCTCCGTCCGATGAGAGTGGGCAAGGTCCCTATACCCTCGGGGCGTATGGATGCGCCTTCGCCACGCGCTTCCCGCTGGATCCCTATCTCGACATCACCCCGACCGGCGACGTGACCGCCATTGCCGGCGCGGGAACCAGCGGAGACGCCTTCGCCTTCGCCTACACGCCCGCTCCGCTGCCCATTCAGGGGTTGCAAGACTACCTCGGGGGCAGGCGGGGGGGCTACCGTGCGTTCAACTCGGTCCATGCGAAGTCCAGTTGCAAGAAGCCGGGTGCCGCCGCCGCAGTCTCACGCAGCACCGCTGTTTATCAGGCGGGCGTTGAAGGCGGCACGATGGGCAGTCAATTCGTCGTCGAACTCAGCTCCCCATTCCGCGGTTTCCTGGAGATTCAAGGTGTGGTGTTCCCACTCATCGAGACACCGCCTGACTTTCTGGCCCAAGTCTATTTTCGCGTGGAGATCTGGAAAGGTCTCAACGCGGACGATTCAGGCACAATGCAATACGAGACCTGTGCCGAGGGCAGCGCAACCCTGACTTGGGATGGCATGTCCGCCCTGCTCATCAAGGATGACGCCCTCGCCGACAGCGACTTCGAGCCGGAGGATCGCGGAGATGGCGTCCTGCGCTACTCCATCAATACCGAGGGATCCATCTCCTTCACCGCCGGGCGCAATGACCAGATCGTCGTCATCATGGAACTGGCCTTGCAGACCAGTGCCAACGTCTCCTCCGAGGCGGGCGCCAGCACCTCCCTCTACGCGCAGGCTGATTTTGGCAACTCCATGGAGGTCGAACTCACCACCAGCACCCCGGGCTACCATCTCTACATGCGCGATCATCGTGCCTACCTCGATATTGCCCCCACCAACGGCGGCACCCAGCTTACCGTCACCGGACCGGCGACCGGCACCTACGTACTCCAATCCAGCCCCGACCTGTCTCAGTGGACTCCCTTCGCCACCAACATGAACTTCACGGGCAGCTTCACTTACCTCGACACCAACGCCCCCGCCGGCGTCGCCCGCTTCTATCGCGCGGCGAAGGTGGAATAATCCGCCTCCCTACCGCGCATTCTCAACCGTAAAGGGGTCATAAAGGGGAATGGTGTCCATGCATGATGGCTACAAAGAGGCATAGAGGAGGGTGAGGCGGGGCACTGCAGCTTCTTCCGTGAGCTTTTCGCGCAGCGCCTGGCGCAACCAGCGGAGGTATTTCACCGAGCGTTGCGTGGCCCGCCG
>JANNEF010000111.1:0-26236 GCA_031378375.1 Verrucomicrobiota bacterium | reverse complement strand
CGCGCGGTGCGCGGATCGGGCAGTGCTTGGAAATGAGTGAGCAAGTTGAGTTCAGGATGCGTTCGCATCCCGTCTCATGTACGCATTGTATTTACAAAGTACATACAAATCTTTGAGTAAATTTAGCTGCGTCTGCCCTGGCCTATCGGGCTCGAAACGTGTGAAAAAAGAATCAAGCCGTGGCCGGCGCGGGGGAACCGAGGCCGGGGTTGATCTTGGGCGGAGAGGGCTTGATCACTTCCGGCAGCGGGGTGACCGCCTGCGCACCCGTGGGCGGACCGACCTGCGGCACCGGCGGCGGCGGGGTGAACTTGCCGGTGCGGATGATTTCCTCCACCTGGAAGCCTTCGAGCGTCTCGTGTTCCAGCAGGGCGTTGGCAATCAACTCCAGCTTGTCGCGGTTGGTGGTGATGATGTCGCGCGCGACCTGGTAACCCTCGTCAATGATGCGCTTGACCTCGTTGTCAATCTCCTGCGCCATCCGTTCGCTGTAGTCCTTGGACCGGCCCATCTCGCGTCCGAGAAAAACGTACTCGCTGTTATCGCCGTACTGGACCATGCCGATCTTGTCGCTCATGCCCCACTGGCAGACCATCGCGCGGGCCATCTGGGTCGCCTGTTGAATGTCGCCGGTCGCGCCGGTGGAAATGTCGTCCGAGATGATTTCCTCGGCGATGCGCCCCGCCATGGTGACGGCGATGATGGCGAGCATTTCCTTTTTCTTGCGGTTCAGCACGTCGTCCTTCGGCAGGTACATGGTCGAGCCGAGCGACTGGCCGCGCGGGATGATGGTGACTTTGTGCAGCGGGTGCGTGTGCTTGAGCATCACGTTGACAAGCGCGTGGCCGGCTTCGTGCCAGGCGGTGAACTTCTTGTCCTCGTCGGTCATCGCCAGGCTGCGGCGTTCGCGGCCCCAGCGGACTTTGTCGCGGGCTTCCTCCAACTCGGCCATGCCGACGGACTTCTTGTTGGTGCGGGCGGCGAGCAGCGCGGCTTCGTTCAACAGATTTGCCAGTTCCGCGCCGGAATAGCCCGGCGTGCCGCGCGCGATCACGGCCAGGTCGGCCGAGGGATCGAGCTTCACGTTTTTGGCGTGGACTTTCAGGATGGCCTCGCGTCCGCGCACGTCGGGCAGGTTGACGGTGATCTGGCGGTCGAAGCGCCCGGGCCGCAGCAACGCCGGGTCGAGCACGTCGGGCCGGTTGGTCGCGGCGATGATGATGATGCCCTCCTGCGTGTCGAAACCGTCCATCTCCACGAGCAGCGCATTGAGCGTCTGTTCGCGTTCGTCGTTGCCGCCGCCGAGACCGTGGCCGCGGCTGCGACCCACGGCGTCAATTTCATCAATGAAAATAAGGCAGGGCGTGTTCTTGCGCGCCTGCTCGAACATGTCACGCACGCGGCTTGCGCCGACGCCGACGAACATCTCCACGAAGTCCGATCCGCTGATGCTGAAGAATGCCGCGTCGGCTTCGCCCGCGATGGCTTTGGCGAGGAGCGTTTTGCCCGTGCCGGGCGCGCCGATCATCAGGATGCCCTTGGGGATGCGACCGCCGAGCTTCTGGAAGCGCTTGGGGTCTTTCAGGAATTCCACCAGTTCGGAAACCTCGTCCTTGGCTTCTTCCACGCCGGCCACGTCCTTGAAGGTGGTTTTGTTTTTCTCCTTGGCCAGCATCCGCGCCTTGCTCTTGCCGAAGCTCAACGCGCCCTTGCCCGCCATCTTGATCTGGCGGATGAAGAAAAACCAGATCAGCAGACCGATCACGAGGATGGGAAACAAACTGTAAACGATGCCGAGCAGGACAGTGTTGGGCTGCTTGGTGTCAAACATGCCGCTGGAAAGTAGTTTCTCCTCGAGCTTTTCCGGCAGGCGGACACGGCTGGTGAACGGCACCTCCGTCAGCTTGCCCTGCTCGTCGGTCTTGGTGTAGCGCCCGCGCACTTCGTGCAAGTAAGGCGACTGAGGATCGTAAATGATCAGCCCCTTGGTGATCAGGTTCGACTCGACCTTCTGGATGAATTGGATCTGCGTCAGCGTCTCACCCTGCGGAGTCGAGTTGTTCTTGAACACCAGCAGCAGGGGAATGGCGCCAAGGATGGCGATCCAGAGGATGTAGCGATGCGGCGGCACCTTGAAGTCGCCACTGCGTTTCCCGTTCTGCTCGCCGTCTTTGTTTTTGTTGTCGTCGGACATTTTTCCTATTTCAGTTGTGGGACACTAACATGGCGGTCTCCCGCTCGCAACGCCGGGCATTGACCCTGCGGCACGTTTCATTTCAAGCGGTCAACCGCGCTTTTGTCGAGCTTGAAACGTGCGGGAGCTTCCCGGTCCCGTTACCGTCCCTCTGCCTATCGGTTCAATGGCATTTTAGCTGGAATCGAGGCGAGCGCAAATCCAGGAGTCAACGATTGGCATTCTTGGATTGCATGTTCCGCTGGTTAACCGCGCGCGTGGACGCTTCCGCACTTTTCTTCGCACATCTCCTGACCGTTTCCTTATCCACGAATGGCGCAAGCAGCAGACGGAGCAACCCGGCGGGTGCCTGCCTTTCATCCTGCCCGGCCGGCAGGATGCCGGGGGCCGCTACCTGGCTGAACTGGCTTCCGCCGATCTCGTCCCGGACCTGCGGAGAGTTCCGCACACGGTTCCTTCAACTCGCTGCCACGCCCACTGCAAGCGCCGTCGCGTGTTCGCGTCCAGTTTGAACCGTTCCGCGATGCGCAGTCCTTCCACCCACCAAACTTCGCCGCCGGACGTGGCGGCGACGATCAGTTCGCGTCGTCGCGAGCGGGGAATCTTCAGGTCGGTGAACAAATCCTGGAGCTTGCTGGCGGAGGCCATGCCGATGGGCTGAAAGCGATCCCCCGCCCGCCAGTGGCGCAACACAACCTCCAGCCCCACTTTGTCCGCGTCGAACCACTCGCATCCGGGCTGCGCGGCCGGACGCCGGGCCGAGGGCTTCGTTTCGGCTTGCCAACACAACCGCACTCCGTCGAAGCGGATTTCGCCCTTCGTCGGTTTGAGTGCCACAGTGGCTGCCGTGGTGGCAAAACGAACTGTCTCCATGTTCTCGACGCGTAGCTGGCCGGCGCGGTCGCGCCGGACGCGCAACGCCGGACTCACCATGACCGGATGTTCAACGCTGGTCCGCAATTGCTCGATCAGATCGAAATCGAATCGCACCTCCATGCCGGTCAATTGCAGTTGAAGCACGCGCCGCTGAAGCGCGGGATGCAAGTCGTCAAACACCGCGCGGGAACCATCCGACAGCCACGCCTGCGCCACGCCGTCCAGAAAATCGGATTCCGCGCCGAGCACTTCCATCTGCCGCAGGATGATGTCCGGCAGTGCCGGCTGGAAATCGCGCCGGAGCAGCGGCAGCAATTCGTGCCGGATGCGATTGCGCGGGATGTCGCGCGACGCGTTGCTGGCGTCCTCGCGAAACCGGATGTTCCCCTCGCGGGCAAAGTCCAGCAGCGCCGACTTGGCTTGATCGAGCAACGGACGAATCAGCGTGACGCCCGCGTCGCTGGGCAATGGGCCGCGCCACTTCATCCCGGCCAGCCCCTTCGCGCCCGCGCCGCGCAGAAGGCGGAGGAAGAACAGTTCCACCTGATCGTCCGCGTGGTGCGCCAGCGCGACGATGTGGATGCGGTGCTGACGCGCCGCCCGCGCCAGGAAATCGTGGCGCAACCGCCGTGCGGCCATCTCGATGGAAAGTTTCCGCTCGCCAGCAAACCGCTTCACCTCGCCGCGCTCGACGACGCAGGGGAGCTTCAGCCGCCGTGCGGTGGCCCGCACCAATCGCTCATCCGCATCGCTGCTTCGCCCGCGCAACTGGTGGTTGAAATGGGCGACGGCCAGCTTCCACTTCTGCTCGCGCGCGAGGCGATGCAGCGCGTGCAGCAGGACCATCGAATCCGCACCGCCCGACACCGCCACGAGAACTTTCTGGCCGCGCCGCAGCAATTGGCGGCTGACGACCGAATGTTCGACGCGCTGAAGAAAGTCGCTCACGGCGCAATGGTAGGTTCGGTGAAATCCGGCGCGAGAGGAAACGAAAAGGCACGACCCGCCCGGGTCGTGCCTGCGACTCAACCGGTGCGACTCAACCCTTCGCCGCCTGGTAACGAGCGGCCACTTCCGCCCAGTTCACCACGTTCCACCACGCCTTGAGATAATCGGGCCGGCGGTTCTGGTATTTCAAATAGTAGGCGTGTTCCCACACATCGCAGCCGAGGATGGGCTTGCCTTCGCAGCCGGCGACGGCCTTGCCCATGATCGGATTGTCCTGGTTGGCGGTGGAGACGATTTCCAGTTTGCCGCCGTTGACGACGAGCCAGGCCCAGCCGCTGCCGAAGCGGCCGGTGCCCGCCGCTTCAAACTTTTCCTTGAAGGCATCGAAACTGCCAAACGTGGCGGCGATGTCCTCGGCGAGTTTGCCCGCCGGCGTGCCGCCGGCTTGCGGCGCCATGAGCTTCCAGAACATCGAATGGTTGGCGTGGCCGCCGCCGTTGTTGCGGACGACGTTGCGGATGTCCGCCGGGACCGCGTCGAGGTTGGTGATCAACTGTTCGAGCGACTTGCCTTCCAGGTCCGGCTTGCCGGCGAGGGCTTTGTTGAGGTTGGTGACGTAGGCGTTGTGATGTTTGCCGTGATGGATTTCCATCGTCGGCGCGTCAAGGTGCGGTTCCAAAGCTTCTTTGGGATAAGGCAGGGCGGGGAGTTCGTGAGCCATAATTTTATTCGTTAAGTTTCGTTGTCGTGTGTTCGGGTGGCAGCGACGAGTCGTCCATTGCTCCCAACGCCGCCAGACTAGCGAAAGCCAATCTCCCGTTCAAGCACCGTCCGCCGGCGTCAATTCGGTGCCGGGGCGCAGCTCGTGCGCGCCGCGATCCGGGGGCCGCGCTCGTTCCTCGTTTGCCCCCGGCTATTTTCCCCGGCCCCTTGGATGTTTGACGGGGCGATGAATGGTGAATTGTTTCTGGCTTGAGTGAAACAAGGGCTGGTGCCGGTGTGGCAGCAGGACGACGTGGTCACCTGGACAATCTGTCCACGCACAAGGTGGCGGGCGTCCAGGAGGCCATTGCGGCGGCCGGGGCGCGACTGGAGTATCTGCCGCCGTATTCGCCGGACTTCAACCCGATTGAAAACCTGTGGAGCGAGGTGAAGCAGGGGTTGAAAAGTCGCGAGTCCCGCACTGCCCGGCAACTGTTCAAGGCTGCGGGCGCGGCCTTCGCCACCGTCACACCTGAAGACTGCCAAGGTTTCTTCTCACATGCCGGATACGGTACATGATGTCTGGAAATGCCCTAATCCACATGAAAATTTGATTTCTACTGCATGGATTCGGTTAAACATAGTGGAATTGAGTGACGGAGCGGGCCTTCAGGCCGCTCCATCACTCGCAGATCGGAGGCATCGAAACAGTCCAGCCTGCTTGAGGTCTTCACGATGAAGCGGCCTGAAGGCCCCACTCCTTCACATATCCGCGCCGTGTCATTTTCCATGGCGCGAGCCTCAATAGGATCATGGCGGCGGCCCAATCCGCTCCTGGCTCACAAGTTCTTCATCGAAACGGCGAGCGCGCGGCGGAGGCGTTCGCGGTTGGGCGCGTCGTGGAATTCCACCGGGTTGAAATCATCCGTCAGCACGAGACCGTTTTCGGGAAAGGTTTCGCGCAGGCCCGCATAGGCTTCCCGCACCTGCCCGACACAACTGGAATGCACGCCCGCCAACTGCGGCGGGTGCGCGAACGCGAGGTCCGCTCGCGGCGACGCGACGTACAGGGTGTTGCCATTCTCCGCGTGGTGAATCCGCACGCTGGGAAAGACGCTCGCCAGCGTCTTGGAAAGCGACGCCGCAAAGAAGTCCCGCTCCGGCGTCAGATCAGCGAAGGTATTGATCACGAGGGTGCCGTCGGACTTGAGCACGCGCCGGATGGCCGCGAACGCCTCGCGCGTCATCAGGTGCGACGGACAGGAATCGCCAAGGAAGGCATCCACCACGACGGCGTCGTATTGTTTGCGGCAGCGGTTGAGGAAATACCGTCCGTCCTCCAAGAAAATGTTCAGGCGTTCCGGTTCCAAACCGAAAAAATCCCGTCCCACCGCCACGACGGCGGGGTTGATCTCCACCACGTCCACCCGCGCCCCTTCGCGCGCGAAATCCATGGGCACGATGCCCACCCCGAGACCGACAACGAGCACGTCGGCAATGTTCGTGGTGTAGGCGCGCGCGAGGCCGTGGAGCATGTAGCTGAACATGGAGACGCTCTTGTGTTCGTTGGTGTCGTAGGTGTTCTGCGTGAGATAGTCGTTCACGTACACGCGGCGTGGGCTGTGTCGGGACTGGAGCACCTGGAGTGTGCCGAAGTTGGAATTGCCGCGAAACAACTCAACGAAATCCTCCCCGCGCCACCGGTCCTGACGCAAGCCCGCATAGCCCGCCGCGAGGCCCAGAGCCATCACGGCGACGGTGATCGCCGCCGCCGGCTTCGTTCGCCAGACAAAGAAATAGGTCGCCGCGAGCAGCATCAGCCCGAGCGCCGTCAGGTACATGGACACGGAATTGCGGAGAAAGGGAGTGACCAGGTAGCCGATGAGCACCGTGCCGGCCACGCTCCCCAACGTGCTGATGGCCGTGAGCCGTCCGACGTTCCCACCCACGCCGCTCACGGAAACGGTCAGCACGCGGATCAGATACGGTCCTGTCATCGCCAGCAGGCCGAGCGGGACAAAATACAAAAACGCGGACGCCAGCAGGGTGCCGAGCGGCAGACTGAATTTCAAACAGGCGTAGGCCACCGGTTCCACGGCGGCGACGGTGACAGCCAGATAGACGGCTGCCGCCAGAATGGCCGCATACAAACGGCCCAATCGTGCCGACCGATCCACCAGCCATCCTCCGGCATAATAGCCACCCGACAGGGCGATGAGAGTGACGGCGATCTGAGCCGTCCAGACAAAGTGCGAGGTGCCGACGTAGGGCGAGAGCATTTTTGCACCGAGGATTTCTACGATCATGATGGCGGCACCGGTCGCGGCCGCCGTGCCGTAAAGAAATCGGCGAAGTCCCGGCGCAAGGACTGGCTCAGGAGCGGACGCGGCGAGTATGGCTGGTTTGCTTTTCACGGGCATGTTCTACGGGTTGCGGGAGAAGGGGGCAAGTTTGCATGTGTGTGGCGAAGGTGCGGATACGGGGCGGAATGGGGAGTTGACAATCTCGGAGGATTCATTAACATGCGTAAGTTCACTTGAACACTTATGATTGCGACTAACGAACCGGCGAAGCTGACTCACAACGAGATCATCAAGGAGGCGATCCCGACATTGGCCGGAAACATCGCCGCCACGGTCGCGTCGGGCACCGACCAGTTTTCGACGGATGACCAGCAGTTTATCAAGTTCCACGGCATCTACCAGCAGGATGACCGCGATCTGCGCAAAACCGCGAAGAAATTCATGATGATGATCCGCGGGCGCATCCCCGGGGGCATCATGAGCCCGGCGCAGTGGATTACCTTCGACGACCTGGCCTCGACGTATGCCAACAACACGCTGCGCATCACCACGCGACAGAGCATCCAGTTTCACGGCGTGGTGATGTCGGGGCTGGCTCCACTGGTGAAGAAGATCAACGACTGCCTGCTGTCCACGCTCGCGGCTTGCGGCGATGTGAATCGCAACGTCATGGCCGCGCCGACGCCAGTGCAAACTTCCGCCCGGGCCGCGATGATCGCCGACGTGCATCGCGTGGTGGAAGCGCTCGCGCCGCGGACGAAGGCGTATCACTCCATCTGGATGGACGGGGTGCAGTTGAAGCTCGACGACGCGGAGAACAAGGACTTCGTGGACCCGCTCTACGGCAAGACCTACCTGCCGCGCAAGTTCAAGACCGCCTTCGTCATGCCGCCAGTCAATGACATGGACGTGTTCACCAATTGCCTCGGGTTCATCGCCATCGTCGAGAACGGCAACCTCACGGGCTACAACCTCGCCGTTGGCGGCGGCATGGGCCGCAGTCATGGTAATGAAACAACCTATCCGCGCCTGGCAGATGTGCTGGGCTTCTTGCCGACGGAACACGTTGTCGAAATCGCCAAAGCGGTGCTGACCATCCACCGCGATTTCGGGGATCGCACGGATCGGAAGCACGCGCGGCTGAAATATGTGGTTCAGGAACGCGGCGTGGAGTGGATGCGCACTGAAGTCGAGCAACGCGCCGGCATCAAACTCGAAGCCGCGCGCAAATACGAGTTCACCACCACGGGCGACACCTACGGCTGGCACAAAGCGCTGGACGGAACGTGGTTTCTCACCCTCTTCGTCGAGACCGGACGCATCAAGGACGCCGGCACCTGTCGGCAAAAAACAGCGCTGCGCCGCGTCGCAGAGAAGTTCGGCAGCATCGAATTCCGGCTCACCGCCAACCAGAACGTCATCCTCGCGAACGTGCGTGAGTCCGACAAAACCGCGATCACCGCGTTGCTCGCCGAACACGGCGTGAAGACCGAGAACCAGGCCAGTGTGCTCCACGGCGGTGCCATGGCCTGCCCCGCCCTGCCGACCTGCGGTCTCGCCCTGGCAGAGTCCGAGCGCATGTTGCCCGGCCTGGTGGACCGGATCGAGAAGCTCTGTGCTGAAGTCGGCCTCGCGGGTGAGGAAATCGTCATTCGATCCACTGGGTGCCCGAACGGCTGCGCGCGCCCCTACATGGCGGAAATCGCCTTCGTCGGCAAGGCGCCAGGCCGCTATCAGGTCTGGCTTGGCGGCAACGCCTCCGGCACACGCCTCAACCGAATTTGGAAAGACGTGATGAAAGAAGCCGATGTCGAACTTGAACTCGGCCCCGCGCTCGCGCGTTACGCGAAGGAGCGGAACCCCGGGGAACGCTTCGGCGACTGGTGCGACCGGGTGTTTCTGAAGGAAACTGCCACCGCATAACGTGCGGTTTGCCTCAGACCCTGCCACACACACATGACCGAAGAGTTTCTCCTCTACACGCTCGCCGGCTTCGTCGCGCAGCTCATTGATGGCGCGCTAGGCATGGCCTACGGCGTGACCGCGACCAGCATTCTGTTGACGGCGGGCGTGCCGCCAGTTGCAGCCAGTGCCACCGTTCACGCAGCGGAGTGCTTCTCCACCGGCGCGTCGGCCATTTCTCACCACGCCTTCGGCAACGTCAGCAAGCTCCTGTTTCGGAAGCTGCTCCTGCCCGGAATCCTCGGAGCCATGGTCGGGGCCTACATCCTCGTGTCGCTACCCGGCGACAAGCTGAAGCCCTACATCGCGGCCTACTTGCTGATCATGGGCCTCATCATTTTCCTGAAGGCCTTCCGCCAGATTCCTCCCCGCGAAGTGACCACCCACCTGACTCCGCTCGCGTTTTTCGGTGCGCTCGTGGACGCCATCGGCGGCGGCGGTTGGGGACCCATTGTCGCCTCGAACCTCATCGTGCGCGGCAATGCCGTGCGCGAAACCATCGGCAGCGTCAACACGGTGGAATTCTTCGTCACGCTGGCTTCCACCGCCGTGTTCATCGCCACGCTGGGCGCTTCCAACTGGCCCATCATCCTTGGCCTCGGCCTCGGCGGCGTGCTTGCGGCCCCACTCGGTGCGTGGGCCTGCAAGCGGCTGCCGGTGAAACCGTTCATGATGTTTGTCGGCGCGCTCATCGTAATCCTTAGCACCCGCACGCTCTATCGCTCGTTGTTCTGATCAACTCTCCGTCAACCATGACTCCCGAATCAATCACCCAAACCAACGCCTCGCTGCGCCATCAATCCGCCCTCGACGTCGTCAAGTGGGCCCTCGCGCAGGCGAACGGTCACGCCATCATCTCGACGAACTTCCGCCCCTACGAAGCCGTCCTCCTCCACCTTGTCACGCAGGCGCAGCCGGGCATTCCCGTGCTCTGGGTGGACCACGGCTACAACCGCCCCGCGACGTACCGGCACGCCGAACAACTCAAGGCGCTGCTCAAACTCAACATCAAAGCCTACCTCCCCAAACTCACCGCCGCGCACTACGATGCGGTCCACGGCGGCATGCCGGAACCCACCCCGGAGAACGAGGAGCGGATCAAGGCGTTTAGCACCGTCATGAAACTGGAGCCGTTCCAGCGGGGCATGAAAGAACTCGCGCCCACGGTGTGGATTACCGCGTTGCGCCAGGTGCAAAACCCCAACCGTGCCGGCCTTGACATCGTCTCGCACGACGGGAATTTCGGTTCCCTCAAAGTCAGCCCGGCCTTCTATTGGAGCGACGCGGAGATGGAGGCTTATCTCCTGCAACACCAGCTCCCAAACGAGTGGGACTACTTCGACCCGGCGAAAGCGGACGACAAGCGCGAATGCGGGCTCCACGCGGCGTGGGGCGGAAAAGCAATCGCCCAAGCCTAACTGACCACACTGATGAGCAGCTACCATCTCGATCACTTGCAGTATTTGGAAACCGAAGCCATCCACATCATGCGCGAAGTGGCCGCGGAGTTTGAGCGGCCCGCGCTCCTGTTCTCCGGCGGCAAGGACTCCATCTGCCTGCTGCGCCTCGCGGAAAAGGCGTTCCGCCCGTCGGACATCCCGATGCCGTTCCTCAATGTGGACACCGGCCATCATTTTCCCGAGTTGAACGACTTCCGCGACCGCCGGGCCAGGGAACTCGGCGGCAAACTCATCGTCCGCAAAGTTGAAGACGCCATCCAATCCGGCATCGCCGTGCCCACGCCCGGCGAGATCAGCCGCAACCGGCTCCAGATTCCCACGCTGCTCGCGGCCCTCGAAGAGTTCCGTTTCGACTGCGCCATTGGCGGCGCGCGGCGCGATGAGGAAAAGGCCCGCGCCAAGGAACGCTTCTTCAGTTTCCGCGATGCGTTCGGTCAGTGGGATCCGAAGACCCAGCGCCCGGAAATCTGGAACCTCTACAACGGCCGCGTGAACCCCGGCGAACACATGCGCGTATTCCCGCTCTCCAACTGGACGGAGATGGACGTGTGGGAATACATCAAGAAGGAAAATCTCGAAGTGCCGACGATTTACTTCAGCCACAAGCGGACCTGCGTCCGGCGCAACAGCCAGTGGCTGCCCGTGACGGACATTCTGCCGCCAAAGCCGAAAGAGGAAGTGAAGGATCTCGTCGTCCGCGTCCGCACCATTGGCGACATCATCAGCACCGGCCTGGTGGAAAGCCCGGCGAACACCGTGGACGACATCATCACTGAAATCGCCGCCGCGCGCGTGACCGAGCGCGGCTCCCGCGCCGACGACAAATCCTCCGAGGCCGCGATGGAAGACCGAAAGAAACAGGGCTATTTCTGATCAGATGGGAGATGGAAGATGGCAGATAGGGTTGAAACATTTGAGCAATTGGAGGCGTGGAAGACGGCCAGGGAATTGGTGCGCCTCATTTATACGACCTTCCGGCGCGCGCCGGCATCCAAAGATTTTGGACTGCGCGACCAAGTCCAGCGAGCCGCCGTCTCGGCCATGACCAATATCGCCGAAGGTTTCGAACGACTTCATCCCGGCGAGAAACTCCAATTCTACAACGTGGCGCGTGCCTCCTGTGGCGAAGTTC
Source organism: Verrucomicrobiota bacterium (assembly GCA_031378375.1). GTDB lineage: Bacteria > Verrucomicrobiota > Verrucomicrobiia > Limisphaerales > JANNEF01 > JANNEF01. Next base: position 14,659 of record JANNEF010000111.1, on the reverse strand, counting down.
GTTCCCTTTCCTACGTCGTCCTGGACGCCAGCTTCATTTCCGCGCTGGAACATCAAACGATCCTTTCCCCCGTGGCCCAAACAGGCCGCCTCGTTTCCGGCCTGATTCGTTCGACACGCGCTCGAACCGCGAATCCCTGACTCCCAACTACCATCTCCCATCTCCTCCCCATGCCCCACACTTCGCACCCCATCGAACTCCTGCGCTTCAACACCTGCGGCTCCGTGGATGACGGCAAGTCCACGCTTATCGGGCGGCTGCTCTACGACTCCAAGAATCTCATGGAGGATCAACTCGAGGCGCTCGAACGCTCCGCCGACATCACCGGCGGCGGTCAGATCAACCTCGCCAACCTCACCGACGGACTGCGCGCCGAGCGCGAGCAAGGCATCACCATTGACGTCGCCTACCGCTACTTCGCCACGCCGCGCCGCAAGTTCATCGTCGCCGACACGCCGGGGCATGTGCAGTACACGCGCAACATGGTCACCGGTGCGAGCACGGCGAACCTTTCCGTCGTGCTGGTGGACGCGCGCCTGGGCGTGATCGAACAGACACGCCGGCACATCTACCTCGCCGCCCTCCTCGGGATCCCGCACCTCGTCATCGCGGTGAACAAGATGGATCTCATGGAGTGGAGCGAAGAGCGATTCCTCGAAATCCGCGACGCCATCGAGGATTTCCTGCCCAAGCTCGACGCCTTCAAGGATGTGAAATTCATCCCCATGAGCGCGCTCAACGGCGACAACGTCGTCGAGCCGTCGAAGCAAACTCCTTGGTATGGCGGCTCCACATTTCTCGACCACCTGGAAACGGTTCACATCGCCAGCGACTGGAACCTGAGCGGGTTCCGCCTGCCCGTGCAATGGGTCAACCGCCCGAACAATCCGACCGACGCCCGCCTCCACGACTTCCGCGGTCTCAGCGGACAGATCGCCGGCGGCATCGTGAAAATTGGCCAACCGGTCATGGTCCTCCCCGGCGGCATGAAGACCATCGTGAAGGAAATCTGGACGCATGACGGCCCGCTCGCGGAGGCGTTCTGCCCGCAGAGCGTCACCCTGGTGCTCGACCACGACATTGACGCGAGCCGCGGCGACATGATCATCGGACTCGATAACCGGCCGGGGATGAGCAGCGAACTCCAGGCGCGCGTCTGCTGGATGAACCCGCGCCCGTTGCAGGCCGGAAAAAAATACTTCCTCAAACACGCCGCGCAAACCGTGCAGGCCATCGTCGCCAGCCTCGACAGCCGCATCAACATTCACAACTTCGAGCCGGAACCCGCGACGGAAGTGGCCATGAACGACATCGGCGAAGTTCGCCTCCGCACCTCCCGGCCGCTGGTATTCGACGGCTACAGCACCAATCGCCTGACCGGTTCCTTCATCCTGATCGAACAGGGGACGAACCACACCGTCGCCGCGGGTATGTTGCGACCGCCGACCGAACTGGTGAAACCCGAATACGACGACTTCACCATTTGAGGCGTGACTCCGGTCGTTGGCCGGCGTTCTTGCAACGATGGCGGTCTCCAACTTGGCGGGCCAGTGACTCTCCCTTTGCGACTCCGATCCAAAAACTGAGGGCCGGCGGGTTTCCCGGGCGCAAACCCCGAAAACTTCGCCGGCCCCTGCTCTGCCAACCCATTCCGGAACCAACCCTATTCTTCGTCGAGCACTTCCACCTCCGGCATCACCCGGTAGAACCGGAGGCCGAAGTTTTCCATCTCGTCGTCAACAAAATGAATGCCGTCGTCCGTGACCACATTCGTTACCAGCGGTTCCCAGCGGAGCAAATCTGTTGAAACTTCCAGGCGATAGCACACCCCGTTGTCGCCCGGCAGCCGCACATGGAAGCAGCCGTCGTCGAGCCGTTGCGGATGCGGTCGCGGCGTGCAGTCGTCCACGATCAACGCTCCCGCACGCGCGGGCCGGCCAATCGCGTATCTCGGTGGATCCACCGGCGAAGGTTGCAGCCGGAGGATGACGGTCTCGCGGCGTTCCAGCGCCTTGTCGGGCACCGGCGTAATCAAGATGCGCGCGGCGCGGCGTCCGGCGGGGATCGTGACACTGGTCGGGATTTCATCGTAATCAATCCCATTCATCGCCATGCCGTGGATGGAGTAATGGACGGTGAGCGCGTCGTTCGTCGGCCCGGTGCGGCGGATGCGGAAGGTGGCGGTGTTGCCCGTGGCTTCGCAGGCCAGCGGGTCGGTCGCCACGATGTTCACCACCGGCGTGGGGGACGGCGGTTCAAACGTCACATGGATCGGTGCGGAACGGCTCGTCGCGCCCCGGTCGTCGGTGGCCACAGCAGTGAGCACATAGCGGCCAGCGGGAACGCTCGTCCAGCGGATGGTGAAGAATTGCCGCTGGCCCGGTGGCGGCGCGACGATGAAATGAATGCTCGCCTCGCCGATCTTGTTCGCGCCCTCAAAAAATTCCACCAATGGCACCCAGCCATCCGGGTCGAGCGCCTCGGCCATCACCGGGATGTTGCCCGGCGCGTCGAACACCGCGCCGTCCGCCGGACTCACGATTGCCACGCGCGGCGGGTAGGTGTCGTTATCGCGGATGTTGGCAACCGCGCGGTTGGGCCGGCCCACGAGATAGCAGTCGGGCGCAATGGGTTCGCTGTTGATGCAGTGAATCTGCGTCAGTTCGACGACAACCGTTTCGGTGCGTTCCACCAAGTCATCGTCAATCGGATTCACAACGATGCGCGCCGAATCTTCGCCCGCGGGGATGAGCACTTCGCCCGGCAGGCGCACGTAGTCGCGTCCGTCGTCCGCCGTGCCGCCGACTTCGTAATAGACCAGCAGCGGGCGGGCGAGTCCGCAGGTCCGACGCACGATGAACGTGGCAACGTCATTGACCGGACTCAACGAGCGCGGGTCCGGCTCGCTCGCCGCCGCGTCCAGCGCGGTGATGGTGACGACCGGCGCGACGCAGCGGTCGAGCACGGTGATGTGAATCGGGCCGGATACGGTCGTCGCACCGCGATTGTCCGTGGCCTTCGCGGTGAGGATGTAGCGACCCGGCGCTACGCCGTCCCAGTTGAAGCGGAAGGTTTGCAATTCGCCATGGGGCGGCGGCTCGCTCACGAGGATGGCCAGTCCGCCGATGACGTTCGTGCCTTCACAGAATTGGACCTGCGTCACCCAGCCGTCAGGGTCGAGCGTGACGGCCAGCAGTTCGATGTCCGCCGGCGCGGAAAAAACTTCACCTTCCGACGGCGACAGCAACGCGACGCGCGGCGGCACGTTCGGTACGCTGTCGTTGTCGCGGATGTAAGCCGTGGCCTGGTAGTAATGGCCGATGACGTAGCAATCCTGCGGCGCGCTCTCCGCACACGGCGTTGGCAACAGCCGGGCAACCACCGTCTCGGTGCCCTCGACGAGCGGGTCATCAATCGGTTCGATGAGGATGCGCGTGGCGTGCTCGCCTGCGGGAATCGTCGCGTGGCCGCGCCGGTAGCCGTAATCCACTGCGTTCGACGCGGTGCCGCCAAACTCGACCAGCACCGTGAGCGCCGCGTTGGTGCAGCAACTCCGCCACACTTGGAACGTCGCCGTATCGCCCTCCTCCGAACCGACCGGATCAACGGCGGTGATATACACGACGGGCCGGGTGGGCCGTTCGATGACGCGGATATGCACCGGCTCCGAGCGCGTGGACGCGCCGTCGTCGTCAGTCGCCACCGCCGTGAGCACGTAACCGCCCGCCGGCACGTTCTCCCACAGGATGCGGAAGATGTCCTGCGTGTTGGAGAAATCCGTCCGTGCGGCGCCAATGCTGTTCGTGCCTTCGTAGAACTCCACCTTCAACACGCGGCCATCCGCGTCGCGCGCCTCGGCGTAGATTACGATGTCCGCCGGCGCTTCAAACACGTCGTCGTTCGCCGGGCGCACGATGGCGACTCTCGGCGGCTGGTTGGGCAGGCACACGTCGTTGTCATGAATGACGGCACGGGCGCGACTGTTCGGCCCGACGAGATAGCAGTCGCGCGGCGGCGGAAACTCCGCGATGCACGGATGCGACACGAGGCCGACGATGACGGACTCGTCGCCTTCGCAGAGCGCATCGTCGAGAATCTCAACGACGACATCGGCGCGCGATGCACCGGCGGGAATCGTGACGTGGGCGCGCAAGTATTCGTAATCCTCGCCGTTGCTAGCGGTGCCGCCGATGCGGAGATACACGACCAGCGGATTGTTCGTCAGCCCGGTGCGGGTGACGGTGAACGCCGCCGGGTTCTCTGGCTGGTCCGTGAGCGGGTTGACCTCGCGCCCTTCCGGATCGGAAGCCGCGATGTTCACGACGGGCGGCGGCTGGCGTTCGACGACTTTGATTTCGTGTGGCTCGGATTCGGCGGTCGCGCCGCGATTGTCCGTGGCCACGGCGGTCAGCACGTAATGGCCGGCAGGCACGGCGACCCAGCGCGCGTAGTAAAGTCCGTCTTCGCTGGGACCGGTGGCCATCGCGACCTTGTTGGTGCCCTCAAAGAATTCCACGAGCACCACCGTGCCGTCGGAGTCGCCAGCTTTGGCGACGAGTTTGATGTCGGCGGGCGCGAGGAACACGTCGCCGTCCTCCGGTTCAACCAGGCGCACTCCGGGCGGTTCGTTGGGTGGTTCGTCGTTGTCGTAGATGACGGCGCGGGCGGTGTGGTTGCGGCCCACTTCGTAGCAGTCCGGCGGCGGCGGCCAGATGGCGATGCACGGCGGGGCAACGAGCGAGAGCACCACGCTCTCCGCGCCTTCAACCAGGTTGTCGTCAATCGGCACCACGACAATGGGCGCGGAGGATTCGCCAGCGGGGATTCTCACGGCGTTGGCGAGTTCACGGTAATCCACGCCATTGAGAGCGGTGCCGCCGATGCGGAAATGGACCACCAGCGTTTCGTTGGTCGGGCCGCGCCGTGTCACGACAAACGTGGCGGTATCGGCCGCGATGTCTGCGGCAGTGGCGAGGCGCGGACCTTCCGACGCCTTGGGGTCGCGCGCGATGATGTTCACAATCGTCGGCTCCGGCAGCTCGACAATGGTAATTGAAACGGAAGGCGAGCGCGTCGAAGCACCATCGTTGTCGGTCGCCACGGCGCTCAACCGATGTTCACCCGGCGGCGCGTTTGACCAGACGAGCACGAACGGATTGCGCGGCAGGATCGCGGTGAGCGCGTCCACGTCCCCATCCGGCAGCAGCACGGGGTCGAGCACCTGAGGATGGTTGTGAACGATGCCAAGGCTGTTGGTGCCATCGAAAAACGCCACCGTCGCCACCCAGCCGTCGGAATCGCTGGCCGACGCTACAAGTCGAACGTCCACTGGCGCGGTGAGCACTGATCCGTCCGGCGGATTCACGAGCGCCACTGCGGGCGGGCGGTTGGGCGGCACGTCGTTGTCGCGGATGTAGGCGAGGTCGCGGCCCGGCAGACCAATCAAATAGCAGCCGCGCGACGGCGGATCGGTCGCGAGGCAATGCGGCGACGACTCCAACGCAACGACGACCGTCTCTGTGTCCTCCACGAGGTTGTCGTCAATCGCGACGATGACGATTTCCGCAGACGCGGCACTTTCCAAGATGGTCACTTCGCCGGACAGGGGGCGGTAGTCCACGCCGTTGGAGGCGGTGCCGCTGACGCGATAATAGACCGTCAGCTTGTCGCTCAAATCACCCGTGCGGCTGACGCGGAGTGTCGCGTGGTCAGGCGGCGAAAGGATTAGTGGGCTTTGTTCCGCTGCCACTTTGTCGGTCGTTTCGATGGTGACTACCGGGATGCGAGTGCGTTCGATGACTTTGATCAACACGCCATCGGAGCGGGACATCGCGCCGGAATCGTCGGTGGCGACGGCGCTCAGTCGGTGTTCGCCCGCCGAGGCGTTGGACCAGTTCATCGAGAACCGCTGCACCTGGCCGGGCGGCGGCGCGATGATGAAGATCATCTCCTGCTCGCCGATCTTGTTCGTGCCGGCGTAGAACTCCACCTTCGTCACGTAGCCGTCCCGGTCGCGCGTCGAGGCGGCGATGGTGATGTCCGCGCCGGCCGGGAACGTTTCGCCGTCGGCGGGCTGCACGATTTCGACACGGGGCGACAAGTTGAGGTCGTTGTCGCGGATGAAAGCAACCGCACGGTTCGGTTCACCGACCAAGTAGCATTCCGGTGGCGATGGAACGATCCTTGGGCAGGCGATGGGCACAATCGTAACGATGACGGTCTCGTTATCTTCAACGAGCGTGTCGTCAGTCGGAATTACTACGATCTGCGTTTTCCACGAACCGCGCGGAATTGTCACCTGGCCGGAGAGCCGCGTGTAATCCACCCCGTTGGCGGCGGTGCCGGCAACGTCGTAGTACACGACCAGGTCAAGATTGGTGCCGCCGCTGCGACGCACGGTGAACGTCGCGGTGTTGGGCAGCTCGAAAATCGGAATGGGCGGGCCGATGAAGGCGACGCCGCCAGAGGGCGATGTCGGATGCGGCGCGATTTCGATGAGGTCGCCTTCGCTGGCGTACGGGTCGGTGGCTTCAATCGTCACGATGGGCGGCAGTTCCGGCTCGATAACCTTGATGCGAACCGGCTCGGAGACGGTCATCGCACCGCGATTGTCAGTGGCCTTCGCGGTGAGCACGTAGAGGCCGGCGAAAACGCCCGGCCAGTGCAGGCGAAAGATTTGTTGCGGGTCCACCACGGTCGTATTGCCGATGGGCAGCGCGGAAAGGTTGTTGCTCACCACGCCGAGACTGATGCCGTTGGTGAAAAACTCGACGGTGCGAACCGAGCCGTCCGCGTCCCGGGCCTCGGCGTAAATTGTGATGTCGGCGGGCGCGACGAACACGTCGCCGTTCTCCGGGCGAATGATGGCGACCTTGGGCGGTTGGTTGGTGGGGCTGAGATCGTTGTCGCGGATGATGGCGCGAGCGGCGTCATTCGCGCCGACGCGGTAGCAATCCGGCGGCTGCGGATGGATGGCGATGCAGATGGGCGGCTCGATGGTGATGCCGACGGTTTCGACGCCTTCAACCAGCCGGTCGTCCACCGGCTCAATCACGATGGGGGCGGAAACGGCGCCCTGCGGGATGGTTACTCTGCCAGTTAGCGCGCGGTAATCCACACCGTTGCTCGCGCTGCCGCTCACGCTGTAATAGACGACCAGCGGACGCTCCGTGCCGCCGCTGCGGCTGACGGAGAAGGTCGCGGGATTCGGCGTGCCCGGTGGGAGAACTTCGGCGGCTTCCGCGTCGGTGGCGGCGATGGTGACGACAGGCGGCTCGGTGCGTTCAACGACTTTGATCTCGACGGGCCGCGATCGGCTCGCCGCGCCGTCGTTGTCGGTGGCAAGAGCATGCAGGACGTAGTGGCCGGGCGGGACGTTCGACCAGACCAGATGGAACGCCGGAAGGGACGCCGTGAGCGCGGCGGGGTTGTTCGAGACAATGCCGAGGCTGTTGGCACCCTCGAAGAATTCCACGCTGACGACGCGACCATCGTAGTCGCGGGCCTGGGCGGCGATGCCGATCGTGGCGGGCGCGAGGAACACCGAGCCATCGAGCGGACGGACGATTTGCACGACCGGTGGGCGGTTGGGCGGCGTGTCGTTGTCGTGAATCACCGCGCGGGCTTCGTGGTGCCGACCGACGAGGTAGCAGTCCGGCGGGGGCGGAAAGATGGCGATACAGATGGGCGGCAGGATGGTGATACCCACCTTCTCGTCGCCTTCCACCAGATTGTCATCAATGGGCGCGATGACGACTTCCGCGCCACGTTCGCCGCGCGGGATGGTGACGGAGTGCGGCAACTCGCGGTAATCCACGCCATTGCCCGCCGTGCCGCTGAGGCGATAGAAAACCGTGAGCGGCAGGTCGGTGCCGCCGCTGCGATGCACCACGAACGTGGCGGTGTCGAGCCGGCTGCCGGTCGGGCCAGGCTCGGTCGCTTCTGGGTCCGTGGCCTTCACCTCGACCACCGGTTGGGACGGCGCGTCCGTGACGCGGATTTCCACGCGCGCCGAAGTCGCGGACGCGCCCAAGTTGTCGGTAGCCACGGCGGTCAGGACGTGATGGCCGGGCGGGACGTTTTCCCAGACGAGGCGGAAAAGACCGGGCCGGATGGGAATTGGTTCAATGCCCGGCGCTTCCTCCAAATCCACATAGCTGTCCGGTTCGCCCAGCAGGATCGGATCGTCCTCCCCGATGGCCACCGGACCAATCGGGTGAATCGGCGGGCGGTTGGTTACGATGCCGAGGCTGGTGCCATCCGCGAAGAACTCCACCGTGCGGACCCGGCCATCGGAATCGCTGGCGCGAGCGACGAGCGTGAGATCCACTGGCGCGATGAACACGGAACCATCGGGCGGGTTGATGAGTTCGACGGCGGGCGGGCGATTGGTGGGCGGCAGGTCATTGTCCTCGATGTGGCCGAAGGCGAAGCTCGGCCAGCAGACGATGTAAGGCGGCGGCCAGGAGAGCGGTTGGACCAGTTCGATGAAAATCGTCTCGGTGCCTTCGACCAGCGAATCATCAATCGGCGTGACGATGATGCGCGCGGCTTCGGCGTTCGCGGGGATGGTGACTTCGCCGGTGCGTTCGCGATAGTCCACGCCGTTTTCCGCCGTGCCGCCAAGCCGGTAGTGGACGGTGAGCGGCCCGTTGGTCGGCCCGATGCGGATGACAGCGAAGGTGGCCGTGTCCGCACCGGCCTCCGCCGCGCACGGGTCGGCGGCGAGGAGGTGGACAATGGGCGGCGGGGGCGGTTCGCCCGCGACGGCTTTGCGGACGAGCAAAGCGACGCCAATAAGAACGAACACTCGGAGGGCGAACCATGAAATATTTTTCGCAGTCATAAATGGCCTTACTTCGATTTGGTTTCGGAGTTCCCTATGCTGGTGGTGTGCCACAGTCGCCAGCGTCTCTGGAAGCCTTGAAAACAAAGGGGCTTGATGGGAAATAGAGAATTCTGACGCGTTGAGGTCGCAGCCGATTTGGGTGGAATTCCCCAACGCGGCGGTGACGTGCGGGGCAAAATCCCCAATGGGAAAGCTGGCTGGTTTGGATGAACCGCTTGCCAGCAAACCCCGGCGAGCGAAGCGGTCAAGGTGTGAAACTGGCCGGCGCCGAGGTCATTCCCCCGCGCCGGCCGTTCGCTTCCAGTCATGAAGGGACAGGCAGCCGACACAACGCTCACCACTGTTGCAAATGGTAGAACGCCTTGTGCGGCGCGGGCGGAGTAAGACTCTCATAGAAATTATTGTCCGGCGTGATCGGACCGTACGGCAGATACGGACCGGTAACATCGAGCGCGCGGAGCAGTTGCCAAACCCGACCTTTGCCCTCCCAGGACAATCCGACCGGGCCGCCGGGCGGAACCAACTGCGTCTCCAGAAAATGCGGCGGCTGTGCCGGCGGGGTGGCGTCAGAGACGATGAACAGGGCGTCCAGGCCGAAGTCCACCAGGTTTTCGCGCGGCGCGAAAGCACTGAGCAATTCCAGATTGCCGGCGACGATTGAGCCTTGGTCACTCAACAAGTCGCCCGGCAGAATCGTGCCGAGTTGCTGGTCCAGAAATCCCTCTTCGACAGAAAACCAGATTTCGCCACCGGGCCAGACGTAGAGCGCGTCCACGCCATAATCGCGGCCCCCGGCCGATGGATGGAAGGCGGCGAGCAGTTGCCGGTTGCTCTTGAGGATCGCGCCGCTGCTGGAGAGCACATCGCCACGCTGCAGCGTGACGCCCAGCCGTTGCGAAAACACGTTCGTCTCGATGGAGAAATACGCTTCACCGCTGTCCAGCACATGCACCGCGTCCAGCCCCACATCCGTCACTGGTGGCATGACCACAAACGCGGCGAGCAAGTCGTGGTTGCGTTTGATGATTCGACCGTTTTCGGAAATCAAGTCGCCGTGTTGCAGCGGCCCGAGCGTGGTGCTCATCGCGTCATCCTCCAGCGAGAACGCCAGCTCGCCGCCGGGCAGAATGTCCACCGCGTCCAATCCGAGATCCGGCGGGGCCGCTGGCAGGCCCAATTGACGGATCAGTTCGCGGTTGCGTTTCACCACCCGCCCCACGGATGAAACGAAGTCACCGCCGCTGACGCGATTCATAGGCGACTGCAAGGTGCCCGAAGTGAAACCCGTGACGCTCGAGAACCATATCTCGCGGAAGGGCGCGGCTACGAGCATCAGTCGAAATTCCTGCAATAGGGTGGAATTGGTCTGTTCGAGCTTCACTTGCAGGATGGGAAACGGGCGATCCAGCGTCGCCGTGCGGTTGGTAAAATAGCAGAGATTCGTGGTGAAGCCGTCGTCAATCTCCACCGCCAGGAACATCTCCTGCACCACGGCCACGGCCCCGCCGATCTGGTAGGTGCCGCGCCCCCTCACCGTGTATTGCCGCCCCGGCGCTCTGCCGGCGATGAACGAAATATCGTCCAGCGCGTAGTTGCTGAACAACGGGTTCTGCGAGGTCAGCCGTAACCGGAAAGAGCCACGCATGGGCGCGACGATGGAGGGACGGCCGCAGATGGCGCAATCATCCGTCAGTTCGCTGCCGTTGATGAGGTTGTAATGCCAGACGCTGTTTGCCGCCGGAGGCGAAACAACCGCAGTCGCCGGCAGACTTGCGCCAAGGGTGACAAGGCATGCGCCAAACAGCGCAATCAGATACAGGGAAGGTTTCATTTTCATACGAACAATTTTATTTCTTTTCCGCCACCGCCAACTGGTGCAGGCGGGTGGTGACGCGCACACAGAAGTTTGACGCCACCCCCCACCCTCCCTTCGCACGAAGGGAAATTCATGGTCACGACCTGCCACGCGCTCTCCCGCCACCGAACGGCCAGACGCAATCGCCTCCGCCACGGCGCGGAGCCGGCACGGACACTTCGATTGATGTTGATGCGTTGGAGCATGGTCAGAATCGAATGATCCAATGCTAGCTCCGTGCCAGCCATGACCAATGCCGCCCAGACCCTGCAAACATTGGCTATCTCGGGGTTCTCACATCAGTCGTTCAATTCATCGCTCATCATCGATAGGGGAAACTCGCCCAACGCAGCCCACCCGTTGGGGCGGATTTCCCAATCGGCAATCACAAGCCTGCGAGCCGTACTGCGTTCTGAACGCCAACTACGATCAACTCGCCATGAGTCCCGTGCGCGGAAAGAATTCACAGGGCCAGCGCAACTCCGGCTGTGCCGGTTACCGCCGCGCCGCCACCGCCGGAAGTGATTTGATCTAAAGACGCGGCACATCTGCCGCGACAATCAGCAAGTCGAGTTACAGGAGAAGTTTCACCCGAAGACGATGTCGGATCTGCCAGAAGTGCTGGGCATGCTCCATTTTGGCCGAGGTGGTTTGACACTCTGGCGGTGCGAGCCGTTGAAGGCCGAACTCTGAAGCGAGCGGAGAGCGTGTTGAACTATTCGCCGAGCAAGGGTTAAGCTCGGCCCATGAGCACGCCAGATTCTTCGTCGCAGTCCGCGCAACCTATCGCCATCGTGCGCGCCGCACTGACCGACTCTGTCAGCCGCGGCCTCATTGACCGTTTGAACGCGGAGCTGACGGGCGCTTATCCCGAGGCGGAGGCAACGCATTTTGGCCTCGCGCCCGAGGAGGTGACCGGCGGACGCGGCGCTTTCCTCATTGTCTATCAAGCGGCCACTCCCGTCGGCTGCGGCGCGGTGCGACTGCTCGACCCCGGGACGGGCGAACTCAAGCGCATGTATGTGTCCCCCGCCGCACGCGGGAAAGGTTTAGGACGCCGGCTCGTGGCCGCGCTGGAAACCGAGGCCCGCGCTCTGGGCGTTCGGCGACTCGTCCTGGAAACCGGCATCCGGCAGGCTGCGGCCCTCGCCCTCTATCGCGCCACCGGCTTTCAACCAATCCCGCTTTACGGGGAATACCTGCTTTCCCCGGAAACCAGCATCTGTCTCGGCAAGGATCTCATCTGAAGTTGAAACCGCGAAAGCGGAAACGCTGAAATCACGAACAGCGACCGGAGGGACAGTCATCAGCCAGGCGTTGCCCTCGCCCACCCCCAATGGCGTACGCACCCGGTCACTCAGCGTGATAACCGCGCCAGACCCAGACGAGCGAATCCGCCAGGGTGAGATTGAAGACACGTCCATCGCAATGGCCCGTCGCGCGGCTAAACACGAAGCGGTAATGGTAGCCCTTGGCCTTCAGCGCAGCGGCCGTGCGTTCGCCAGCCATCACCCAGTTGTGTTGGGTGCTCTCGGGATCTTTGGCGCGCAGGTCGTTCTCCGAAATGTGAGTGAAGATGCGCAGCGGTTTCTTCTCACCTTGCTCGATGAGTTTTTTCGCAGCGGGACGCGGATGAATATCTGGTTCCCTGCGCCCTCTGCGCGAACCTTTGCGCCCTCTGCGGTTAATCGGGATCGGTTCCTTGATTGCGGCTCGGCCGCGCTGTGATGCCATCTCCTGGTTCCATTGTTGGCGACGCCGCGCGTTGCCCCGCTCACAAAAAGCAGGCGGCCTCCCTTGCAGGAAGCCGCCTTGATCGAAACCCGTCGGTGCAGACTGCTTGCATCCGCCGCCGCGCGTTGGCCCGCGCCCTTACGCCGCCTTGGTGGTGGGCGCTGCCGCGGGCGACGCCACATCTGCCGTCGCCTTGGCGTCAGTCGTCGTGCCCGTCACCGACGTGGACGCCGATGCGCCCTCTGCGGCCGCCGCCGCCTTCGGTTTTTCCTCCGCGCTGATCGTGGGCGCATTGAGGACCGCGCGCGCCACCAGATACTTGTCGTAGAACTCCGGCTGGCTCTCGCGGAACTGCCACATCAACCGGTCAATGCGGTTCTCCAGCAACCTATCCGCGTCGGGAAACAGCCGCTCCAATTGCTTCGTCGCCGCCTTCGCCTGACGCGGCATCGCGCGCAACGTATCGTACGTCTTGAGCTTCTGCTTGAGCGCGGTCAACTTCGCCGCCGTCACCCCGTAATCACCCAGCGACGAAACATTCTCCGTCGCCGCATCAATGATGTGCTGGCAGCGCGCCACCACCGCGTTGGAACTCCCGGCGGTGACCTCGCTGCGCGAATACTTCACCCGCCCGGCCAGCGTCAGGTCGCCCGTTTTCTCCGCGAACGAGAGCACGGCCCCGGCGACGCCGAAAGCCGCGTCGCCCAGCGCGGTCAGCGCGCTGGCCTTCGCCTCCGCCGTGCCGGAAGGCGAGGATTGGATTTTGACATTCAAATTGATGTCCGTGATGAAATCTGTGAGCGATTCGAGCGCCTCCTGAAGGGCCGCCAGCACGGCGACCAGAGTGGGATTGGCGAGGAGAAGCACCTGCACAGCGAGCAGGGCGTTTAACTTTACGGATTGAGTTTTTTTCATGTTGGATTGGAACGGTTCGCGACTTAACGCTTCACCGATTTATGATTTACGATTTAACGGTTGGACCATTTGATGATTTTAACTGACTGCGATTCGCCCCTCCTGGACCACAGGCGCCAATCCGTGGCGAAAGACCTTTGGCAACGGGTATGCCGCGCGCCGATGCTGCAGGAATTCTGTCCACGACCCGCGCATTCTGGCCGAAAACCGCCAGAAAAAGCCTCGCTCTCCCGTCACTGCCGTGCGCCAGCAGCCGCAGGCAACGCCATCACTGTCCAGAAAATGGAAACCCTGTCTCAACCAAAGGCAGCAGCACCAGCGCCCGCTGAGGGAGGCAAATCGGCGCCCCGCAGCATTCGGAAGGACGCGCTCCGCAAGTCCGCCATCCCCATACGCCAACTGGATTCCAACTCGACCACGGAATCGTGGAACTCGTCCCGCTCGCCGCAACAGCACCGACGCGACCCACTTCAGTGTTGCCCTACGCCCGGGGCACTTTACTCTCGCGCCAACGCCATGCTCTGGACCGCCTCATCCGAAAAAGACACGGACACCGCCGGAATGAAGTGTGAAGTCAGAAGTATGAGGTATGAAGTTCTGTCGGGGCTTCCTTCAACCTTCGCCCCGCCTGCCCGCCGAGGCGCGATTCGAATGGCGACGCAATCAACGCCTTTAACTCTTTCTCGATTTAACTCCCCATGTTTGAACAAGCCTTCAAAAACATCGACGACGTCCTCTGGAAAGACGCCGGCTGCACCAGCGAACTCGACTACACCGAGCAGACCTCCTGGCTCCTCTTCCTGAAATACCTCGACGCCCTCGAACACGACAAGGCCACCGAAGCCGCCCTCGACGGCAGGAAATACTCCCACATCCTCGACAAACCCTACCGCTGGGAAACGTGGGCCGCGCCCAAGGCCAAGGACGGCAAGATTGATCACAACACCGCCCTCACTGGCGACGACCTCATCGCCTTCGTCAACGGCAAGCTCTTCCCCTACCTGCACGGCTTCAAGCAGAAGGCCACCGGCCCGAACACCATCGAATACAAAATCGGCGAAATCTTCGGCGAGATAAAGAACCGCATCCAGAGCGGCTACAACCTGCGCGAGATCATCGACCACATCGACGAACTCCGCTTTGCGTCCCAGACCGAGAAGCACGAACTCTCGCACCTCTACGAAGCCAAGATCAAAAACATGGGCAACGCCGGGCGCAACGGCGGCGAGTATTACACCCCGCGCCCGCTCATTCGCGCCATCGTCGCCGTCACCGCGCCCCGGCTCGGCGAGACCATCTGCGACCCC
>JANNEF010000047.1:0-7238 GCA_031378375.1 Verrucomicrobiota bacterium | reverse complement strand
GCGGTGAACCAGGTTCGAGAGGTCGGGGCCAATCTTCCCGCCTTCGCCGCCGACCTGGTGGCACTTGGAACACGCGGCGGGTTCGCCAAAGAAAATGCTTCTGCCGCGCTGCCAGTCGCCCCCGGCGATTTCCGGGATGCGGCGTTCGGCGTTGCCCGGCGCGTCGGCGACCTTCGGCGTGGCCCACGGCAGGAGAATGCGGCGTACCGCAGTCCGGCAAGTAATGCCGGAGTGGTGACGGTGCAGCCGTTCGAGTCTTGTCTGGGCCTTCGGACGGATTAGTATGTGCGCATGTTCCAAACGCTGGCAGGCAACGGTCGCGCGGCCCTGGCTATCGGCGTGAGCCTCATCCTCGCTGCAACGGGACTGATCGCGGCGACGAATCCGCCGTGGTTCGCGCGGGCCTGGCAGACGGACGAGGGTTTGCCGGATAACGCGGTGGTGGGCATCGCGCAGACGCCGGACGGTTTTCTCTGGGTGGCGACGCAGGGCGGGTTGGTGCGGTTCGATGGGAATCAGTTCCGGGACTTCGCGCCGATCACGGAGGCCGGCGTGCCGGGTGGATTGTTGCACGGGTTGACGGTGGATCGCCGGGGCCGGCTTTGGGTGGCGAAGGACGGCGGGGTGATCGCTTGCGTGGATCAGGGGCGGACAACTTCGATCACGCTGCGGCGAGGTTCCGCCAACGCGCGGGCCGTGACGCCGGTCGAGGATGGCGAGGGAAGTCTGTGGGCGGCTTATCCCACGGCGGCAAGCCGCGTGGTGCGGGTGCGCGAAGGGCAAGTGCGTTACTTCGGAACGGAGGACGGCCTGGCGCCGGGTGGCATTCTCCAACTCGCAGGCGATTCGCGTGGGCGTCTCATGTATGCGGCGGGAGACAAGTTGGGTGTGTTCCGGGACGAAAGGTTCGTCACGCTCGAGACCGTGCCGGGCGTGCAGTGCATCGCGGCGGCGAAGGCCGGCGGCCTCTGGGTTTGTTCCGGCGCCAAAGTGCTGAAGTTCACCGAGGGCGGCGGGGTGGTGCCGGTGGGGGAACTTCCGGCGGTGCGGTCGAACGTGACGGCGACGGTGGTGATGGAAGATCGTTTGGGCCGGTTGTGGATCGGCACGGCCAGGCAGGGACTGTTTCGGCGGGAAGGCGGGATGTTCGCGGCCGTGCCGGTGTCGCATCGGGAGATCCTGAGTCTGGCGGAAGACCGCGAAGGCAGTGTGTGGGTGGGGACGCGCGGCGGCGGACTGAATCGTCTCCGGCCGAGCGTCGTGGAATCGCAGGAGATTGCGTCCGGGCTTCCGTTTGAAGCAGTGCGTTCGGTCTGCCAGGACAAGGACGGCACGCTGTGGGCCGTGGCGCGGAGCGGCGTCGTGGCCCGGCATCAAGGAACGGGATGGAACGCCCTGCGCGCTGGCGATGGCTGGACCATCGAGGATGCGGTGTCCGTGGTGCCGAATCCGAACGGTGGCGTCTGGATCGGGACGCACTACGACGGACTCTTCCATTGGCGGGATCGTGTGGTGGCTTCGGTCACGATGAAGGATGGCCTGGCCGGAAATTTCGCCCGCTCGCTGCTCTCCAGCACGAATGGCGATCTCTGGATCGGCACGGCGTCCGCGGAAGGTTTGCACCGGCTGCGCGCGGGCCGGTTGCGCCGGTTCAATCTGCCGGATGGCAGCGGACTGGTGCGGGCGCTGGCCCTGGACGCGGCGGGCACGCTCTGGGCGGGCACGACCGGCGGCCGGTTGCTGCGTGCGACGGAGGACATGGTGGTGGATGAAACCGCGCGCTCCGTTCCGAAGTTGCAAACGATCCGATGTCTCCACGCGACGGCGGATGGGAGCGTTTGGATCGGCTATGGCGGCAGCGGCGTGGGCCGACTGAAGGCGGGGCGGTTCTCGCAATTTCGCACGGCGGAGGGGATCACTGACGATTACATTTCGCAGATTCAGGACGACGGCGAAGGCCGGCTGTGGTTCGCGGGGAACCGGGGAGTGTTCTACGTCCGCGAGCAGGAGTTTGAAGAACAGACTGCGGGACGGATCGCTCAAGTGCGGCCGGTCGTCTTCGGGCGGGACGAAGGACTGCCGGCGTTGCAAGCCAGCCGCGAGGCGTGGCCGGGTGCGGCGCGTGGGAGCGACGGAAGGTTGTGGATCGCCATGCAGACGGGACTCGCGGTGGTGCATCCGCGGGCGATTCAGCGCGGACCCGCACCGGCGGTGGTGATTGAGAGCGCGTCGCTCGATGGTCAGGAAGTGGCGGCCTACGATGCCCGGACGGTGATGGCCGGGAGCGCGCCGGCACCGCCACTCAATCTCCGTCAGGCGGAGAGCGGCGGGATCAAAGTGACTCCCGGGCACGAGCAACTGGCCATCGAATTCACCGCGTTGAGCCTCGCGTCGCCGCGCCACGTCGCGTTCCGGTTCAAACTCGACGGACTGGAGAACGACTGGGTGCAGGCGCGGGCGCGGCGAGTGGCCTATTACAGCCACGTTCCGCCGGGGAAATATCGTTTTCTTGTGACCGCCTCGGACCACGAGGGCAACTGGAGCGAGCCGGGCGCGGCAATGGACATCGAGGTGCTGCCCCATTTCTGGCAGACGTGGTGGTTCCAAATCCTGGCCGCGCTGTCGCTGCTGGGAACCGTGGGCGGCGTCGTGCGCTACGTGGAAATCCGCAAGCTGCGACACCGGGTCGAGCGGGCGGAGCGCGAAGGCGCCATCGAACGGGAACGCGCCCGCATCGCCAAGGACATCCATGACGACCTCGGCGCGAGCCTGACCGAGATCACGTTGCTCAGTGAACTGGCGCAAGGCGGGCAGGCGCCGCCCGAAGAGGTGCAGGCGGACATGCGCAAGATCGCCGCCCGCACGCGGAATCTGACGCAAGCTTTGGACGCCACGGTGTGGGCGGTCAACCCGCGCAATGACACGCTCGAAAGCCTGGTGACCTACACCTGCAACCACGCGGAGGATTTCTTGAAGACGGCGGGGATTCGCTGCCGGCTGGAGGTGGCAGACCGTTTGCCGGTTCAGGTTCTGACGGCCGTGGTGCGTCACAATGTTTTCCTTGTCGTCAAAGAGGCGCTGCACAATGTCGTGAAGCACAGCGCGGCATCCGAGGTGACTCTGCGCGTTGCGACGCGCGCGAACGGCATGGTGCTGGTGATTGAGGACAACGGGAATGGCTTCATCCCGCACAATCAGGATGCAACCGCCGGGACGCGCTCCGAGGCCGGCGTCATGCGACAACGGCAAGGCGAAGGGTTGGCGAACATGCACCGCCGCGCCGCGGAAATCGGCGGGGAATTGGATCTGCGCAGCGGTCCCGGGCAGGGCACCCGCATCCAACTGGACGTGAGCTTTATCATGGAATGAGGCGCGGGGACGATTGGCCGTTCGCGCGGCGCGTCACTCATTTGAACGACTGGCGTTCGCTTCAAATCCGCGCAGGATGTGAATGGGCCGACGCGGTGATCTGCGCCGAAGCCAAACCGGGTTTAACGAGATGGAATTGAACATCACAGTGGCGATCGTGGAAGACGACGCGGGCATCCGGGATGCGTTGGTGCGCGTCCTCGGGCGCTCGCGGGATTTTCGCTGCCTCGGCAGCTTCACAAACGGCGAGGACGCTTTGCGCGAACTGCCGGCGCTGAAGCCGGACGTGGTTCTCATGGACATCAACCTGCCCGGCATGAACGGGGTGGAGTGCGTCCGAAAGCTCATGGCGCAGGAGCTTTCCTCCCACATCGTCATGCTCACGGTTTACGAGGACTCGGAACAGATTTTTGAATCGCTCGCCGCCGGCGCGACGGGTTATCTGCTGAAGCGGACGCCGCCAACACAATTGCTCGAAGCCATCCGCGACGCGCATTCCGGCGGCGCTCCGATGAGCAGCCAGATCGCGCGCAAGGTCGTGCAATCCTTCCGAACGGTGGCTCCCGTGGGCGAAACCGGCACGCTCTCGCCGCGCGAACACGAAATCCTCGGCTGGCTCGCTCAGGGCTTTCTCATCAAGGAAATAGCCGAACGCCTCGGCATCGGCTTCGACACCGTGCGCACGCACATCCGGCGCATTTACGAGAAACTCCGGGTGCATTCCCGGGCGCAGGCGGTGGCCAAGTTTTTCGGCGGCGGGTTGCCGGCGAACTATCGGGCGGGACCGGACAAGTCTTTGTAATGCGCGGAAAAGAGGCACACCGATTCACACGGCCCGGTTGCTTGTCATTCCCGTCGCCTCCGTGAAAAACCGCCGCGCCGCCGGTGTCACTCATTCAGCCGACATGACAGATTCCCCGCCATGCCACATGCTTCACCCGAATTCACCGGCATCGCACTTGGTATGCGGCTTTGGTGACACAAAACATGACACTAAATCAGAACTGTCCGTTTGTAACCATTATGAAAACATCCTCTTGCCTCTTCGCTCTTGTCGCCTGTCTGGGCTTCGTCTCCAGTTCACGCGCACAGAGTACTAACACCTGGAGTAACAGCCCCGACGCCAATCTCAACTGGAACGGATTCAACTGGACCTCGGATGGTTTTTCCTGGACCGATGGCGACGATGCGATCTTTGGCCCCACCGGCGTTGGCGCGATCACCATCACCACCCCCGTCACGGCCCGGAATCTCACGTTCAACTCCCCGGGCTATTCTGTCTCTAACAGCACGCTGACCCTGATCGGATCGAACGCAACCATCACTGCCAATGAGAGTGTTACAATCGCCACGAGCCTCCTCGGCACGAATGGCCTGACGGTCGAGGGGGCAGCCACCCTGACCCTCCGGGGCGACATCATCACGCCCAACGGCAACCATTACACCGGTGGCACCCATGTGAAAAGCGGCACGCTGATTCTTCAAGTGAGCAACGTGACCGGCAGTGGAAGCGCCTACGCCGTGGACGGCATTGAATCGCTCGACGCCGGGGCGACCGTGAAGTACTTCAACGGTTATGACGGGGTTAACAACCTCCGAATCCCCGAAGGCCAGATACCCGTCAATGGCTCCGCCACCCCGAACAGATTAAACATGACCGGGGGCACCCTCGACCTCAACGGTGACGACAACCAGAACCGACAGCCCGTGCCATCAGGGACTGGCACGATCCGCAACAGCTCACCGTACGCCCGGGCTGTGCTGAAGATGACTGGATACGGCGATACGAGAACATTTTCCGGTCAAATCATGGACGGCGGACCCGTCACCAGCAGTCCTGTTTCAGGAAAACTTGCCAATCGCGTGGAACTCGATTTTGCAGGCGGTTCGGGCACGCTTGTCCTTGCGGGTTCCAACTCCTTCACGGGGTTTATTCGAATCGGTGTCGGCGGCGCAACGATCAAGCTCGAGGGCGCCGGGACATTGGGTTACCCCACCACCACGTTCTGCCCGGGCCGGCATTTGATTCACAATACCGGCCTCTTGGATCTCAACGGCACGAGCCAGCGAGTTGGGCAATACGGTGGCAGCAGTACCGGAGTAATCGCCAATAACGCCTCCAACACCACCTCGATCCTGACCCTTTGCGTTAATTACACCAACACGTCGCTTCAGACTTTCAACGGCAAGATCGTGGACAATACCACCGGCACTGGCGGCGTTCTCGGGTTGACCAAAGTTGGCACGGCTCCCCAAGGTCTGACGGGCGGCCCCAACACCTACAGCGGTGATACGACTGTCAGCAACGGCCTCCTGACCATCGCCGCGGCGGCCGCTGTCAGCCCGAACACCACCTTCCGTTTGTTCACGGGGGGAACGTTGAATCTGAATTATACCGGGACCGTTGAAGTGAAGGGCCTTTTTATCAACGGGGTTGCGCAACCGGACGGAACATACGGCGAAACCACCGCACCCATCACCGGACCGGGTTTCATTCGCGTAGCTCCGTTCCGAATCACCAGTGTGATCAAAACTCCAGAGGCGGATGAACTCACACTTACTTGGAATTCCATGCCTTTCGCCTCGTACCGCATCGAAGGAACCGAAGATTTTGTGAACTGGTTCATAGAAGAACTGGGCATCGTGTCGCAGGGCGAAACCACTACAGAAACCATTTTCGCTTTTCCCGGCTACTTCTATCGAATCCGCAAGGAGTAAAGCAGCCTGCGGCTCATCAGCCGGTAGTGCGCTATCGGCGGGTGCCGGGTTTGTGGTGGAGCAGCCCGGAAGTTTGACGCCCGTGCAGTGGAATACCATCCACGCCCAACCGCTCGCCGTGGGCGTCCGGTAAATCCTGAACATTCCCGGTCCGAACTGGATCAGTTCCATCGGCTGGCCAAAGGGACGTAGCGGCGGCGTGCCGGAATGGTGCGGGCGGTGGGAACCCTTGAACCCAGAACTTCGCGCTCAAATCCCTGGCGTCACCGCATGTCGAAACCGCCTGGTAAAAATTCCCGCCGCGCCAAACCCGTGCTCCTCGGCTTCGCTCACGGACTCGCCTTGCCCCGAGCTATTGGCGTTCGGGCTTTCAGCCCTCTTGCTACAGGAAAGCCCGTGTGAGCATCGGTAAACAGGGTGCCGCAGCCCGTCACTACTCGACGAGCCGCTGGTAGGCCAGCACGCCGTTGACGATGGCCCGGGTTCCATCGTGATCACGAGCGTGTGCAACGCGCCGAAGGCCACCGGTTCCCGCAGCAGATTCTTTTCTCCCGTCGCGCCGCCGCCCTCCACGTTCACGCGGTTCCAGTTCGTGGACGGCCCGCCGCCCAGGTCCACGTTGAAGCCGGATTGGTAATCGTTTTTGCCGCGCGCGTTCCACGCGAGCAAACCGCAAAAGAGGCCGGGGTTCGACGCGGGCGCGGCGAAGACAAACACCGTCGCGCCGGCCATCGTCATGCGCGGCGCGACGGCGGCGGCGAGAAAATCATTCTGCCCGTCGAACCGCGCGAACGCCCCGCCGCCCAACGCGCGCCACTGCGGACGCGCCTCGCGCTGGCGCTGGTCGCAGTGCCGCCCGCGCCCGGAGCCGTCGTGGAAGTAATCGAGGGGAGCGCCGTTGACGAGCGGCGGCAACTCACGCGCCTGGCGCGCGGAATGACCAGAACTCGCGTTCCTTCGCCCAGTCAACGTCCTTGCCGCCCGCGTTGCCGGCGGTGAAACCAAACTCTGGCAAGGTCAACCCCACCAGCACGGCGAGGCAATGCCAGATGCACGGTTTCCCGCGAGCGGACTGAGGAGGCGTCATCATTTATCCGGGCATGGCGTTTAGTTCGGGCGATTGGACGAGCACAGGCCCGCCGGCATTCGGT
>JANNEF010000330.1:0-3145 GCA_031378375.1 Verrucomicrobiota bacterium | reverse complement strand
GTCACCCTTGTAGCCGAGCGAGGTGGGCGTGAAGTCCAGGCGCTGATCATTGAGATACAACTCACCCTCCGCCGAGCTGCGCAGTGTGGCGCGTTCACCTTCGATGACCATGCTGCCCATCGCCACCGGCGAGGGCACCGGGCCCGTGTGACGGTCGCCGTGGATGAAACCGGCCGCGCCGCCGACGAAGCGCACGCGAATCTCCGCCCAGTCTTCACCCGCGATGACGGGATTCACGCGTCGCGTCTCGCAGGCGGTCACCTGCAATTCACCGCCGAGGAAACGAAACGTGTCGAGGATGTGAACCAGGCTTTCGTGGATGAGCAGACGCGGCATTTCGCGGAAGTAAGGCTGCGCCGCGTAAGGCTCGGGACCGTTGCCGTCGCCGGTGCGCCAGTCGAAGGAAAGGTGTTTCAACGCGCCGAGTTCACCCGCCGCGATGCGCCGATGTGCTTCGCGATACCAAGGCTGCCAGCGCCAGTTTTCGTGAATGAGCAGGCGCACTTTCGCCGCCTCGCAGACTTCGCACATGGCGATGCTCTCCGCCACGGTCGGAGCCATCGGCTTCTGACAGATGACGTGGATACCGCGTTGCGCGGCGAGCCGGGTGAGCGAGAGATGCGTGTCGGGCCGCGTGACGATGTCCACGAAGTCCGGCTTCTCCGCGTCGAGCATCGCCTCGACCGATTCGTAGGCGCGCGCGATGCCGAACTTCACGGCGAATTCGCGCGCCTTGCCGGGCACCGCGTCGGCGACGGCCGCCAGCAGGAGCGGCGGCATCCCTGCCGCCGTGTTCTCCGCGTGTTTAACTGGGCGGCTGGGAAGCCGCCCCTCCAAACGCTTCCACGCCTCGGCTTGAAACTGCGCGAAGAACCCCGCGCCAATCGTGACTCCACGCATTGTCTTCACGCTGCCACCTCCATGAAGCGCAGGAGCGGCGGCATCCCTGCCGCCGTGTTTTTAATTGGCTCTCCAACGGCGGCTGGGAAGCCGCCGCTCCTATGTCCTCGGCGCTGCTTCATGTCGTTACTTCCATTCTCCGCGTAGGATTCGCCAGCAACCAGCACACGACGGCGACTCCGCTCAACGCCGCCGCCGTGTAGAAGAATGCCACGTTGCCGCGCGCCGTTTCCGGCAGATACGCAAACGCCAGCGCGGTGATGGCTGCGCCGAGATTGCCCGCCATGTTCATCGTGCCGCTCACCGCGCCGGCGTGCCGGCCGCCGATGTCGATGCAGAATGACCACGACGGCGAGAGCGTCATGTCCGCGCCGAAGATGGCGACGGTAAGCCAGAAGACCGCGCCACCGACGGTGGCCTGTTCGACACTCATCAACATGCCGAGCGCCGCGAGGGCGAAGCCGGCGATGGCGGGCAGTTTGCGCGAGAGCGACGACCGGCCCGTGCGATACAGCGCATCCACCAGCCAGCCGGAGAAGATGTTTCCCACTGCGCCGCCCAGCAACGGCAGCATCGCGTAGAGTCCGGCATCCACGGCGGCGAGATTGTATTTCGTTTTCACGTAGGGATAGAGCCACGTGAGGCTGAAGAAGAAGGTGAAGTTGCTGCCGAAATACTGGATCATCATCAGCCATAGATTCAAGGAACGGCGGCTTCCCAGCCGCCATGTGGGTTCCGACGGTTCGGGGCGGCTGGGAAGCCGCCCTTCCTGACGATGGGCGAGGATGTAGTCCAATTCCGCTTTCGCGATGCCGCGGTGCTCGGCTGGCTCATCGCGGAACCACCACCACCACACCAAGGCCCACGCAAAGCCCACGAGCATCAAAGCGACAAACGTCTGCTTCCAGCCGAGTCGGGCAATCATGGCCACGACCAGCGGCATGGCCAGCGCCGCGCCGATGCGCGAGCCGGAGAAATTGATTCCTTTCACCAGCCCGCGTTCCTTCACCGGAATCCACGAATAGACGACGCGCGCCATGCCGGGAAACGCCCCCGCCTCACCCGCGCCAAACAGAAAGCGCACGACCAGCAGGCTGCCGAGATTCCATGCCGCCGCAGTGAGTCCGGTGAAGATGGACCACACCGTGACCACGGCGGTGAGAACCAAGCGGCCGCCCAGACGGTCGGCCAGGGCACCGCCCGGCGTCTGGAACAGCGCGTAGCCGAACGCAAACGAGGCCAGCACCCAGGACCATTGCTCGTTGCTCAAGCCAAGATCGCTCGTCACCGCGTCCTTGGCCGTCGAGATGCACGTGCGGTCCACGTAGAGCAGCAGCGACAACAAGAACGTGCCGGCGACGAGGATGAAGCGTTTTGGAATCATGCCTCAGGAGCGGCGCCATCCCTGGCGCCGATTACACTAGGAGGGGCGGCATCCTTGCCGCCCGGTTCATCTCCCGCGTTGCCCTTCCCGGCGGCAGGGATGCCGCCGCTCCAGCCGCCCTTGCGGTCGAGCACATCCGCCACCATGTCGCCTTCCCACAACGTGAACTTGCCCGCGCGGAGCTTCGCCTTTTCCGGATTGCGCCGGATGTAACGCGCCACCTTGGCGAAGTGCTCACGATTGCGAATGCTGCGGTCGAAATAATCCTTCATCCACAGCACCCCGGTCCGGCCGAGGTGCCGGTTGATTTCCGTGGCGGTGAAACTCTTCCAAGTATGCAGCACATCTTCCAGCCGATGTTCACCCAGCAGCGAGAACAGCACATGGACATGGTTCGGCATGATGGCCGAGGCGAACAGGGTGTGGCGTTCACGGTGAAAGTGGCGCAACGCCGCCGCCACTATTTCGCGGCACTCCGCCTGACGCAGCACGCAGGCGCCGTGACCTTCGTCGAGCCAGTTCTCGATGCGTGCGGGAAAACGCTTCTGATAGTCGGCCTCCTGCTCGTCGTTCCACGGCGGCGGATTGAGGCGCATCCACACCTCGCGTTCCGCCTGCCACTGTTCGAGCAACTCCTCCGGAAGCGAATCCGCGAGACGAAAGGTGACGAAGTAAGTCGCGCCATCCTGATGCCAATGCGGCAGGCGGTTGGTGTGGGCGGCGACTTCCTTGTGGTCCTCAAACATGAGTTTTGCGAACGGGTCGGGAGGCGCGGCGCAACCCCCGCCGCCGATTTTTTTTTATTAAACCAAACCCGAAAACTCCGCGGCCGGGATGCCGCCGCTCCCACCCTCGATGGCA
>JANNEF010000046.1:0-6020 GCA_031378375.1 Verrucomicrobiota bacterium | reverse complement strand
CTCCGGGAGGTTCGGTGTGGAGGCGGCGGGTGACGAGGTCCGCCTCACCGCAACGATCTAATTTTGCTCGGGGTCTGGCCATGCCCAAAGGCTATCCCCGCCGCTTAACTTCTACCAGCCAATTAACGTAGTTGGTATGAGTTCCAGCGGGCCGCCCCGTCAGACGCCGGTCTGGCCCGGTTTCCGCTTTGCAGTGGAGGCATGAGTGATCGATCGGCTCACGCCATTTTGGAAACGCCCGCCCTCGGCGAAATCATGCCCGCGAGCCGGGACGCCGGGGCTTTGCGCCGGCCCTGCCAGCTTATCGTGATGACCGCTCCGCACGCGGCGGCAAAGTCCGACTTCGACACCATCGGCGGGTTCATCCGCGAGTTGGACCCGGACATTCGGACCGTGGCCTTCGACCGCCGTCCCAAGTGGTGGGAACTGGCCGCGTTGCTGCGCCAGCCCGCGCTCACGTTTGCGCCGATTCCGCTGGGACGCTGGCGGCCACTGCGCGGCCCGGTGTTCTGCGGGCAACGGATGCCCAAGAGCGCCGAGTACGAGGCGCTGCAACGGCACAATTTCCCCGTGCCCAAGTGGGCGCTGTTCACCGAACATTCCGCGCCGGACCTGACCGACTTTCCCAATTACGTCGTCACCAAGCCCGACTTCAGCGCATGGGGCGCGCACGTGAAAATCCGGCGCAAGGGCCGCGTGCGCTGGGAGAAGCCGCCGCCCTCCCGCTCGCTCGGGCAATGCGACGCACTCCTCGCGCAGCAATTCATCTACACCGGGCCGCGTCCGGTGGCATATCGCGTCACGACGTTGTTCGGCCAGGTGCTGTGGTCGTTCAAGATCACGGCGGGCGCGGAACGGCCGGCCCTCGAAGGCCCCGACGCCTTCAATCGCGTGCAAGACAACCGCGGCGTGTGCATCGTGGCGAGCAGCCGCGGCTGCGTGATTGAACTCAATGATGACGAGGAAATCATCCGGCTCGGCGAGGCCGCCAGCGCGGCGTTCCCGGAGATTCCGAACCTGGGTTTTGACATCATCCGCGAAGTGCCGTCGGGCAAACTCTACATCGTCGAGGCGAACACGCTGGGGTTCATCTGGCATTTCTCCTCCGAGATGGGCCTGCGTGCGCAGCGGGAATTCGGCTTCAGCCTCGACGCGCAGTTCGGCGGCTTTCGCAAGGCGGCGCGCATCCTCGCGGAGAAAACGCGGCAGTTGGCACGCTGAACGGCCGCCCCGCGTCAACGCTCACTCGGTGGAAAGACGCGTGTTCACGCCAAGATTTCATTCACCACGCGCCCATGCACGTCGGTCAAGCGGAAGTCTCGTCCCGCGTAACGATAGGTCAACTTTTCGTGGTCGAGGCCGAGGAGATGAAGAATCGTCGCATGCAGGTCGTGAACATGCACCGGGTTCTCGGCAACGTGCATGCCGAAGTCATCGGTCGTGCCGTACACGGTCCCGCCTTTCACGCCGCCACCGGCCAGCAGCATCGAGAACGCCGTGTGATGATGGTCGCGGCCCGCTTTCTCTTTGCCTTTGTCCTTGTCGCGATTCTCGGCGTAGGGCGTGCGGCCGAATTCACCGCCCCAGATCACCAGCGTGTCATCCAGCAGCCCGCGCGCCTTGAGATCCGTGATGAGCGCGGCGGCGGCGCGGTCGCCATCAGCGCACAGCTTGGGATGACGCTCGTCGTGGTTCGCGTGCGTGTCCCAGGGCTGATTGTCCTTGTCGCTCGTGTAATAGACCGACACGAAGCGCACGCCGTCCTCGATGAGCCGCCGCGCGAGCAGGCACGAACGCGCGAACGTCGTGTCGCCGTACATTTGCCGGATGTGCTCCGGCTCGCGGCTGATGTCGAAGGTGTCCATCGCCCGCTTCTGCATGTGGAAGGCGGTTTCCATGGCGCGAATCTGCCCTTCGAGTTCCGGGTCGCCGCCGCGCTTCTGGAGATGCAGCCGGTTCAACTGGCCGAGCACGTCGAGTTGTTCGCGCTGCTGTGGCTCGGTTAGCTTTGGATTGCGGATGTTGGCGAGGAGCTTGTCCACCTGCATGTCAGCGGTGATGACGCTCGTGGCCTGAAACTCCGCGGGCAGGAAGCTGTTGCTCCACAGCGCCGGGCCAACGACGATCTTCGGGCTGGGGCGAAGCACGACGTAGCCGGGCAGGTTTTGGTTCTCCGAGCCGAGTCCGTAGAGGAGCCAGGAGCCGAGCGAAGGGCGGATCGGCTGCACGTTGCCCGTGTGCATTTGCAGCAAGGCCGGCTCGTGATTCGGCACGTCGGTCCGCATCGAGCGGATGACGCAGCAGTCGTCGATCACGCGCGCCAGGTGCGGCAGGCTCTCGCTCACTTCGATGCCGCTCTGGCCGTGCCGCGCGAAGCGGAACGGCGACGGCATGTAGCCGGAGCCTTTGTTCTTCTTGTAAAGCTCGCCCTCCGGCTGCTCGCCCTCGTGTTTCAACAACGCCGGCTTGGGGTCGAACGTATCAACGTGCGACGGCCCGCCGTTGAGGAACAGGAAAATCACGCGCCTGGCCCGCGGCGCGAAATGCGCGGCGCGCATCGCTCCCCCGGCAAACGCCGACGAGCCGAGCAATCCGCCAAGGCTCATCAGCCCGAAGCCGGCACACATGCGGCCGAGCATCTGCCGGCGATTCAGCAGCGTTGCGGTCAGTGCAATACTAGGCGGCTTTCTCATGTGACTTTCAGAATAACCTCTGCGCCGTCTGGCAGATCTTCAATCTGACGGAAAACGTCTCCCCAACATTTGAAGTGCTCACGAATGGGAATGGTCATGACGTTTTCAGCAGTCAACGCCCCCCCAAGGCCAAGCGGCTTGATGAATGAATAACACTGATCTGGCTGCAAAGATCTGCCTCCGGCCTCCAGCAGGTCGACGAGTGGGGCGAGAAACCAGTCGGCCATCTTGTCCGGGTCCACGAGCCATTCCTGAAAATCCGTCTTGTCTTTGGCTACAACCCGATACTGAAACGCGCTCACTTGAAGCATGCCCACTTTTGCGTCCTGCTGACACACAAAGAGCTCTCCAAACTTCGTCAGGAGCCAAGGTGACGAATGTTGCGGTAACAATGGTTGCCAGCCCGATAGCAACTCTGCCCAGTCGCTCCGCGACGTCGGAAGGAGGTAATGTGCTGGAATGTTCGGCAGTGGCATAGGAACCTATAGTCCTAAGTGTTGGTCAGTCCACATACAGCAATTCATTCGAGGCGAGCAGGACTTGCGCGTATTGCTGCCAGCGCGGCAGGCCGCCTGTGGCCGGCATCGCGGTGCCAAGCGCTTCGGTTGCTCGGAGAAAAAGCTTCACAGTGCGAAGAGTGTTTGCAGACGCTGGCGGACTTGGACTTGGAGGTTCGGAGCCAGGACGCCCAACTGCCGCCGAATGATCGTGGCCGAAACCGTCACCATCCGGTGCAGACGCAACGCCGAACGGACTCTCAGGCCCGTGCGCGCAAAGTCCGCGTCGCCGGGGTCCAGCAACAAATCCGTCGGCTCCAGTCTGGGCGGCACGACGCTCGTGATGAAGGCCAGAACGACATGGCGGTGCGCGCCGACCGCGTCGGTCAGGCACACCGCCGGTCTGACCTTGGTGCCGGTCAGGTCGTCGAACGGGAACGGAACGAGAATGACTCTATACCGCATCTCGGAAAGGCTCGCCGTCGGCGACCGTGTAGATGTCCTCGGCGGGGTCGGCCAGAAACGCGAACGCGGCGCTGGATGCAGCCGCCCGCAGCCAGGCATCCTCGGAATCCGTGTCCGGGGAGGCGGGGAGCAGCGTCACCATGAGCGGGGCGTTGGCAGGCAGGTCATACGGCTCGTCGAGGACGATGTGGCGGCCGTCGTAATGGGCTTGAAGTGTTACCGTAGGCATGACGGAACGATACCGATTGTTGTGCTTTGGAGCAAGCGCGCAGTAGCGAGCCAGCGTGGTCAGTCCACATAGAGCAGTTCGTTTGAGGCGAGCAGGACTTGCGCGTATTGCTGCCAGCGCGGCAGACCGCCCGTGTCCGGCTTGCCGAGGAATTTCAGCGCCACGTCCAGTTCCGCCTTCTCCGGGTCGTGCCCGAAGAGGAGTTGATACGCGCGGCGCACGCGCGACCGGTCGCTTTCGCCGCGCTTCGCCGTGAGGCGCGCGGCCAGCGCCTCCGCCTGCGCGAGCATGAAGGGGCTGTTCAACATGAAAAGCTTCTGCGTGGCCGTGGTGGTGACGGAGCGTTTCTCGGCGTGGACGTTCGCGTCCGGGTAATCGAACTGCATGAGGAGGTCGTTCAGCTTCAGCCGGCTGACGTGGCTGAAGACGGTGCGGAGATGGTTCGTCGGCTGGGCGGGATCGCCGGACATGCCGTGTGCCCATTCGAGGCTGCCCGAAGCGAACAGCACCGTATCGCGCCACTGCTCGACGGTGAGCCGGCGGCGGGGCATGCCGGCGAGGAGTGCATCAGTAATCGGTGAGTCAGTAATCAGTGAATCAGTCTTCGGTGAACCGCCCGGTTTACTGATTACTGACTTACTGCTTACTGCCCCACTGGCCTGACGGTAAGTGGAGGACAACACAATCTCGCGCACGAGCGCCTTCACCGACCAGCCGCCGTCCATGAAGCGCACGGCGAGGTCGTCGAGCAATTCGGGATGCGTCGGCCGCGAGCCGGAATGGCCGAAGTTGCTCGGCGTCGCCACGAGCGGCCGGCCGAAGAAGACGCTCCAAACGCGATTGACCATCACGCGGGCGGTGAGCGGATTGCGGCGGCTGGCGATGGCCTCGGCGAGTTCGCGGCGTCCGCTGCCGTCGTGAAACGGCGCCGGCTCGCCCTCGGACAGCACGCGCAGGAAACGCCGCTCCGCCAGCGGTCCCTTGCGCTCGACGTTGCCGCGGATGAAGACGGTGAGGTTCGTCGGCGTGCCTTCCTCCACGATGTGCAGCGCGGCAGGACTCAGTTTTTCCTTCGGGGGAGTCTCGGAGTTGTCGTCTTTCGGGGCCGCGCCGCCCGGCACCTTGTTCACCATACGGGTGCTGGCGAACACGCCGGCCAGCGCGTAGTAATCCTCCGTCGTCACCGGCTCGAACTTGTGGTCGTGGCACCGCGAGCAGGCGACCGTCAGGCCGAGGAACGAGCGCGTCACCGTGTCCACGCGGTCCTCCCATTCGTCGGCCATCACCTCGATGCGGTTTCGGTTGTAGTATTTCGGGCCGAGGCCGAGGAAGCCGAGCGCGGCGAGGTTGGCCGACGCTTCCTGGTCTCTGCTCGTAGCAGCCGACGCAAGGAGGCGCTGACTTTCAGTCCCGTTCGCCGGGCGGGGCGGTTCAGAGTGAGCCTCCTCACGTCGGCTGCCACGAAGTGCGAAGTCCGCCGCCAGTTGCAGCCGGATGAACTGGTCGTAGGGCAAATCACGATTGAACGCGCCGATGACCCAGTCGCGATACTTGTGCGCGTTGGGATAAAAGAACTTCGTGTCGGTGCCGACCTGGTGCGCTTGATCCTCCGCGTAACGCGCGAGCGGCAGCCACAGGCTGGCCATGCGTTCGCCAAAGCGCGGCGACGCGAGCAGCCGTTCGACGAGGCGTTCGTAAGCTCCCCCTTTCTTGTCCTTCAGGACCGCTTCGACTTCCTCCGGCGTCGGCGGCAGGCCCGTGATATCCAGCGTGACGCGGCGAATGAGCGTGCGCTTTTCCGCCGCGAGCGATGGAGAAAGATTCTTCTGTTCCAGTTTAGCGAGGACGAAGTAGTCCAGCGGCTGTGCCGGCCAGTGTGAATTCTTCACCGCCGGACGTGCCTGCGCCACCGGCGCGCGAAACGACCAGAACTCGCGTTCCTTCGCCCAGTCAACGTCCTTGCCGTCCGCGTTGCCGGCGGTGAAACCAAACTCCGGCAAGGTCAACCCCACCAGCACGGCGAGGCAATGCCAGATGCACGGTTTCCCGCGAGCGGACTGAGGAGGCGTCATCATTTATCCGGGCATGGCGTTTAGTTCGGGCGATTGGACGAGCACAGGCCCGCCGGCATTCGGT
>JANNEF010000438.1:0-5616 GCA_031378375.1 Verrucomicrobiota bacterium | reverse complement strand
CGCGCGGTGCGCGGATCGGGCAGTGCTTGGAAATGAGTGAGCAAGTTGAGTTCAGGATGCGTTCGCATCCCGTCTCATGTACGCATTGTATTTACAAAGTACATACAAATCTTTGAGTAAATTTAGCTGCGTCTGCCCTGGGCGGTGCTGGTGTTCGTCGGCGCCAAGATGCTGCTGGCGGGCTTTTACAAAATCCCGACGCTGGCTTCGCTGCTGGTCATCGTCGGGCTCCTGGCCGTGGCCGTGGTGGCCTCGCTAATCCATGCCGCGCGCCGCGCCCCGCCGACAGAAGCGTCGACGACAAGAACGCCATGACGGTGATACTGAACACACGCTGGACCATCCTCCCATGAACGATCCCAAAACCACGAAATCCAAACACGCCCTCAGCGGTCTGATTTTTTTGAGCCGCTGGTTGCAAGCGCCCCTCTACTTCGGCCTTATCGTGGCGCAGGGCGTCTATGTTTACCACTTCCTCATCGAGCTGTGGCACTTGGTGCAGCGGGCCACCATGCTCAAGGAGAGCGAAATCATGCTCATGGTGCTGGGCCTGATTGACGTGGTCATGATTGCGAACCTGCTCATCATGGTCATCGTGGGCGGTTACGAGACGTTTGTGTCGCGTCTGCATCTGAAAGGCCACCCGGACGAACCGGAATGGCTTTCACACGTCAACGCCGGCGTGCTCAAGGTCAAGCTGGCCACTGCCCTCATCGGCATTTCCTCCATCCACCTGCTCAAGACGTTTATTGATACGGAGAACATCTCCCAAAAAACCATGATGTGGCAGGTGATCATCCACATGACCTTTGTGCTCTCCGCCGTCATCCTCGCCTGGATTGATCGGTTGACCTATCAACCGCCCAGGAAGGAATCAACCCATGTTTGACCTCATCCACACCTCCAGGCAGCCCAGTCCGCAGGCGATGATGCGTTCGGGCAATTGATCCGCCAGCGCGCCGCCAACCCAACCGCTACCCGGTGATCTCCGGCTCACCACTCACCCTGCGCAGTGCCGGGGCGCGGTCACTTTTTGCCAAGCTGATGAATCGTTCCGTGCAGGGAACGGGCGAAGGTCGAGCCGTCGGGGGCCTGGAGACTCACCTTGAGTTCATAGCACTGCGTCGGTGCGAGCGCCGGGATGTCGAGTGTCACCGTGCGGGCATCGGCGCTGAGGCGCGTGCTCGTGATTTCAAGCGGATGCTCGTCGAAATGTTTGGAGCCGTAGTTGGCGTTGCGTTGGAGCGACCAGACTTTGAGCGCGAAGGCGTCGGGTTTCACGCTGGCAGGGTCGATAGGCTCGCTGAACTTCACGGACAGCGCGCCCTCCACGGCGTGGATGACGAGCGGGACGTTCGCCGGTTTTTCGTCGCGACGAATGCGATGAAATCCTCCTGGAGCTGCAGCGTTGCCCGCCCAACCGAACATGCCACACGTGTAGAGAGCGCCATCGGCGGCGAAACGTCCGCGCATGATGCCGGTCGCAAATCCTGGCAGTGGCAGCTCGCAGACCGCGCCCTGCCATTGCCCGCCGACTTCCTCGTGCGGCACAATGTAGGCGCGACCCATGCCGTAGCTGAGATTGAGCAATGATCCGCCGAGCGAACCCCAGGCATTCTTCGGCACCCAGAGCAGTTCGGCCGGGCTGCGGTCCTTGGCGTTCGTGATCCAGACCATCGGCTGTTCCATCGCGGAGTCAGACGTGTTGGTTCGCTCGGTGTAGCCGAACATGTTGCCGTAAAATCCACCGGGCTTCACGCGATTGATGCGGTTCTTCGGCGTCCAGTGGCCTTCCTGGTCAGTGACGAAGAAGGTGCCATCGTCATTGAGGCAGACGCCATTCGCGGCGCGAAATCCGTTGGCAACGATGTCGGTGCGTTGGCCGTCAGCACTCACGCGCAGCAGAGTGCCGTGATGCGGCACGAGCGCGGTCAGCGCGTGGCGGGCGGACTTGGCGTAGTAAAAATTCCCCGCCGCATCCGTCTGCAAACCCATCGCGAATTCGTGGAAGTGCTCCGTGACCTGATGGTCGTTGTTGAAGCTCTCGATGAAATCCGTCTCGCCATCGCCATTCAGATCGCGCAGTCGCCCGAGTTGATCGCGGCAGGTGATGAACAATTCGTCGCCGCGAAACTTCACGCCGAGCGGCTGGAAGAGTCCGCTCGCAATGCGACGCCAGCGCAACGGTGCGGGTGCTGCCGCCATCAAGCCGTCCACGCGCCACACGTCGCCGTTCCAGGTGGCCACGATGGCGGCCTTGCCGTCCGGCGTGAAATCAAAGCCGCCGGGACGCATCCAGCTTTCCCAGGGATTCTCCGTGGGCAGCGTGAACGTGTCAGCGATGAACGCGCCGTCCGCTTTACCGGCCACAGAAGTCGTCGTGACTTCCTCTGGCCAGCGACGCGGGCCACCGTGGGTGAGCGGTTCCAAGTCGAGTGAGACCTTGAAAGTTTTCGCCAGCGCGGTGAGCAAGGCTTCGTCCACACGCGAGATGAGCAGCCGCGTCTTCGCCGAACCTGGAAGTTCCGCCAGCCAGAAGCCGCCTTCTTTCCGCAGCGCGCCATCACCGGCGAGCACCACGTTCACCGAGTCGGGAGCCACGCGCAGCAGCAGCGGCTTCTTCGCCGCACCGACATTCAGGGTGCGCGTGAAGACCGCGTTGGTGCCGTTCTCAAGCCAGCCCGGCGACTCGATAACGCGCGTCCCGCAGATGCTCGCCGCGATGACCACCTTGTTGCCCTGTAAATACATTCCCTCGTAGTGCGCCCACTCGCGCGGCAGTGGTCCGAACATCCGTTTGTCGCGGCCCACCACACGAACGTCGTCCCACTTGCCTTCCGGCGAGGCCCAACCGGGGCCGACCGGATTCACGAAGTGTCGCTCGCCCTTGAGACTCGTGTGCGTGCCGTGGCTGCCGTCGAAGGCGATGCCCTTCCAATCAACAAACTCTCCCGTGGTCGCTGCCGCCACGCGCATCGTGTCGTGATCGTAAACCATCCACGCGCGGCCTTTGCTCACGCCGCCGGGGCCCTCGTCGAGACGAACCGCGATTCCCTTCTGCGCGATGTTGCCGGACGCAACTTGATAGGTCCAAAACAGCGCCGGCCCATAATCCATCCTCAGGTAAGGCGGCGCAGCGGCGAAAACAGCGGCGCTGACGAATGTCAGGGTAGCGGCGAGGAGGAGTTTCATGGCGTTGGCGTTTTATTCGACGACGACAACGCGTTTCCCGAGCACATCCATCTTGGGCTGGATGCCGAGGCCCGGTGACTTAGAGGCGGCCATGCGGCCGTTCACGCGCTGCGGTGCGCCGATGGCGGTGCTCACGGTGACGTAGCTGTTGAAGTCGGTGGTGCTGAAAAGGAACTCCGTGGGCGTGCTGTGCGCGAGATGCGCGATGGCGGCGGTGGCAATGTCCCCGCCCCAGGAATCTTCCAGCGTCATGCCGATGCCCATGCTCACGCACAGGTCGCGGGCTTGCTTGATTTTCGTGAGACCACCGAGCTTGCTGATTTTTAAGTTCACCACGTCCATCGCGAGATCCGATTTCGCGCGCAGTAGGATGCCGAGGTCGTCGATGTTTTCATCCAGCACGAACGGATGTGGAATCTGGCGGCGCACGGCGAGACATTCCTCGTAAGTGAGGCACGGTTGCTCGATGTAAACGTCCACGTCGCGCACGGCCTTGGCGATGCGCACGGCTTCGTGCTGGACCCAGCCGGTGTTGGCGTCGGCCACGAGACGGTCGCCGGGTTGGAGCTTGGCCGCGACGGCGAAGATGCGCGCGATGTCCACGTCCGGATCACCGCCGACCTTGAGTTGGAAACGGCGATAACCCTCCGCGCGGGAGCCCGCGACCTTCGCCGCCATCTGCTCCGGGGATTCCTGCGAGATGGCGCGATAGAGATGCACGTCCTCGCCATAACGGCCGCCGAGCAGTTCGCACACGGGCATTCCCGTCGCTTGGCCGAGGATGTCCCAGCACGCAATGTCGATGCCGCTCTTCACGTAGGGATGACCCTTGAGCGCGGCGTCCATCGTGCGGTTGAGCTTCACGAGCTGGCGCGGATCTTCGCCAAGCAGATGCGGTCCAAGTTCACGGAGACCAGCGCGCACGCCTTCGGCGTACGCGGGCAGATAGAATGGCCCGAGCGGACACACTTCGCCGTAGCCGATGAGGCCCGTGTCCGTCTCGACGCCGACGATGGTGCTGTCGAAGACGGTGACGGACTTGCCGCCGGACCACTTGTAGGTCGTTTCGTAGAGCGGAAGTTCGACGCGATGGGCAAAGATGCGGGTGATTTTCATGGATGTGATGGATCTGGGAATGGTGACGGAAGATTACTTGGCCGGCTCCTTCGGTGTCGCAGTCGTGCTTTTCTCTACGGCATCGCTTCGGGCCTGGGCCTTTTGTTTGATTTCGGCCTTCACCTTGCTCAGGCGTTCGGGCCAGACGAATTTCGGTGCGGTCGCGGGGTCGTAGCCTTCAAGGTGATCGCGGAGCCGGGTCGCGGGTTTGGTGTATTTCAATTCGGTGTCGCCAAACACCTCGCGGCAAAGAGCGGCGAGGCCGGGGTCATATTCGAGGAGTTGCGAGCGCCGATGCACATGATTGTGATCGTGGTCGTTCACGCGGTTGTTGTCGAACCACGACTGCACGCCCTCGGCAAAGTATTCGTGATGGTTCACGGAAGCGTATTTGCCTTTCCACAAACCTGCCTTCATCGCCGAGTCATAGGCCGCCTTGACTCGTGGATCGAAGGTCGGGTCCACGTTCACCATCCCGCGCAGGTGGATGTTGTGCGCGAACTCGTGGATGAGAATATTTTCCGCCGCGTACGGATCACCGGCGAAGGCGAGCAGGTTTTCCTCGCCGCAGGAACAGAGCGGATCCGTAGCCGAGCCGCCCATGCCCCGCGCCCGCGCGTCCCAATAATCTTTGGGCGTCATCTTGGCCCACTCTGGCAAGTCAGTGGTGAATTCATTGTGCGCGATGATGCACAGGCGCGAACCGCTTTTGATCATGGCGGTGCGCACATCGGGCCGTTTGGCGAGCATGAGATTGACGAGGTAGGCGGCTTCCTTGAGCGCGTAATCATTGACGTTCGCCGAGGCGACGATGGGATAGCCGTCTGCCTCCAGATATTTTGTGTAGAACGCGGGAACCTTGAGTTCGAGCGGCGGCGGCTGCACCTGGCTTGTCTTGTTGGATGGGGTGGAAGAACCCCACAACCGCTCCAGCAACTTCTCCATCGCGGGGTCGTGTTGTTTCAGTTCGTCGTGCGTGAAGGGAAAGAAATCGTTGCGCGAGAAGAAAGCCTCGGTCGTCTCGGCGAAGTATTCCATCGGGCTGGTCATCGCGTAGGCCTTCTCCTTCGTGTTCGGCCGCCCGTTGCCGAACCAGCGTTCGACCTTCTCGTATGACTTGCTCGACTTCGCGCGCTCGTAGGCGGCTTTGATCTCCGCATTGCCGAAGCCGCCCTTGAGCACGCGGTCGTGATAGCCGTGCGCGAGTTCGTGGAGGGTGAAGTTCGGCATCCGCTTCGTCTCGGCCTCAAAGTCCTTCACGTCGGTGAACTCCACGCCCTTCGCCATCGCTGGATCACGTCCGTTGTC
>JANNEF010000432.1:0-9894 GCA_031378375.1 Verrucomicrobiota bacterium | reverse complement strand
AAGCCTGGCTGGCCGAACGCAACCGCCAACCGCAGCGCTACGTCTGGCGTGCCGAAGGTGCCGCCATCCTGGAAAAAATCACCCGCGCACGCGCTAAACTCGAAGAAATAATGGCAGACACTTCAAGGACAGCAGACTAGTAACTGTAAGGCCGGTTTGGCGGCAGACGGAACACCGTCCGCGCCTTGGCATTCGCGGGATTCGTGTGCGGCCACGCCGAGTCGGCGGCACGCTGCACCTTCTTGCGGCGCGCACAGATCGACTTAATCAACGCGTTGCGCTGCAACCGCTCCTGCTTGCCCGTGCCAAGGTCCGTCTGCTGCGCGGAGTTCGAGGTCACGTACGCCGTTTGCTTGGTCGTCGTGGCCACGATGAAATCCGTGTTGATGTCGCCGGGGCGATCCGTGTTGGCCTGGCCGACGATCGTCACGGCCGACGACTCCAGCGTGGCGCGATTGGCGGCAATGTCATTGCCGACCAGGTAATTGTTCACCCGGTGCGGCTCGGTGTCGGCGTAGGCGGCGCGCGCGGCCGATTGCATCTTGCGCAGGTTTTCCATCAGCGACGCCTTGGCCACGGCTTCCTCCGCCGTGCAACCCTCCTTGGAATTCGTGGCGTTGATGGCCGCGCGGCCCACGGTTTCCGCCGCCTTGGCGTCCTGCTGGAGCGTGGTGAGAAACGCGGGGGACACCGTGTTCGATTCGAGCGGACCGGCATGGGCCGGCTTCAATCCCTCGGTACACAGGTGGAGCGTCAACTCCAACTCCGCGCGCTGCGCCTGCGTGAGCGCGAAGGAATGCGCCGGCACCCGCCGCTTCTTGGGCGTGGGCACGACGGACAGATTGGGTTGGGAATTCGCCCCCGCCTCCGGCGCGGGCAACTCAGCGGCATTTGATGTATCAGCCATACACAGGATGAATCGGTCGCGCGGCGGAAATCATTAAGAACTTTTTTCGTTTTTTTTTGGCCGGGATAATTCAGGGGCTTTCCGAGCACCGAAGGTGCGTCCGATGTCAGCCCAGGGCAACGCCCTGGGATACGAACGAAAAAATATCGCCAGCCCTGAAAGGGCGGCCCAACCTCGGCGCCTCATGCCGCAATCACTCGCCAAAATTCATCTTCACCTGGTTTTCAGCACCAAAAACCGCGAACCGACGATCCCGGATTCAGCACGCGAACCGTTGCACGCCTACATGGCGACCGTTTTGAAAAACCTCGGCTGTCACGCCAACCTCATCAACTCGGTGGAAGACCACGCCCATCTGCTCTTTGAACTGGCCCGGACAGTCACCGTCAGCCAGGCGGTGGAAGACGTGAAAAAATCATCCTCGAAATGGATCAAGACCCAGGCCGGGGTCTCCGCCGGCTTCGCGTGGCAGGGCGGATACGGCGTGTTCTCGGTGAGCCAATCGAATGTCGCGGCGGTGCGCGCCTACATTGCCAGCCAGCGGGAACACCACCGCACCCAATCATTTCAGGACGAACTGCGGGCATTGTTCGCGCGGCACGAAATCGCGTTCGACGAACGGTATGTGTGGGATTAGACCGCCCCTTCAGGGCTGACGATATTTTCCATTCGTTACCCAGGGCGTTGCCCTGGGCTGACATGGGATGCACCGTTGGTGCTGAGAGCGATGCAGCCATCCTCCACGCATTCATCCGCGGCTTTTTACGGCGTGCCCGCAGCTTTTAACTCCAACAATGAATCTTTTTGACCAGCCAAAGAATCTTTTTGAAGCGTCCGGGAAGCTTTTTACTCCAAAACTGAATCTATTTATCCAGCCAATGAATCTTTTTTGGCATCCATTGAATCTTTTCAGCGCGCCCAGGAATCTTTTTGACGCGACACCGAAGCTTTTTAACGCCCGTCGCGCCCGGAACCCCGGCAAAAAGATTCAGTGTCGCGTCAAAAAGATACACGGACGTTCTGGAAAGCTTCCCCGCCGCGCCGGAAAGATTCGTCGCCAAACCCGCTGCGCAAAGCGAACCGACGATGTTGGCCGGGGACGGAAGCAAACGATTGAGTGGCGGGATTAACTGTTCACGCCGCACCATCCTCAAGGGCTGAAAGCCCGGCAGAGGATAGCCCAGGGCAAGCGAGACGAAGTCCGCGCCGCCCTGGGTAAATCGTCCAACAAATCATCCAAGCCCTGTAGGGGCGACAGGGGTTTTCAACGCAAAGCCGCTAGCGAGAGTTGAATTCCTGGTAGTTAATGTATTTGCCGTCCTCGAAGTAAATGAATCGGTCGCCGTAAATCCATTGTTCGAGACGAATACCACGCGTTGAGACGGCATTCGTTTTTTCAGGCTCATCCCAAGCAGCGATGACCTGCGCCGGAGTCATGCCAAACCGAATTTTGGAATCTTCAATCAGTCGAGCGATGTCATCGGACCAGTCAAACTTTTTCCGAGGGTTTTCAGTGTAGAATAGGCTTTCTAAGCTGTGCGCGCCACTCTCACGGAACAACCCCTTGAGGCAGGTGTACTCCTGAAAGAACTGTTCCCCGCTCTCTGTTCGGAGGATGAGCCGAATCGGATTGG
Source organism: Verrucomicrobiota bacterium (assembly GCA_031378375.1). Taxonomy (GTDB): domain Bacteria; phylum Verrucomicrobiota; class Verrucomicrobiia; order Limisphaerales; family JANNEF01; genus JANNEF01. The sequence continues at coordinate 7,353 of JANNEF010000432.1, read as the reverse complement.
CAGAAGTACCCAGGACGACTCGATCCACGCTTACCGGTTGAAGCCTCTTCACTTGGTGCGATTCGAGCTTGTCAGCAACGGCGTCATAGGTGAGTAACCGGTTTGTGCGAAGCCACAATATCTTACCTCGGAATTCCGTTCTTGCGTGCTCCACCTCCGATTTTGGAACAAGCCCACGCAACGGATTGAGCGCGGCGTAACTGCTGGCGACGATCAATCCACCTTGGTCCGCAAGCTTTGCTCCGAAGAATGTCCGGCCAAATCCGGATTTTGTGATTGTGATCAGTTGAATCTCCTTGCCTGCCAAATCCCTTCGGCTGATTTCCCGTCCATCAGACCCCGTGATTTGAAGACCATATCCAAGTGCAGAATCGAATCCCGCGAGCGGGACGAAAATCAAAGTCTCACCTAGGAAGTCCTTCAACTCTCGAAATTCTTTTGCCACTCCCACAGCTTGGCCTTTCGGACTTCCTATCGAGCCGGAAAACACCAAAGATTCATCTGAGACACCCGGTCGTAGCGCGGCTTTCGTCGTCGCCACCTTCTTCATGAAACCCACGAAAAAGAAACCCGGCACTTTAAGCGTGGCCCTGTCTTTCGTTCCTCGGAATGACCACTCAATACCAGCCTTGGATGCCCTTTGCAGGTATGCATCTGAAAGGGAAACGATGTAAGCCGTGTTTTTTCTACCTTGAATTTCCTGCTGGAGTGATGGGCTAATGGGAATCTTCCTTCCTTCCTCATTCACGACAGTTCCAAAGCCCCGGTACTCGACCGCTGCGTCGAAGATGACGACGAGCGCAGTGGTCGTTTTTTCTCCGTCAAGCTCCGCGCGGATTGTGTAAATGATGGGGCGCTTGAGAGTGCCAAACGGCACGAGCGGCCCAGCAACGATGACTTTGTTTGTCCCGGCAACTCGCTGGACGACTGAATTGACGATGACATCGTCTTCCTGTTGGACGACAATTATTTTCTGCTGCGCATCAGCTTTGCTGCCGCAAAGAAAACAAACGGCAGTCAGAGCGATGGCAAAATGCCGCGTTAAGAGTCCTGTCTGCATCTTGAGCGCAGGCTAATCTCTTGGCGGCTTGACGAGAAGCATGATTTCACAGTTGTCTCGCGCCTATTCTTTGGCCCTTTTAAGGGATGGCAAAGTCTTCTGTAAAAACCTGTTGAGCCCTTTGAAGACCTTCCAACTTCAATCGCACGAAGAATTCATTCAGGAGTTTCTCCTTCTCCTTTTTGTCGTGGAACAGTGGTGGCAGTTGCATGAAAGCGAACATTCCCAAGGCAGCCTGCACTTCGGCTTCGTGTGCAATCAGCGGCAAGTCGAGGTCTTTGACAGCACTGTCGCCGTGAAGAGCTTTCGACCTTGCTCCGTAAACCTTCTTCATCGTGCGATAGGTGTTTCTTCGTTCTTGCCAATCGGGATCGCCAGGAAATGACAACCAAGCCAATCGTTCAGAGATTTTTTCAGTGATGGCTTCATGGTCGTTTGCCGCCGAGAACAAACATTCGATACAGGTGCTGAATTTGACGATTTTGGGCTGCAACTGGCTTTCCTTCCACGCCTCATTGAACCAAAACAAGGCCGTCAGCATGCGGTCCTCAATTTCGTCGGTTTGCTCCCATTTCTGTGATTTCGTGATGATGGCTTCTAAATTTGCGAGTTGAGGAACTTTTCGCCGGTAATCCAGAACAAACTCAGGCGTCACATGTGGTTCTCCGTATGACGACGAATGCCACACTTCGAACTCCTTCGTGGATTTGAGAGACATGTAGCTCGCCGAACGGAGCGTGGGATTCTCCTCAATCAATCCGATGAACGAGCCTTCACGGCTATGCGCTGCCAACCGAAGCAAGCCAAAGCTTTGCTCCAAAACTTCGCGAGCTTTCTCCCATCCAATGTCGGGTTCAGCGCCTTTGATTTCGACGCAAGCAATCCAGCGGTAGCCGCCGTAATGTTCGCGAGCGAGCGTGAACAGTTTTGCGATGTGTGTTTTATGACCTTCAACTTCTATTGGGCCTTCCGTTTTCTGGAGACTTTTTGCTTTAGCTTCTTCAGAGGATTTTAACGCAGCTTCATGGTCGTTCAAAAATTTGCCTGCACGAACGAACTTCACAGGGCCGAATGCGTACTCTTCGGCCTTTTCCACATCAAATGTGTAAACCGGAAAGAAATACGTTCGATCCTCAAGTTTGGACTGTACCCACAATTCCGCTTTGGAGAGAACAGCCTTTACAAAAGTTTCGTCAATTTCCTCGTGGTTCACCAAGCCTCGTTGCGCGAACTCCACTTCTATCGGCTTGAGGAATGTCTCGACTCTCACCCTGCCGTTCAGCTTTGAATTCGAGCGGAGTTTGATAACAGCCATCTCATACAGCTTCCGGGCCGCCGCCTTTCCGCACTCGAAGAACTCATTGCAGAAATCATCGTGATTGCGTGGCAAGCCACGATTCAAACCGACCACTTGAGACGCTTCCTTCCAGTCCTGTCGGCGCAGATCATTCAATCGTTCAACTTCTTGAACGACGAACTTGAAAATTTTCACTATGTCTTGGTTTTTCATACTCGCCCACGCTTGCACTGATTAAATCGCATTCACTCGGATCGCGAAACAATTGTTTCTTTCTTTCGCCCCTACAGGGCTTGATTTTTTTTGGGCTGATTACCCAAGGCGGCGCTTGCTTTCGCATCGCTTGCCCTGGGCTATCGTCTGCCGGGCTTTCAGCCCTTTGAATTTGAGTTTTCGGTGAGAGCGCGGGCGGATGCTTGCGCCTCCGCCCGTGTTGCTTGGTTCAGTGTCACGCCGGATTACTCCCGGAAAAAAGTAGTTGCGCGGGCTGCCGTCGAAACGGCCGGAGCGGAGGCAGCAGTTCTTAAAACCTGCGCCCGGAACCGCACGGACAAAGGTCGTTGCGGCCGAGTTTCTCGCGCAGTTCCTTTTCGCCGTGGACGGTTCGCGCGCCTTTCTTCACACGGGTTTCCGAGGGGAAACCCCGGCGGCGTTTGCTGGTGATCTCGAAGCGGCGGTCGTCATGTTCATGGATGTGGTTTGCCATACGGTCTCCAGGCTTGTGGGTTGCGGTTGATGAGGAGAACGCATCCGGTGGCCCGCTCGAACTTGGTCTTGCCTCGACTCCGCCGGTGCCTTTTCATCAGCGCCGTCGCCGGACATGAAGAAATACGATCTGAACTTTACGACCGCGCTGTTCCTCGGCGGGTTGCTGCTGTTCTTCGGCGTGTTTCTGTTCTACCCGGTCAGCCTGCTGCTCAAGGGCGCGTTCGTCGCGGACGGGCGGTTCAGCCTGAAATATTTTCAACTGCTGCTCGCCAGCCCGCTCCAGCGCGAGTCGCTGCTGAACAGTTTTCTCATCGCGCTGTTGACCACCGGCCTGACGACGTTGCTGACGCTGCCACTGGCATGGCTGATGACGCGCTTCAGTTTCGCCGGCAAGGCGCTGTTGAGCAGTCTGCTGCTGGTGCCCATGATCATGCCGCCGTTCGTCGGCGCGATCGGCCTGCGGCAATTGCTGGCCAAGTTCGGCTCGGTGAACCTGCTGTTGATGGATATGGGTGTGATCGCGCCGGACGCGCCGATTGACTGGCTGGGCCAGGGCGGCTTCTGGGGCATCGTGCTGTTGCAGGTGTTCAACCTCTACCCGATCATGTTCCTCAACGTGTCGGCGGCGATGGCGAACATTGACCCGGCGCTGCGCGAGGCGGCGCAAAACCTCGGCGCGGGCGCGTGGCGGCTGTTCCGCACGGTGACGCTACCGCTCATCCTGCCGGGCTATTTCGCCGGGGCGATCATCGTGTTCATCTGGGCGTTCACGGACCTGGGCACGCCGCTCATCTTCGGCTTCTCGCGCGTGGTGCCGGTGCAAATCTTCGACGCGGTGAATGAGTTGAACACCAATCCGCTGGGCTACGCGCTGGTGGTGTTCGTGCTGGTGCTCACGGTCGCGCTGTTCCTCGTGAGCAAGAAAGTACTCGCCGGCAAACGCTACGAGATGATCGCGCGTGGCCACACCGTCGGCGCCGAGGCACCCGCCACCGCGCGGCAGACGCTGCTGATCTGGACGGTGGTGGGCGGTCTCATCCTCTTCGCGCTGCTGCCGCACCTGGCCGTCATCGTGCAATCGTTCTCCGAGCGGTGGTTCTTCAGCATCGCGCCGACGGAGTGGACGACGGACACCTACGGCGAAATCCTGGGCACGGGGCTGACGGGTTCGAGCATCCGCAACAGTTTGTTTTACTCCAGCCTGAGCGCGTTGCTGGATCTGGTGCTGGGCGTCATCATCGCGTGGCTGCTCACGCGGCGGCGGATTCCCTTCGCCGGCCTGCTCGACGCGCTGGCGATGCTGCCGCTGGCGCTGCCGGGCATCGTGCTGGCGTTCGGCTACGTGGCGGGGTTCGATTTCAAGATCACCTGGCTCAACCCGCGCGACAATCCGACGCTGCTGCTCATCATCAGCTACAGCGTGCGCCGGCTGCCGTACATCGTGCGCTCGGCCTACGCGGGCTTTCAGCAGACGAGCGTCACGCTGGAGGAAGCCTCGGCGAACCTCGGCGCGTCGCCGTTCCGCACGTTGCGCAAGATCACGCTGCCGCTGGTGATGGCGAATTTGATCGCGGGCACCATCCTCACTTTCTCCTTCGCGATGCTGGAGGTGAGCGACGGCTTGATCCTGGCGATGAAGGAAAAGTATTTCCCGATCACGAAGATGATTTACCAGCTCATGGGGCGTATCGATCCGAATGCGCCCAGCGTGGCGTGCGCACTGGGTGTCGTCGGTATGATCATCCTCACCACGAGCCTGCTCGTCGCCGGAAAAATCCTCGGCAAGAAGATGGGGCAACTGTTCCGGGCCTGAGCGCCTGCGGACAGGTGGACAGCGGGTTCGCGCTGCTGAACTTTCGCATAAATTACCTCCCAATTCCCGGAATCGCTTTGACTTTCCATTCCTCAATGTGATTAGTATGCGGCTTCGCATGTTGGGCTTAACTGTTTCAGTAGTGTGTTCACGGTTTGCGGAAGGACTTCGTCTTTGCGCGATCTCTGCGTGCCTCCTCTTCTTCAGTTCGTCACTACCGGCTCAGCCCGCCGCCGAGACGTCGTCCCGGACGGAACTGACCCTCAAGGATTATCTGCGCAGCGTGCTGGAGCACAACGAAAGCATCCAGGTGAAGATGCTGGAAGTGCAGGTGAGCCAGAAAAAATACCAGGCCGAGCGCGGCATCTTCGAGCCGGAGGCCGTGCTGGGCATCGAGCGGGACCGCAACAAGCGGCAGAACAATATCGAACAGCAGGCCTCCCAGCGCGTGGGAGTTTTTGACGAAGTGAACAATATTTACAACGGCGGCCTGGAAGCACTGGTGCCCAGCGGCGGGCGGCTGCGGCTGGGCTACACGTTGCGTGATTTGAGGAACAACATTGACCCAGCCGCAGGAATCTTCGGTTCATCGGGCAATCGTTTCTTCACCCAGTATCAAACTTTTTTCGGGTTGAGCCTGAACCAACCGCTGCTCAAGAACGCCGGCTTTGCCGCCACGCTGGCCAACATCCGGCTGGCCGCCATCCAGTCGGACGTCGCCTTCGAGGAATACCGCCGGCAGATGATGATCGTCGTCTCCACCGCCGAGGCGACTTATTGGAACCTCTACATGGCGCAGGAACAGTTGTTGTTCTTCCAGGACTCCGTCGCGCTGGCTGAAATCATCCGCAACGACAACCGCAGCCGCCTGCAAGCCGGCAAAGGCTCCGAACTGGAAGTGCTCGAAGGCGAATCCGGCCTCGCCCTCCGCCAGTCCAAGCAGGCCGAGGCCCGGCAAAAATACTTCGACTCCCTCAACCGCCTCACCCAGCTCTATTCCGCCTCGGCGATTACAACCAACCAGCGCGTCATCGCCGTGAACGAGCCGGAACTGACGGACGCGCCGCTCTCCATGTTCGACAGTTACTTCAACGCTTTTGATCTGAACCCGGATTACCAGTCGCAGCGCAAAAAAATGCTCCAGGAAAACATCCGGCTGGCTTACGCCAAGAACCAGCGTCTGCCCCAGCTCGATTTGAAAGCCAGCTACGGACTCAACGGACTGGGCCTGGACCCCAGCGATTCCTGGAGCGACGTCCAGCGGCGCGATTTTCCCTCGTACGTCATCGGTCTGGAATTCCGCGTTCCGATCACCGGCGGCATCAAGGGCCGCAATGAGGTGGACGCAGCCAAGCTCCGTCAGCAGCAGGCGCTCATCACGCTCAAGGAAATCGAGGTCCAGATTGCCAACGCCCTCGACACCGCCATGCGTAAAGTCCGCAGCGCCCGCGATTCTGTCCACAATTACGAGACCGTCATCCACTTTGCCAAAAGCCTGCTCGACAACCGCCGGGCGCAATTCGACGCCGGGCGGGTTGAAAGCCGTAAGGTCTTTGAAGCGGACGCGGAGTTGTTCGAGTCCCGCAACGCGCTGCTCGAAGCGAAGATCATGTTTCAACGCGCGTTGCTGGAACTGGAATTGATTGAAGGCTCCATCCTCAAGCACCGCAACCTCGAGATGACCCGGCGCGAGGTGGATTTCCAAACCGCCGGACTGGTCCGACGCGGGCGGATTAGCGAGGAAGATCAAGCACAGTTCTTCCAATCGCTCCAATGGCGCTACGCCAATACGAATCGCGGCGACACTCCATCCACGCCGAAAACAAACCCGCCGCCCGCCGCCGCCAGACCGTGATGGCTGGCGCAACGAACCATGAATGCCAGACTGCTCCTGTTGTTGTTCCTTGTCGCTCCCTTCGCGATGGTTGCGGCGGACGCTCCCACCGCCGCCGGCATCACCGAGCCGATTCTTGACGTGACCCTCAGCGCGCCTGTGTCCGGCATCATCAGCCTGCGGAAGTTCAACGAAGGCGATCTCGTCAAGGAAGGCGACGTGATCCTCGAACTCGACAAGAAACTCGAAGAACTGGAAGCCGAACGGCGCAAGCTCGTCGCCGTCCAGAAGAAGAGCGATTTCGACAGCACCGCCCTGCTGTTCAAAAACACCAAGGGCGTCAGCAAGGACGAACTGGAGAAGAAGGAAGTCGAGTCGAGAGTGGCCACGGTTGAGCATGAGATGTCGGTCGAACAACTGCGCCGCCGCCATGTCGCCGCGCCGCTCTCCGGCGCCATCGCCGAGATTTTCCTCCACGTCGGCGAAGCCTGCCAGCCTTACCAGCCGCTCGTGCGCGTGGTGGACACCCGCCGCTGTTTTTTTGTCAGCAACGTCGAGGCGAAGGCGGCGGCGAACCTGAAACTCGGTCAGACCGTGAAACTGGAGATTGATTCCGGCACCGCGCCGGTCGCCATCGAGGG
>JANNEF010000428.1:0-5644 GCA_031378375.1 Verrucomicrobiota bacterium | reverse complement strand
AAGCCTGGCTGGCCGAACGCAACCGCCAACCGCAGCGCTACGTCTGGCGTGCCGAAGGTGCCGCCATCCTGGAAAAAATCACCCGCGCACGCGCTAAACTCGAAGAAATAATGGCAGACACTTCAAGGACAGCAGACTAGTCTAGCCAGAATGAAATCCCATGTTGTGCCCCCCGGGAGGGGTTGGTTTCTCCCGTTGAGCTTGTTCGTGATGCTCCTGCTTTCGCGTGCGCAAACATTTGCCGCACCCACCGTGCTTTACTCCACGGACTTTGAGTCTGGCTACAACTTGAACGCGGACCTGGAAGGGCAACTCGGCTGGACCGGAACTGGTGGCGGCACATTTTTTGACAACGGCCTGGTGGAGGACGCTTATTTCCTCGGTGCCGGTACCAAGGCTTATATCGGCTTCGTGCCGTTAGCGCCGGGACAAACCATCTTGTACGTCTGGCAGACCAACCTCGCGCCCGTGCCGGCTGCCATGCCGATTGTGAAATTCTCCGTGACGATGGGCATCTACAACTTGAACAGCCCCAACCGCGATTGTTTCCGGTGGTCGGTGTTCAACTCCAGCGGCACGCACTTGTTTACGCTGGATTTCGACAACACGAGTCGCGCCATCAACTACGCGCTGCAAAACGACACGAGTTTCACCTCAACCGGACGGACGTATGACAACGACACGCCCTACTCGTTGCGGATCACAATGGACATGGCGAACAACAAATGGAGCGCCACCCTGGATAACGTCCTGCTGGTCACCAATCTCGCCATCGCCGCCACCGGCACTCCGCTCACACTCGGTGATGTGGATGCCTTGTGGGTGTACCGCGATCCCAACGCTTTCCGGGACGACCAGTCGCCGAGTGAAAACGTGATGGTCTTCGACAACTACACCATCACTTCTGAAGCCGCGCCGCCTCCTCCGTCGCCCACGCTGGCTGCCCGCTACGACAACGGAGATGTGATCATCCGCCTGACCGGCGAGGCGGGCCGCCGCTACGCGATCGAGGCGGCAACCAATCTGGCCGGTACGATCAATTGGACGCCACTGCGCACCAACACGGCCACGGGCGGCTTCTTTGATTTCCTGGACACCACCACGCCCCGGCCCCGTCATCGCTTCTATCGCGGGCGATTGGTGCCGTAGTTTTTGGCGGTTGGATAGGCGCGCGCGAAAACGCCCCGTTCAGCCGCCGGCTTCGGCCACAGGCACGCACGCGGACAAGTCCACTTCAAACCCGACACCGAGCGGCGCGCGGTTGATCGTGTCTAGTTCAATTTTCCCGTCAGCAATGCGGAGCGTTGGCCAGCCGCGCGCACCGGGTTGATACAGGTCCGGATGCTGCGCGAGTACCTGCCGCTGCATGGCGGGCGGGAACTGCGACAGGCCGGCGTGGTAATGATGTCCGTTGCGTTCCACGCTGCGGATGCCCAGCGCGGCCATCACCGCGAGGTCTTGCAACAAGGCGACCGGGCCGACGTTGCAAAGGTCTTCACCGCTCATCACATGGCGGCGCGCGGGTTCCTCGCGCTGGAGGCGCGCGAGCAGGCAGGCGTGGGCCACACCCTTGAAGATGCCTTTGCAATTCTTGTGACTCGTGCCGTCGTAGCCCAATCGCAGTGCCAACGGCAGGTCGCCGGGCGTCGCGTCGGATTCATCAATGATGAGCGGCGGACGCGTGGGCCATTCCCGTAAGGCGTCGCCGGCCTCCGGTTGCAACGCCGCGTCGCGGTGGAGCGGCTGTTCGACAAACAGCAGGTGGCGAAAGAAATCGCGCAGATCCGCGCGCGCCGTGACGCTTTCCCAGAACTCGCGAAACTGTTCGAAGGAGGTGAACTGTTCATTCCCATCCAGCGTGAAGGCAAAGTCGGTCGGAGCGTGTTGTTGCAGGAGCGCTGCCAGCCGCACCAACCGCCCGGTGTCGCGCGCCGGGTCCCCGAGTATTTTGATTTTGAAGTGGTGCAACCCGTAAGCCCGAATGCAGGCGACGAGCGATTGCGGCAGTCCGTCGTCGAGGCGCTCATCGAGTTGGATGTCATCATCGGTCAGCGGATCGGCCAGACCGACGGTGTGGCGGGCAATGACTTGGGGCAGCGGGGCGGGCGGGAGAAAATCGGCAGGGACGGCATCTTTGAGCGCGGGATGAATTTCGCCCAGTTCCAGGCCAAGCGAATTGGCGCGGAGCATTCCCGCGAAGGTGGTCCCGGTGGCGCGGCCCACCGCCTCAATGAGTGCGCGTTCGACGAGCGAGGTGCCGAAGTGAACGAGTAGTGGCGGAAGTTTCGCTTCGGCACCCCAAGCCGACTGCGCCGCGTATAATTCGCGCCAAAGCGCGAACACGCTTGGTCCGCGCAGCCCGACGGCGAGCCTGAAGGCGTGCTGGATGACGCGCAACATCGGGGCGATTTCCTCGTCCGGCGGAGTGACGGGATTTTTTGTGAACCATTTCGGCGGGAGCAAGTCGGCGGCGGTGCCAACGCATTCACGTCCATCCACAGCCACGCGCAAGCGCGCAAAGAGGTGCGGCACACGAGTCATCGTGGCAATCCCGTAGCGGAACGGCAGGCGCGTCCGCAATTCGAGGCGGCACAAGTCGAAGCTCAGAATTTGCAGTTGCATGGCGCGACTTCACCGGAGCTGTCCCAAAGAGAAAAGAGCGAAAAAACCGTTGACATAAAAATTTTAATGAATCAACCTATCCGCATCCGTTGATACGAACGGACTCATCACGAGTGGTCGAGGGACTGGCCCGAAGACACCACGGCAACCGGTTGGCCCGCGCGTCGGGCCGATGTCCAGGTGCCAATTCCAGCCCGGAACGAATGGCGTGCCGGGGAAAGATGAGAAGAGCGCGCGGTCGTTGCCCACCTCTTCTCAGCCGATGAGCAGGGGTTTTTTGTTGCCCTGAAATGAAACGCGGAACGTCAGAAAAGAAAATTATGCAACACAACACTGGCTTCATGAAGGCGCTCAAGTGCCGCGAGTGCGGGCGCGAATACCCGCTGGCCGCCACGCACGTCTGCGAGTTCGACTTCGGCCCGCTCGAAGTCGTTTACGATTATCCGCTCATCAAGAAATCGCTCACGCGCTCCGCCGTCGAGACGCGGCCCCACACGATGTGGCGTTACCGCGAACTGCTGCCGGTCGCCGAGGAGCCGACCGTCGGCACGCAAGTCGGCTTCACGCCGCTCATCAAGGCCGACCGGTTGGCGAAGGCGCTCGGCGTGCGCGAACTGTGGATCAAGAACGACACGGTCAACTACCCGACGCTTTCCTTCAAAGACCGCGTCGTGAGCGTCGCCTTGAGCCGCGCGAAAGAACTGGGCTTCACCACCGTCGCCTGCGCGTCCACCGGCAACCTGGCCAACTCCGTCGCCGCCAACGCCGCCGCCGCCGGACTCAAAGCCTACGTGTTCATCCCCGCCGATCTGGAGCAGGGCAAGATCGTCAACTCCCTCATCTACGGCGCGCACGTCATCGCCATCAAAGGCCACTACGACGAGGTGAACCGCCTCTGCGCGGAAATCGCCGGCAAGTACGGCTGGGCCTTCGTCAACGTGAACATGCGCCCCTACTACGCCGAAGGCTCCAAGAGCATGGGCTACGAAATCATGGAGCAATTCGGCTGGCGCATCCCCAAACACACCGTCGTGCCGATGGCGTCCGGCTCGCTGCTCACGAAGATTCACAAGAGCTACCAGGAGTTCACCAAGCTCGGCCTCACGGCGGAGACGGATTACCAGGTTCACGGCGCGCAGGCCACCGGTTGCTCGCCCATCTCCGTGGCGCAAAAAGCCGGGCTGGATTTCTTCAAACCCGTCAAACCGAACACCATCGCCAAGTCGCTCGCCATCGGCACGCCCGCCGACGGCTTCTACGCGCTCAAGGTGATGAAGGAAACGCACGCGCACGCGGACGACGTGACGGACGACGAGATCCGCGAGGCGATCAAGCTGCTCGCCGAGACCGAAGGCATCTTCACGGAAACCGCCGGCGGCGTCACCGTGGGCGTGGCCAAGAAACTCATTGCGTCGGGCAAGATTCCCGCCAAGGATTCCATCGTGCTCTGCGTGACCGGCAACGGATTGAAGACGCTCGACGCGGTCAGCGCCTTCGTCGGCCAGCCGCGCGAGATCAAGCCCAGCCTCCGCGAGTTCGAGGGCCTGCTGGCGGCGGAAAATCCCGCCGCCGTAAAAGCGTAACTCGATTCCCGCACGCGCCATTGCTCGAAACAAATTTATGCCAACGAAAGTACGAATCCCCACGCCGCTGCGCAAACTGACGAACGACGAGGAAGTCGTCGAAGTGTCCGCCGCCACCATCGGCGACGCCATCACCGAATTGCAGGTCCGCTACCCCGGCATCAAGGAGCGATTGCTCGACGAAACCGGCGCCGTCCGCCGTTTCGTGAACGTGTATGTCAACGAGGAGGACATTCGCTTCCTCCAGAACAAGGACACGAAGCTCAAAGACGGCGACGAAATCAGCATCATCCCGGCGATTGCCGGCGGTTGAGGCCGGTGGCGAATGACGAATTCCGAATGACGAAATAAGCTTATGGCAGCCAAAGCCAAAAAATCTCCTCCCACCCAAGCCACTGCCAGCGGTCCCCAAAAGACCCGCGTCTGGCTCACCTATCCGCCGCAGAAGATCAAACGCCCGATCATCTGGGAACTCGGCAAAAAGTTCGACATCATCACGGACATCCGCCAGGCCAGCGTGAACGACGCGATTGGCATCGTCTGTCTCGAACTGGAAGGCAAGCGCGCCAACATCAAGGCCGGCATTAGCTGGCTGGAAAAGACCGGCATCAACGTCGAACCGGTCGAGATCAACGTCATCGAGAGTTGATGCTCCAGCCTGGTGAAACTGCCGCCCCGCCCGCGTCCTCTCCCAGCCGCCGCCTTTACAATTCGGACCTAGCCCCGGTTTCGCCCGGGCGGCGCACCTGGACACTCTGGAGCATCGCGGCGTTGTGGGTGGGGATGGCCATTTGCATCACCACTTACACGCTGGCCAGCGGACTCATCGCCCAGGGGATGAACTGGTGGCAGGCCACGCTCACGGTCTTCCTCGGAAACGTCATCGTGCTCATTCCGATGACCCTCAACGCGCATCCGGGCACGGCCTACGGGGTGCCGTTCCCGGTGTTGCTGCGGGTGTCGGGATGTTGATCTGGGCCGTGGTCGCGGCGAAGGGCTGGGGGCCGATGCTCGCTCAGCCGTCGAAGTTCAAGACGAACGCCGAGTTCTGGCCCGTGTTCGCCGCGGGCCTCACCGCCATGGTCGGCTACTGGGCGACCCTCTCGCTGAATATTCCGGACTTCTCGCGTTACGCGAAAACGCAGCGCGACCAGGTCATCGGCCAGGCGCTGGGATTGCCGGCGACCATGGCGTTGTATTCGTTCATCGGCGTGGCGGTCACGTCGGCGACCACGGTGATTTTCAAGGAGACGCTCTGGAATCCCGTGGACGTGCTGACGCGCTTTGACAGCCACACGGTGCTCATCACCGCGATGATTTCGCTCTGCATCGCCACGCTCGCGACGAACATTGCGGCGAACGTCGTGAGTCCGGCGAATGACTTTGCCCACCTCGCACCGCGCTGGATTTCCTTTCGGGTGGGCGGCTACATCACCGGC
>JANNEF010000324.1:0-19431 GCA_031378375.1 Verrucomicrobiota bacterium | reverse complement strand
GTCACCGAACAGTTGTCGCCCGTGACCAGCATCCACGTCACGTTGGTCTTGGAACAGGCGCCCGCGTCCGCCACGCCCGTCACGTTCGCCGGGCACGTGATGCTCGGCGCTTCCGTGTCGCTGATCGTCACCGTGAAGGTGCAGCCGTTGGTGTTCCCGCTCGCGTCCGCCACGCCGCAGCTCACCGTGGTCACGCCCACCGCGAACGTGCTGCCGCTCGCCGGGTCGCACACCGTGTTGGTCACTGAACAGTTGTCCGACGTGGTGAGGGTCCACGTCACGTTCGTCTTCGCGCATGCCCCCGCGTCCGCCACGCCCGTCACGTTCGCCGGGCACGTGATGCTCGGCACCTCGGTGTCCGAGATCGTCACCGTGAAGGTGCAATTGGTCGTGTTGCCACCCTCATCATCCGCAGTGCAGGTGACCGAAGTCGTGCCATTGGTGAAAGTAGAGCCACTGGCGGGCGAGCAGGTGAGGTTCGTCACGGCGCAGGTGTTCGTCGCCGTCACCGTCCAAGTCACATTACTCTTGGAGCACTGGCCGGCATCGGCGTTCGCAGTAATGTTCGTCGGGCAGGTGATGACGAGGTTCGTGCAATCCTCCGCCGTCGCGACGTTCGCCCAGACGCAAGCACACAACATTGTCAGGCCAATCAGCTTGTTCATAATTCGATGAGGGAGATTACAGACTCGTGTCACGGACGCGAAAAACGTGAGAGCACAGCACCACTCCCGACTACAGCATTGTCGTTTCATAAAATCTCTAACGGCATTTAACCAAAAATCTTAAATGGAATAACTCTGCTTTAGCAAAGCAGAGGCCAAGGCGATCCGTCGCAATACTGCAAAACTTACGATTTGAGCGCAGTTGGGATGACCAAACTCCAACCGGAATGGAAACCTCGCTGGCCGAGGTAGTCAGCCGGGTAGCCAGAAACCAACTCCAGTGCTACCGGCCAAAAAAAGTGGCAGGCCCATACACCTCGGCCTGCCAGGGAACCAACGGAGACGGTTACTTCTTATCTTCTTTCTTGGGCTTGTCACCTTTGGGCGGGGGTTTGACCGCAGGCTTGCCCACATTGACGGTGACGGCGTCCCATTTGCCTTCGGCACCTTCCCGGGCGCGACCACCGACCTGCTCACCCGCAGCGACATCATTCAACGTGGCGGGTTTGCCTTCCTTGTTAATCTTGGTTTCAGCGGTGACGTGAAAAGTCTGGGCCTTTTCGCCCTCAAGCGTGATGGTTTTGGCGGTCTTGTCCACGGCTTTGACCTTGCCGTTGAAGGGACGGAATTTAGGCTTGGCATCCTTCTTGGCTTCGCCGGGTTTGTCGCCAGGCTTGTCCGCAGCGGGGCAGTTCGGAATGACACCGCCAATAACTACAGTGAGAACGAGGGCAATGAGCAGTTTTTTCATTGGTGCTTAATTTATAGTTTCGGTATTGTGAGCAACGGTATGTGGGATTATTACTACCCAAGCCGGCCGTCTTCGCAAGCCAATTTTTCGTGATGATTTCGTCATTCGCACCGCTCCTGAACGCGCCTGATTTCTTGCCATCACCCGACTGGCCCGCCAAGCTCGCGGCATGATCTGGCCGGCTGATTATCACATGCACACACCGCTGTGTCGCCACGCGACCGGCGAGCCGTCTGATTACGCGGCTCAAGCCCTGCAACTCGGTCTGACCGAGATCGGCTTTTCCGATCACTCGCCGATGGTGCGCGACGATTTCGACAACTGGCGGATGCGCTCCAGCCAGCTCGATGAATACGTGGAAAAGGTCCAGCGGGCGCGGCGTGAACATCCCAGCCTGGCCATCAGGCTGGCGTTGGAAGTTGACTTCATTCCCGGCCACGAACCCTGGATTCGCGAACTGACGGCCCGCCAGCCGTGGGATTACTTGATCGGTTCGGTTCATTATGTCGCCGAAGCGTGGGCCGTGGACGACCCGCAAAAGCTCTCCGAGTGGAAGCACCGCGACGCCTTCGAGGTCTGGTCGGTTTATTTCGAGCGGTTGACGGCGGCGGCGGCGAGCGGGCTGTTTGACATCATCGGGCACGCGGATCTGCCGAAGAAGTTCGGCCACCGGCCCACGCGGGATTGCACGCCGCTGTTCGAACGGTTCCTGCGCGTGGCGAAGGAGAAAAACGTGGCGGTGGAACTGAATACCGCCGGGTTGCGCAAGGAATGCCGGGAGATTTATCCCAGCCGCGATTTCGTCCGGCTGATGTTCGCCCACAACGTCCCGATCACCTTCGGCTCCGACGCGCACGCGACGGAGGAAGTGGGGATGAATTTTGTGGAGGCAATGGAGCTGGCGCGCGGCGCTGGTTATACGCACAGCTGCCGGTTCAACCGGCGGCGGCGCGAACTGGCAGCCTTTTGAAAAAATGATTCATTTCTTTGTCTCCGCTCCCGCCGTCACACTGGGCAACCCCGAGCGCGCCTCCAGAAAAACTTTCAACTCCGCTGCCGCCTTGCCACCGAAACCGGACACCTCGGCGAGTTGCTCCACCGTCGCCAGCCGGAGCCGCTGCACGGAACCGAATTTTTTCAGCAACGCCGCCTTGCGCGCCTCGCCGATGCCGGGAAACTCGTCGAGGACGCTTTCCGAGATGCGTTTGACGCGGAGTTGGGCGTTGTAGGAGTTGGCCACGCGGTGCGACTCGTCGCGCACGCGCTGGAGCAGTTTCAATGCGCCGCTGTCGTGGCTCAACCGCAGCGGTTCCGGCCGGCCAGGCTGGTAGATTTCCTCGAATTCCTTCGCCAGCCCAATGACCGGGATGCGGCTTAAGCCGAGCTTCTCCAATTCCGCGCACGCGGCGTTAAGCTGGCCTTTGCCGCCATCGATGAGGATCAGGTCCGGGAGCGCCGGCGGCGGCTTTCCATGCCCGCGTTTCGCCACCATCGCTTCGTCCATCAACGCAGCGCCAGCTTCGCGGGGATGCTCCAACAACATGCGTATCTCCTCGACGATGGGTTTGGCGGATTCGTCCTCCTCGGTCTCCACCGCCTCGCCTCGGGCTTCGCGCAACAAACGCGTGTAACGGCGGCGCACCGTCTCGGCCATGCACGCGAAGTCGTCCTGGCCGGTGACGGTCTTCATCTTGAAGCGCCGGTAGTTCGCGCGGTCGGGCCGGCCATTCTTGAAACTCACCAGCGAAGCGACGGCGAACGTGCCACTGATGTTCGAGATGTCGAATCCCTCGATGCGCCGGGGTGGCGCGGGCAGGCCCAGTGCCCGGGCCAGTTCCGCCAGGTCTTTCTCCGGCTCGATGGCCAGCGGCAGCGTGTTTGGTGTGCGCCAATACTTGGTGGTCTTCTTCGTCGTGCGCTTGAGGTCGGCCAGCGCGTCGCGGAGTTGCGCGGCCTTCTCGTAATCCTGGGCCAGGGCGGCCTGCTTCATCTGGACCGTGAGCTGTTCGGATAATTCCTCGCACTGGCCGTCCAGGAATTCGCACGCGGCCTGCACCTGTTCGAGGTATTGCTCGCGCGTGACGTTGCCGATGCAGGGCGCGGTGCAGAACTTGAGGTTGCCGTAGAGGCAATGCTTGTAATCGGCCGCGCCGGGCGTGAGCGGACGGCAGCCGCGCAGGTTGAACTGGCGCCGCACGAGCTGGAGCGTGTTGCGCAGCGCCCCGGAATCGGTGAACGGCCCGAAGTAACGCGCCCCATCGTCCGTGCGCAGGCGCGTGAGGGTGAAGCGCGGAATCGGATCGTTGAGGTTCACCTTGAGCAGCAGAAACCGCTTGTCGTCGCGGAAGCTGACATTGTAACGCGGATGGAATTCCTTGATCAGCCGGCTCTCCAGCAGCAGCGCCTCCGGCTCGCTCCGGACTACGTGCACGTCCAGATCGTGAATCGCCTCCACCAGCGCGTTGAACTTCAAGTCCCACCCCAGCCGCCGGGACGGATGGAAATACTGGTTCACCCGCTGGCGCAGGTCGCGCGCCTTGCCCACGTAGATGACCGTGCCGAAGCGGTCCTTCATCAGGTACACGCCGGGCTTGTGCGGCAACTCGCCGAGTTTCTTGCGAACCTGTTCCGTCGCGGGCACGGACGGAATATGCCAGAAGCCTACTGCGGGCGAAACCCGGAACTATTTCGCCACTGGCTTGCCCGCCTTTTCCCAGGCTTTGAAGCCGCCCTCGAGATTCACGCAGTTGGTGAACTTCAGCTTGCTCATCTTCTCGCACGCCTTGGCGCTGCGGCCGCCGCTGGCGCAATGGACCAGATACGTCTTGCTCCGGTTCAGCACGCCGATCTTCTGCGCGAAGTCCGGCGCGTTCCAATCAATCAGCACCGCCCCGGCGATGTGGCCGGCGGCGTATTCCGCCGGCGTGCGCACGTCAATCACCACGTTCGCCTTGTCCGCGCTCAACTTCGCGAATTCCGCCACGCCCACGTTCTTGTATCCCTTGTCTTCCTCGGCGCGCAGGGACAGGCCGGTCAACAGCACCACGGCCAAAGTGATCCATGTCATTGGTTTCATCAGTGAAGCTTGGACTGCGCGCGCCCGCCGATTCTTCAAACTAGTGAATCCCGGCGGAATCCACCGTGCGTCTGCCGGCGGGCGAATCTTTATAGACACACCAACCACTCCCGCCGCTCAATCTTATATTTCGGCCCATTCCGGCCTTTTTGATTGCCCCCGACGGGCACGCCGATATGCTGCCACCCGTCACATGTAACCCACGGCTCCGCCGGGCCGTTGAACTGGTAACAAATGGCACCCACCCGCAACCGGGTTGGTGGCCTCCACTGGTGGGATACACACAGCAGCGCAGCCGCCCGGGAAGAATGGATTGCACCGGTACGTTGGTTTATCCGCGATATGTTGAATGACGGTCCAGGCATGACGGACGATGGATGCGAAGGGTTGAACTTTGCCGACGCGTTGCGCGGCTGCCTCGCGTGCGGCGTGCTCGCCGTCAATGAGCGCCGCACCCTCACCGCCTTCAACGCTCCGGCCGAAAAACTCACCCGCCTCCACGCCCGCGACCTCCTCCATGAACCGGCCACCGCGCTCCCGGCGGCCTTCCAGCAACTCATCCAGGAAACCTTCGCCACCGGCCGGCCTCTCTCCAGCCGCGAAATTTTCATCACGGCGGCGGACGGCAGCCAGCTTTGCCTCTGCGCCAGCACGACCCTCACCTGCAATCCCAAGGGCCGGCCCGACGGCGTCATCCTCGTGCTCAACGACCTCACCGCCGTGGCACGGCTGGAACAAAACCTCCGCCAGCTCGACCGCCTGGCCAGCATCGGCACGCTCTCGGCCAGCATGGGCCATGAAATCAAGAACGCGCTCGTGGCCGTCAAGACCTTCGTGGACCTCTTGCTCCGCCAGAACCCGGAAGCCGAGCTGGCCGACATCGTCGCGCGCGAGATGCGCCGCATTGATTCCATCGTCAGCCAGATGCTGCGCTTTGCCGGCCCCGCCAAGCCGACCTTTGCGCCCCTCCACCTCCACGAACTGCTCGACCATTCCCTCCATCTGATCATCCACCATCTCGAGGGCAAAAAAATCACCGTCCACCGCGCCTTCGCCGCCGTCCCGGACCTGCTCAAAGGCGACCGCTACCAGTTGCAACAGGCATTCATCAACCTCTTCTTCAACGCGCTCGAAGCCATGGGGCCGGACGGGCAATTGATCGTGGCCACGGAAATTCTGCCGCCCGACGCCGCCGCGCCCCAGTTGCCGGCCCACCGCACCCAGCCCGTGCTGCGCGTGACCGTCGCGGACACGGGCGTGGGCGTGCCGCCGGAAAATCTGGGGCGCCTCTTCGAGCCGTTCTTCACCACCAAACCACAGGGCACCGGCCTGGGGTTGCCCATCACACGGCGGATCATTCAGGAACATTCCGGCGTCATCACCGTGGGGAGCCAGTTGAACCGGGGCACCTGCTTCAACCTCCTCCTGCCCGTGACGGCGGCGGGGCATTGAGCGCCGACCGCGCGCCCGCAGGCCCGCGTCCGCCAAGCGAACCATCGTCTCGGCGATGGCGCTCCACTGGCCCACGCGCTCGTCCGGGAGCCGGTAGATGGCCTGGTGTTTCCACTTCTGGCACGGCACCGGCATGGGGTAAATACCCCATGGCGTGCCCGCCGCGTTTCACCTAACGTCACTCCCATGCGCGCCACCGGCCAACCTCAGCGGAGAGAGAATTACCTCTTCGTGCGCCTTTTTTGGGTGCCGACGCCGCGCGTTCAAAAATTCTTCAAAAAAGTTCTGGTAATTCAAAAACGATTCGTGTATTTGTAATCCATCACCGTGTTAACAACACAACAACAATCATCACTCGAAGTATCCCTTGGGGGAACGTGCCTTGAAATCGTCAAGGCCCGGTCAACCGGGGCAGTAGCACAAAGAAAGACACTGTTTATGCGTGGAATCATATTGAATAAATTGGCTCGGATGAGCCGGCCCAACTGGTTGGGGTCTGCGACAACCAAACTGGCCGCGATTACCGTGGCCCTGCTGGCCGCGCTCTCCGCGTCCGCCCAAGTCAGTTACACCGGCACCACCATTACTGAGAATTTCGATTCGATGGGGGTCGCCGGCACCACCGCGCCGGCCAACTGGACCGTCGGCACAAATTTCGGTGTCACCAGCGTCGTCGCCGTCCAAATGGGCAACGTCGCCCCGGTCAACACGATCCAGGGGTGGAACGTGGGCATTACCAACGTGGGCAACCCCAACACGGGTGACCGCTCGCTGGGCACCGGCCCCACCGGCGGCAACCGCGTCACCGACGTGCATATCATCAACAACTCCGGCGTGGCTATCTCCAGTTTCGCCGTCAGCTACGACGCTGAAAAATGGCGCAACAACACCGTCCCTGCGAACGTTGAAACCATGACGATGTTCTACAGCAACGTCACCACCGCCACCACCGCCATTCTGATGGGCTCGGGCTTCGATTATCCCGGCATCGGCGGCGGCACGGCCAGCCAGGTGTTCGATGGCAACCTCGGGGCCAACCGGATACCCAACATCGGCGGCATTTATACCCCGGCCGCGCCGATTCAACCCGGCGAAACCATCGTCCTGCGCTGGTTCAACGTGAACGACGGCGGCACGGACTGCATCCTGGCGATTGATAACTTCAGCTTCGGCGCCGCCTCGCCAATCGCCATCGTCACCCAGCCACAGACGCCCATCAGCGTGAACGAAGGCTTCAGCACCAACATCAGCGTGGTCGTCAGCGGCACCGGCCCCACCTACCAGTGGCACGGCCCGGCCGGCCTCATCGCCGGTGCCACCAGCGCCACCCTGACCATCGGCCCCGCCGTATTCCCCACCAGTAGCGGCAACTACTTCTGCGTCATCTCCGGTGCCGTCGGCAGCCCGGTCACCAGCGCCAACTCGGTCGTGACCGTGGTGGATGACGTAACCGCGCCCGTGATGCTCACCGCCGACTTTCAACCGGGTGGAACCGTCCTGATCGTCACCTTCAATGAAGCGATGGGTGACACGGCTTTCGACCGCTTTTCATGGTCCTACGAATATGTCAGTGGCCCCGGCTCGCCCGACCCGCTGGATCACAGCGCGGCGGACCCGGTGTTGTCCCTGGATCGCAAGACCCTCACGTTTAGTTCGTTCACTCTCCCCGGCCCGGTTGCTGGGAATGTTTACAAACTGATCGCCACCGACGGCTCGGTAACTGACGCCAACGGAAACCCGATGGTGGCTCCCGACAACGAGATCATCATCCGCAACCTGATCGGCTTCAAGAACGACGGCGTTTACGCCGGCACGCACGACACCTACCTGAACGCCACAGTGCCCGACGACCTTTTCGGAGCCAATGTTGAGGTGTTGGTGGACGGTGCCGGCCCGATCGCCCACGGCCTGTTGCGCTTCGACGACATCATCGGCCCGAACCCCGGCCAGATCCCCGCCGGCGCACTGATCAACTCCGCCACGCTCAAACTCCGCACCTCCAACGACGGCGACAGCCCCACTTTCCATCGCATGTTGGTCGCTTGGAATGACACCACCGACACTTGGAATACCTTGGTAAACGGCATCCAAAACGACGGCAGCGAAGCCGTGACCGAAACCAATGCCACGATCATCAATCCGCGGCCCGGCACCATTGGCGTCGTCCGCGATGTGGACGTCACCACCTCCGTGCAGGCCTGGTCGGACGGCGCCGCCAACTTCGGCTGGGTCATCCTACCCGGCGGCACCGACGGCTACCGGTTCGACTCGTCGGACGCCCTCACCACAAACAACCGTCCGTGTTTGATCATTGATTACGTCGTGCTGACGACGCCTCCGGGCATCGATCAGGAACCGCCCGTCACGCAAACCGTCACGGAAGGCCAGGCCGTAACCATCTCTGCCGATGTCAGCGGCCCCAACGTGTCGCTCCAATGGTGCAAAAATAGCACGAACCTCCCCGGTGCCACGGCTTCCGCCGTTCATTTCGCCCCGGTGAAACCCAGCGACGCGGGCGTTTACCAGCTCAAGGCCGTCAACGAATTCGGCTCGACCAACAGCCGGAATTCACAGTTGATCGTCATCGCCGACACGAACTGCCCGACGCTGGTCACCGTCTCCGGCAGCACCAACCTCGAAACCATCACCGTCACCTACTCCGAAGTGGTGAAACAATCCACGGCTGAGAACATCGCCAACTACAACATTCCGGGAGTGACGGTTCTTAGTGCCACACTGGTCAACGGCACGAACGTCGTGCTGACCCTCGCGCCTCCGGGCCGCGTCTTCGGTGTCAACTACACCGTGACGGTCACCGGCGTGACAGATCCATCGGAAGCGATGAACCCGATCAAGCCCGGCAGCAACTCGCTCAAAGTGGATTCCCGCTTTGTCCTCGTGGCCCAGATGGGCGATTGGAAGTACGAAACCAACAATCTGGACGGCCAAACCTGGCAGGCGGCGGGATACAATGACTCCTCGTGGCTGACTGGCCAGGGCATGTTCGGCTTCGAGACCACGCTGGCCATCAGCAACCTGATCAAGACCACGATTACCAACACGCTACAGTCGTTCTACCTGCGTGCCTTGGTTCCGATCAGCTTCCCGTATGATACAACGGGAGTCATCTTCGAGATGAACTTCTACGCTGATGACGGCATCATCCTGTATAACAACGGCACACCGCTGCTGCGCGTTGGCATCGACGCCACCAACAGCCCCGTGTTGCACGGAACGCCGGCCGACGCCGCGCGGGCCGAAGCCTTCAGCGTGACCAATGTCGCGCTGGTGAGCGGGAACAACTATCTGGCGGTGGAAGTGCATAACGCGACCCTGCCCAGCTCGGACATCGTGTTCGGCATGCAGATCATCGCCCATGTGCCGTGCTTCCTGCCGCCGCCCGAAGGCTGCGAAGAGCCGACGATTGCGTATGACGTCAACACTGACACCATCACGGTCAGTTGGACCGGCTCGTGTGTGCTGGTTGAAAACAACGACCCAGGCGCTGCTGCCGCAACTTGGGGTGTCGTGAGTGCGACCAGCCCGTATGTCATCACTGGACCGACATCCGGGACAAAACTGTTCTTCCGCTTGCGCACACCGTAAGCTGAAGACTTAAAATCACACGGAGGCCGGACGCAAGTCCGGCCTCTTTTTTTTTGCCGGCCTGCGATTGGACCCGAAGCTCCGAAGCAGGCGTTGCGCTGACAGTGGTGCGCGGCCATAAGGCCGCCTCACCGTCCGCAAGTCTGCGGGTTACGATGCACTTTTTCCTCGCACGCTGAAGCGGCCTGAAGGCCGCGCGCCACTGTCGGTGTTTCGCCAGCTTCGGAGTTGAACAGACCGGGGGAGAAGTGGCAGCCGCGTGTTTCCCGCAAAAGGCTTTTGCCCGCTGGCTGACCCTGTTAAACCATCCGGCGTGCTCCTGACCATCGCCCTCGCAACTCTGACGTTCCTGAGCCTGGCGCTCACGCTCTGGCAGTTCGTCGTGGCGCGGCGCTTCCCACTGCACTTGCGCAGCCGCGCGCCATCGCAACCGCCGGGCGTGACCCTGCTCAAGCCGCTCAAGGGCTGTGACGCAGAGACGGCGGAGTGCCTGCGCAGTTGGCTGGCGCAGGATTATGGAGGGCCGTTGCAAATTCTCTTCGGAGTGACGGCGGCGGACGATCCGGTCTGCGAGGTGGTGCGACGCCTGATGGCGTCGCATCCCCAGGCGGACGCCCACCTCATGGTCTGCACCGAGCAACTGGGACCGAACGCGAAGGTGTCAAAGTTGATCCAACTGGCGCGGCACGCACGGCATGAGGTCATCGCCGTGAGCGACGCCGATGTGTGGGCTCCGTCCGATTTTCTGGCGCAAGCGGTCGGGCCGCTGCACGAGACCACCGTTGGCCTGGTGTGCAGCTTTTATGAATTGGCCAAGCCGGCGAACCTCCCCATGCGCTGGGAGTCCTTCGCTGTGAACGCCGATTTCTGGAGCCAGGTGTTGCAGTCGCGCAGCCTCAAGCCGGTGGACTTCGCGCTGGGCGCCGTGATGGCAACGACCCGCACACACTTGGATCAGATCGGCGGGTTCGCAGCACTGGTGGATCACCTGGCGGATGACTACCAACTCGGCCACCAGATCGCGCGGAACGGCGCGCGCATCGCCCTGTGCCCGGTCGTGGTCGAGTGTCGCTCCGAACCGATGTCGTGGCGCGAGGTTTGGCGGCACCAACTGCGCTGGGCACGAACCATTCGCGTGTGCCAGCCGGGGCCGTATTTTTTGAGCATCCTCAGCAACGCGACGTTGTGGCCGCTCGCGTGGTGGGTCACTCAACCTTCATGGCGGGCGGGCATTGCGGCGGCGGTCTGCCTGTTCGCACGCATGGCCACGGCGTTTTTTAATGAGCGAAAGCTCACCCGCCGCGCGGACCTCCACTCGCTGTGGCTCGCACCGGCGAAGGACTTGTTACAAGTGGGGATTTGGGCGCTGGCTTTTTTGGGCCGGAACGTCACCTGGCGGGGCGAGCGGTTCCTCGTGTTGACGGGCGGCAAGCTGGTGAAAGCAAAACCGTAGCGCCAAGCCAGCAGACTGAAAATACGGCGGAGGAGGAACCATCCACCCGGTGTCAGTTCCATCGCAGTGCGTCCAGGTAAACGCCTGCGCTGTCCAAGTCGCCGCCGGTAATGATCCTTTCAAAAAAACCTGGAGAACGGAGAAGCCAGACGCCAGCCTGGTCTCCTCCGCCTCCAGGAATAGCGGGTCAGGCGCGAGAGACGACGAACCCCAACAACAGCGCCTCGCTCACCGTGTGGCGCGGGCTGCCGGCCCACACAGGCCGGACCCGCAACCGCTCCCGACGATTGGCAGCCGCGTGGACACCGCCAGTCAGGCGGACGAGGTCATCCGCCAGGTCCACCGTTTCGCTCAAACTTGACTCCATTGGCCCTGCTGACCCAGCTAAACTCGTGACTGGAAATCTTCTTGATGCTGAGCGGCGACAATTTCGCCGGCAGCGCCTTCTGCTGAATTGGCAGCGTGAAATCTGCGCGGTATGAGTGAAAAAAACGCAACGGGATCTGACTGGTTACTCGCATATCGCTTGCCTTTCTGGTGCTCATGAGTTGACCAGCTACACTGAGCAAACACGGGGCCAGCTTCCGAAGTGAGAATGACGGGCGACAACGCAGCACTTGCATCCACGCTCGCGCCCGCGTCCGTACGTGATGGATCGCGTGCCTCGACGGGTGGCCGGGCCGGTGATTTTTGACTTTTCCATCCACTTCCCCTAACGTCTGCCCTCACAATGAAAGTCATCCGTTTCACCGATTCAAATTTCGCCAGCCAATTGGGTCAACTGGCGTCCGCGTCGAGCCTCTTCGACCCGACGATTGAGGAGCGTGCCCGAGGCATCCTCGAAGCCGTCCTTCAGCGAGGCGACGCGGCGCTGGTGGAGTTCACCGAACGGTTTGACCGCGCGAAGCTGACTGCGGAGCAATTGCCGGTAACGCAGGCGGAGCTTTTCAACGCTTCGCTGAAAGCGGATGAAGAACTGCGCGCCGCCGTCGCCGTCGCCGAACGGAACATCGCCGCGTTCGCGCGAAAATCCCGGCGCAAGGACTGGTGGATGTGGAATTCGCACCACGCGGCGGTGGGCGAAAAATTTGATCCATTCCAGCGCGTCGGCATCTACATCCCCGGCGGCACCGCGCCACTGGCGTCCACCGCGCTCATGACCATCACGCTCGCGCGCGTGGCGGGCTGCAAAGAAATCGTGGTTTGCACACCCTGTGGGCGGGATGGCGGGATTAACCCCGCGCTGCTCTTCGCCGTGCGGGCGGCGGGCGCGACGGAGATTTACCGACTCGGCGGCGCGCAGGCCATCGCGGCAATGGCTTATGGCACGTCAACCATCCGGCCAGTGCAGAAGATTTTTGGCCCCGGCAACGCCTACGTCGTGGCCGCCAAACGCCTGCTTTTTGGCCATGTCGCCATTGACCTTTTGCCCGGCCCCAGCGACGTGCTCGTGCTGGCCGACGACACCGCGAACCCGCGCTTCATCGCCGCCGATCTGCTCGCGCAGGCCGAACACGGCTCCGGCCACGAACGCGTCTGGTTGGTGACGCCGTCATTGAAAATTTTACGCAGCGTCGAGAAAGAAATCACCCGGCAACTCCCGAAACTCTCCCGGCGCGAGTTCATCCGGGCCGCGCTCGCCCAACACGGCTGGCTCATCCAGGTGCGAACGCTGGCCGACGGCATCACACTGGTAAATCAAATCGCCCCGGAGCATTGCGAAGTGATGACACGCGACAACTGCCGTGTCAGCCAGGGCATCATCACCGCCGGCGCGATTTTCCTCGGACATTACTCGCCAACGGTCGTGGGTGATTACGTCGCCGGCCCAAGCCATACCTTGCCGACAGGCGGCGCGGGCGCCAGTTTTGGTGGTCTCACGGTGGATCAGTTCCAGCGCCGGACCAGCGTCGTCGAGTACACACGCGCGGCTTTGAAGAAAGCACTTAAACCGCTGCTCAAGTTCGCAGAAATCGAAGGCTTGGATGCGCACGGCTGCTCGGCTGCCATTCGGATCACGACCGCAGGTTCCAAGTCGAAAACAGCACGTCGCCAGACCACGGAGAGGGCGAGTCGCCGATGAAACATTCTCCTTCGCTCATACGATCGCTGGTGCGAAAATTGCACGCCTACGTGCCGGGCGAGCAGCCAAAGATCAAGGGGTTGGTCAAACTCAACACCAACGAAAACCCCTGCCCGCCTTCGCCGAAAGTTCTGGCTGCAATCCGGGCCGCCACCGACGGACGGCTCCGGCTGTACCCGAATCCGACAGCGGAAACGCTGCGGCAAAAGCTCGCGCAACTTCATGATTGTTCACCGGCCAACATCATCATCGGCAACGGCTCAGATGAGCTGCTGGCCCTGGCCACGCGGGCTTTCGTGGAACCCGCTGGACCAACATCCCGCGCGACCATCCAGTATTTCACGCCCAGCTACTCGCTCTATCCGGTGCTGGCGGACATTCACGGCGCGAGGCGAAATCCCGTTCCACTGACCGAAGATTTTCGCTTGCCGGCCGTGGCAGAACTCAAACGAGCACGCGCTTGGGATTTCCAGGCCGCGCTCACATTTGTCACCACCCCGAACGCGCCGAGTGGAAGCGGTTTCACCACGGCGGAATTGGACACACTTTGCCGCGCGCATCGGGGTGTCCTCATCCTCGACGAGGCCTACGTGGATTTTGCGGCTGAGAACGCCATGTCCCTCGCGTTGAAGCATCCGCATGTGCTCGTCGCGCGGACTTTTTCCAAGGCCTACTCGCTTTGCTTTCTGCGGGTGGGATATTTCATCGGTCATCCGGAGCTGATTGCTGCGCTGGATAAAATCCGCGACAGCTACAATGTGAACGGCCTTGGCCAGGTGGCCGCGCTCGCCACCCTCAGCGACCTGCCCTACTACCGAAAAAACTTTCTCCGCATCACCGCCACCCGCGCCCGGCTTACCCTCGAGTTGGCGCGGCTCGGCTTCGCGGTGCGGCCGAGCCAGACCAATTTCATTCTCGTGCGACCTCCGAAATTTTCCGCGCAGACCTGGCTCGCGAAATTGCGCGCCCGGAAAATTCTCGTGCGCTGGTGGCCCTACCCCGAGGTGCGCGACTATCTCCGCATCACCATCGGCACTGATGCTGAAATGGACGCCCTGTTGCGCGCGGCCAAATCCATCCTGTCCTGACGGACGCTTACCGGAGCCGGGTTATCCGTCCGTTGAATCCAATCCCAATTTCACGCGCGCCTGCCGGAACATCGGCCTGCACCGTCTTGCCACCCGGCCAACGCACGAGCACTCGCGAGGGCGATTCCGGAGTCGCCATCACGATCACCGCAGCATCCTGGGACCAGTAGCCGGAGCCTGCATGGATTTCGTGCGCCGGCCCGAGTCGCGCACCAAAAGCGAACCGCACCACCGCGCCGATTCCCGCGAGATTGCCCGCGGCGCCTTTGAGCCGCACGCGCAAGCCCGCCCTCGCTCCTTCGTTGTGATAGAGCTTCGTGGCGGCTCCGTTCTGCGCCACCGCCAGGTCAATCCGCCCGTCGCCATCATAGTCCCCCAGCGCGGACCCACGCTGCTGACCATGAAGCACCACTCCACTTTGCAAGCCGGACACTGCGGCGAACTCGCCCCGCCCGTCCCCCTTCAGCCACAACCCTCGACCGGCGTCGTGGCGGGACGTTTCGGCGTCAACGTCGAAAAAATTCTGACATAAAAAAATGTCCACCTTCCCGTCGCCGTCGAAGTCAGCCACATTCACACCGAAGACCGGAGCCAACTGCGCTTCCATCGGCAGCGATCTCGCTTCGAAATGGTCTCCGCGATTGAGAAAGACCATCGAGTCTAGCGTCGCGGCGCTCAGTTCCTTCATCGCGGCCCGGCGCTCGCCAACAATGTCGGCGATGCCGGCCATACTGTAAGTCGTCGCTGTCGGAAACCGTTCCTCCAGCCACGGCATTGCCTGCATGAGCGCCTCGCGATGCCGCCATGGCAAAACCTTGCCGCTGGCCGGGTCATCGAACGCCTCCAGCATCTGCACACCTCCATCATCAAGCCAGTCGCCGTATAAAATCCGCAGCGGCTTGGTCACGTAGAACTGATGTTTGCAGTTGCGCCCCCAGTTCCCGGCCACGATGTCCATGCGGCCGTCGCCGTCGAAATCACCCGTCGTCACACTGTTCCACCAGCCGGTGAACTTCGCGAGGCCGGGCAGGTTCGTCGCTTCCGTGAATTTTCCACGCACATTGCGAAACACGCGCACCGCCGCCCACTCACAGGCCAGGATCAATTCCGGGAAACCGTCGCCATCAAGATCGCTGAACACCGCGCCGCTCACCAGGCCGACGTTGGCGAACAGTTTACTGGCGTCCTCCTCCAGTCGGAACTGCCCGCCGACTCCGCGCCACAGCCGGGACGACGCCGGCTCGGGATAACGCCCCGGCACGACGCGCCCGCCAACGAACAGGTCAAGCTCACCGTCGCCATCCACATCCGCCAGCGCCATCGGGCCGGCGCTTGATTCCTGGCCAGGCAGCGCCTCCCCGGGCTGGACAGTTTGGGCGCTGATGTCGAAACGCAACACCGACGACTCGTTGGTGGAGCCAGTCTCGTAATTCGACACCGCCAGCAACAGCGTGCTGCCGGCGGACGAAGGCACGTTCAGCACCGTCGCGGCGTCGCCACCAAGTTTGCCGGTCAAATCCAGCACGCTGATACGCTCAAAGCCACCCTGCCCGTTGTTCATGAAGACGCCCAGTTCGCCGCCACGTCCGGCGCCGATGATCAGGTCGTCCCGTCCGTCGCCGTTGAAGTCGCACCAAGAGACCCCGGGGCCGAGTTGGCTGAAACGCCGGGGGAGCAAAGGCTGGCGTTGAAAATCGTTGAACGGCTCCTCGTGATGGACGTGACTGAGAATCTCGCTCACCTCCTTGAAGAATGGACGGGCGGCAGGCTTCGGGGAACCCAGGGCTGACGTTGATTTTGCTTCGGTCACTTCGTAAACCGAATCGGGCTTGAGGTCGCTGAGAACGCTTCGCCCGCCGCTTCGCCAGGTGACTTCGATGGAGAGCGCGTTGGTCGCCTTGCCGGGTGCGAACACGCGCATCGCGTCGTCGCCCGACAGGTAACGTCCGCCGGCGATCATCTCCTGGCTCTGGAGCGGTACCGCGCCGCCAAGGAATTTGATCTTCGCTCCGATGCCGCGGGTGTTTCCACCGGCTCCTTTGAGACGAACACCCACTCGCGGGGCGCTCGCGTCGTTGCGATAAGCCAGTGCCGGGCCGTTCAAAACATTGATGACCACGTCGAGGTCCCCGTCGTTGTCCAGATCGGCCAGCGCCATCCCTTGTGAAACGAGGCGCGAATTGAAACCCCAGGCGTCACCGGCCATCTCAAAGGTCAGGTCGCCGCGATTGCGAAAGGCGTAGTTGGGCGTGTCGAGTCTGGGCATGCTTTTGCGCAGCTCCTGAAATTCGCGGGTGGAAAGCTTTTGCCGCGCCTTGATGACTTCAATGCGCTGCCGGGCGTCGGCGTCGCGCAAACTGCGCTCCAGCCCCGTGGTGATGAGCAGATCCTCGTAACCATCCAGGTCCACGTCGAGGAAGACCGGGCACCATGACCAGTCCGACGCCTCGACGCCGGCGAACTGCGCCATCTCGGCATAGGTGCCGTCGCCGCGATTTAGGAAGAGCGTGTTGCGCGGCACGGCGACGCGCTCACCACCCAGCCCGACGGGTGACGGCGGGGAGCGGTCCACCATCAGCCGGTGCCGCAGCGTGCGCTCGCGGCTCAACATGTCGGCGACGAAAAACTCGTCGAAGCCATCGCGGTTCAAATCGGCGAAGTCCACGCCCATCGAGGAGAAACTGGTCTGGCGCAACGCGTGCGCGGACATGGCGCGGAAACGCCTCCCGCCGTCGTTGAGCCAGATGCGGTCGGGCGAATCGCTGTCGCCGCAAACGTAGATGTCCGGCGAGCCGTCGCCATTCATGTCGCGAAACATCACCGAGTAACTCCAATCGTAGGGCGGCGCGGAGAGCGGCAGGCCGGCTTCGTCGCGAAACGTGCCGTCGGTCCACGAAGCCGCCGTGAAACGACCGCGACCATCATTGAGCCAGAGCACGTCCGCCTCACCGTTTTCTAGAATGGTGTTGCCGCGAGGATTGACCGCAAAGCGCACCGCCTCCTCCGGCGTCACCGGACGGCCGTCAATCATGCTGATCGCGCGCACGCCATTGGTGACGCTCACACGGAACCGCAGCGCCGGCGCATCCTGGAAGGTGCTCGACCGGTAGTTGGCCACGTAAAGATCGAGATCACCATCACCGTCCACATCGGCCAGGGCCAGCGACATGGCGGCGGACCGGCTTGCAAGGCCAGCCGCCATCGTGTCCTCACGGAATCCGCCCCTGCCGTTGTTGAGAAACAGCCGCGTCCCGCGTCCGAGGGCGTTGACCAGCAAGTCGAGATCGCCGTCACCGTCCACATCCGCGAACACCGCGCCGGTTGAAGCCTGGTCCGCGCAGGTCACGCCTGCCGACGCCGTGACATCTTGAAATTTCCAGCCGCCAAGATTTCGGTACAGCGCGTTCGGCGAATCCAGACCGCAGAAATAAACATCGCACCAACCGTCGCCGTCCACGTCACCGCAGGCCACACCGGCGCCGCTCATGTAAATCTGGTTGGTGATACCACGCTCCTCAGTCAGCAGGTTGGTAAAGGCCACGCCGGTTTCGCGGCCGGACAGTGAAGTGAAGCCGGCCTTTCCGTTTGGGCGCGCGGCCAGTTCCGCGACCCGGCCACCTGCGGCCGGTTGCCAATCCAGAGCGCCGGCCGCCGGAGCCAGTGCGACCAGAGCGAGCAGCGGGAAAAATGTCAGCAGGAGCAGGCGCAAAGTGGAGGCGTGTTGGAAACCGGCACGGCACGCAGCGTAGCAGCAAGCGGGCGGACCGGGATAGTTTTTCCTTAACGGGTGTTTTGAAATGGGCCGTCGGGAGACACTCACGTCTGCCGTATTTTTTTGCGGGCGAGGGCGCCAGCGCCACAGCCACTGGTCGATCAACGCGGCGGGTTCTTGAACGCGGACACCTGCGCCTCGCCTTCGCTGATGCGGATGTGCCGGTCGGCGGCGACTTCGGTGAGTTGCTGCACTAACCCGCTGGGCCACGTCACCGTCAGCCGGTCCACTTTCGCCGACTGGCCGAGGCCGAAATGGACGCGCGCGGGGCCTTGCGCCTTGAAGCCGTTGGCCGGGTAAAGTTCGCGGACGATTTTCTGCGAGCCGACCTCCGCCACGATCCGCGCGCCGATGCCCTGCGTGTTGCTCTTCGTCCCGCGCAACGTCACGGCCAGCCAATGCGCCTTGGGAAAACGGTTTTCGAACAACAGGAACGATCCGCCGCCCGCCTGGCGCACGATGAGGTCCTCCATGCCATCGCCATTGAAGTCCGAAGCCACCACCGAGCGTCCGTCGCCGTCGCTGTCCGCACCGCCGGTAAGGCCGGAGATTTCGAAGAACTCACGACCGCGCGAATTGAGGTAAACGCGGTTGCGCTCATAGCCGCTGAGGCTTTTGCCCTTGGCGGCGATTTGCCACGGGTTCTCCACCCACCAATCCTTCAGCCGCGCGTCGGGTTTTTTGGGCGCGGGACAGATCGCCATCCGGTCGAAAGGCTGTGACACGACAGCCTGCCAGAGGCAGGGTCAACCATCGGGCTCTTCCTTGTTGACGCTCATGAAGCCGGCCGTGCCGTAGATGTCGAGGAAGCCGTCGTTGTCCAGATCCACAAAGGCCGCTCCATACGCCCAGCCCACTGCGTGAACGCGCATGGGCCTGCCGACGCGCTCGAACTTCAGCCCGCCGTGATTGCGGTAGAGTTCGCTGCCGGTGACGAACCGTTTCATCTTCGTGAAAACGTCCGGCGGGTAGCTCTCCGGCGGCAGGTTCTCCATGATGCGCCGGCCAGCCTTGCTGTACATGTTGGCGGTGTAGATGTCCACGTTGCCGTCGTTGTCGAAATCGGCGACCGCCATGCCCATCGATCCGAAGTCGCCGGGATCGTCAATCAACGCCTGCTCCTTGAACGTCCCGTTGGTCTGGTTCACCAGCAGCACGCCACCGCCGAATTCGTTGATCACGTAAATGTCCGGCCACCCGTCGGTGTTCGCGTCCAGCCAGGCGGCGGTGAAACAGGAGCGGCGCCCGGCCTGGGCGTTGGCCGCCTCGGAGACTTCTTCGAACTTCCAGTTGCCCAGGTTGCGCCAGAGTTGGTTGCCCGGCCCGCCCGGCCCGTCAATCCACGAGTTGCGCGCGTTACGCTCGGTCTGCGCGGTGTTGAGGCGCGAGACGTAAATGTCGAGCCGCCCGTCCTTGTCATAGTCACCCACCGTGAGGCCGCTGATGCCGTCGAACCGAAACCGGGCCGCCGGCGTGATCTCCTGG
>JANNEF010000405.1:0-7270 GCA_031378375.1 Verrucomicrobiota bacterium | reverse complement strand
GCCTGGCTGGCCGAACGCAACCGCCAACCGCAGCGCTACGTCTGGCGTGCCGAAGGTGCCGCCATCCTGGAAAAAATCACCCGCGCACGCGCTAAACTCGAAGAAATAATGGCAGACACTTCAAGGACAGCAGACTAGCTGACGAGGCGATTCGTCCGGAAAGATGGGAACACAGTCTCACAATTTTCAAAATACCGGAGAAATAAAGCGAAATCCCGCTTACCCCCCCCCAACGACCGCGGGCCGCAGCGACATTTGAAGAAAACCATCCATTAATCTAGATTTCATAAACACACGCACAGACTTCCTAGCAGAGACTAGGCCATCGTCCGGCGAACGGTCTTCATCGTCATGCGCTGGTCTGAGGTCATCGTTACTTCAAGTCGCCGGATGATGTTTCACCTGGAAGCGGACACCGAAGCCGGTTGAGATGCGACGCTCGCCAGCAAAAGCGACAAGCAAGACACCATTGCCCCGATCCGTCAGGGGCGGACTTCCACGCGAAACAAGTTCGGGGCATTCGGCGTCGGCGCTGGGAGCGTGTGACTCACCGTCGCTACCGCGGCCCGTGTCCAGCCGGTGATCGGCGTCCAACTCACCGCGTCGCGGCTGCCGAGCACGCGATACTCACGCCCCGGCACGGAGGACCATTCCAGCCGCAGCGAACCGGGCGCGGGCACGGTCGGTTCGGCGAGTTCCAGATGCGAGTCCGGCAGCGTCGGGTCCGTGCCCGCCATGAACTCGGCGAAGTCGGTGAAGCCGTCGCCATCGCTGTCGCTCAACCGCGTGCGGCCCGGCGCGACTTCACCGAAGAACTCTTCCTCCCACGCGTCGGAGATGCCGTTGTGATTCACGTCGGCGAAGGTGTAATCGCCCGCGAAGGACAGCGTCGCCCCGCCCACGAGCGTGTTCGATTGCGCGGCGGGCGTCTGGTAGAACGGCACTGGATTAAACGCGATGCTGTACGGTCCGACCGGCGCGTTGGTGATGAGCGTGAACGTCCCCTGCCCCGTCCGGTTCAACGAGCCGCTCAGGACGAAGTCCGCCTGCGCCAGGTTGTTCGAGATGCGAATGGTGCCCGACGTGAAATTGCTGGCCGTGATCGAAACGTCGTCCACCAACCAGCCGGCGCGAAGCGCGCGGTCCACCGAGAACAAGGAGTAATACCAGGCGAGATACACCACCTGCCCGACGAACGGAGTAAGGTTGATTTCCTCCTCGTACCAACTGGCGGCGTCGTCTTCGTAGTAAGCCAGTTCCACCGCCACGTTGTTCGTCACGAGGATCAACTGCCCGTATTCCCAGATGTCGTCGCCTTGCGGGATGAAATTGTAGCTGTGCCAGAAACGCAGCCTTGCCGTGGCGGCGCTCGTCAGGTCAATCGCCGGACTGACCAGGAACGTGTCCGCACCATCGAGGAACCCAAAGTTGAGCACGCTGCCCCAGGCGTTGGGCGGTGAGACGGCGGCGCTTTCCCACAGGTTGTTCGGCGCGCCCAGCGTCCACCCGGACTGCGTTTCCTCGCCATCGAAAACCGTCCAGCCGTTGGTGCCGGAGTCGAAGTGCTCCGTCAGCGGCGGATAGAGCGGCCGCCGCGTGCGGAAGCTGTAAAACTCGCCGCCGTTGTCATCCACGACCACGTTGCCCGCCAGGTCGCGGCTCACGACGCGGTAGTAATAGCGGCGATCCGGCTGCAAGCGCGGCAACTGAACGCTGTGGCTGGTGTCCAACTCGCTGCGATACGCCGTGCGCCCAAGGAACGTGGAGTCGCCAAACTGCACCAGCGCGTCGGTGTCCTCCGACGTGGTCCAGGTCACAAAGGCGTCTTCGTAGCCCGCCACGTTCGTCACGTTGGCGATGATCGGAAACTGCGCGTCCACCAACGCGCTCGCGCGAACGATCCCGTTGCCCGAAGCATCGAAGTATTCGGCCCAGATCAAGTCGCCGTCGCTCACGCGCAACCGCCCGTTCGCCGGCGCGCTCGTCGCGGGCACCAGCGGCATGACGCCGCGAAACAATCCCGACGGCAACACCGCGTTCAAAGTCAGCGTGCGCCCGCCCGGCTCTGTGTCGCTGTAAAACGTGACCGTCGCATGCCCCAGCGCCACGCGGTCCGAGTCCGCCACTTCCACCGTGACGCCGCCGGGCACGGGATACTCGGAGTTGTCCAGCGCGATGGTGCCGAGACCGTTTACCCCGGGCACGAGGAAGCTGAGGATGTTTCGCAGCAGGTTAGCGCGGTTGTTCGGGTCGGGCGCGCTCTCCGGCATCGTGTCGAGCGGGAACGACAGGAA
The DNA here is from genome assembly GCA_031378375.1 of Verrucomicrobiota bacterium. Taxonomy (GTDB): domain Bacteria; phylum Verrucomicrobiota; class Verrucomicrobiia; order Limisphaerales; family JANNEF01; genus JANNEF01. Next base: position 4,976 of record JANNEF010000405.1, on the reverse strand, counting down.
CGCCACGCGGCCCGCGCTGTCCTGGCCGGTGCGCGGGAACTTCATGCCGCAAGGCTTGCCATTGAGCGTCGAGAACAAGAGCGGCGCGGCGGTGAGCGCGGGCGTAAACGTGTCGCCGAAATCCGGGCCGAAGAAACCGAAGAAATCCGGATACTCCAAATAATCCAGTTCCGCCGAGATGCCGCTCGTCACCGGGTCGGTGTCAATGCCTTCAATTCCCGGCACGCCAACGTCCTCGTCGCAATCAGTGCATATCCCGATCGGGTCTGGATTGACCAGAAATTCGGCGACATGGAGCACGTTCGAGCGAAACGGCACGTCGCCCAGGCGGGTCAACAAATCCATCGAAGCCATGAAGAACGCGCCGCCTGCGTTCAGGTATTGCTGAATCACCGTTTGTTGTCCCGCCGTGAGCGAGTCGCTGGAGCGATAGAAGCTGTCGTTGATCCGCCACATCACCGCACGATGATTCCCGAGGTTGGCGAGCGAGGGAGAACCGCGCGTGGCGACGCGCCAAACATCGTAGCTCACGCCCGTCTGGTTGAGCGCGTTGGTGTAGGCAGCGAGCGGGATGGCCGGCGAGTTGTTGTCGGGGTCAGCGACGTAGGCGTCCACGAGCAGCACCGTCGCGGCGGGCACGGCGACGAAGTCAAACAGCACCCCGCCGTTGTTGTTCGTCGCGGTGTTGCCGGCGGCGTCGGTCGAGATGACGAGATACCTGTTGGTCAACCCCGCGACAAGATTGGTCAACTCCACCGCGTGCTCGATGACGAGCGAACTATTCGTCGCCGAACGGAGCAACGTTGCGTTCGTGTTAAAGCGCACGATCGAATTGGCCGGCTCGTCCGTGATCCACGTCACGAGCGTTTGACCAAACTGGCTGGCGGTGGCGACACTCGTGATGACCGGCGGAACCAAGTCCCCGGCAGCGTTGGCGTAACGGAACAACCCGGCACCGTCCGAATAGCGCACCTGAATTAGATCTCCGTGAGTAATCTGCAAACGACCGTCGCCCACTGCGGCACCGGTCGCGGTAGCCACGCTCCCCGTGAACACGCCGCTCGCACCGACCTCCTGTAGCGTCACCACCTCGGCGTTCGATTCCGTGGTGCTCTGGAGCAGCACTCCCACCGTGTCCACTCCGGCTTGAGTGTAATCAATGACTTTGATCCCGATGCGTCCGGGAACGGTGTAGGCGCTGCGGTCGAAAAACACCGAACCGGCACCGGACGACGGCATGTCGCCGGAAATCACCAGCGCGAAATCCTGATCCACGCGGATGGGCGTGTCGCGCCGTGCGTCAGTCACGACTTTGCGCGCGCGCACGCGGACGGTGTATTCGCCCGGCAGCGGCACAAAGAGATGGACGGCTTCAACATTGTTGATGTTGTCGGCGGCGAGCGCGTCGGGCACCGATTCACCGTCCAGGAACTGGTTGCCACGATACACGCGCCCATCCGGCGCGATGACTTCGAGGTCGAGGTCATTCACCAGCGCCGGGATGGTGGCCGGAAAGCCCGGCACGTCCGTGTAAACCAAAGTAATTTTCAATGGCTCGTTCGTGGTGGCGATGACGACCCGACGCTCAAACGTCTGGCTGTTCGTCAGCAAGTCCGTCTGGTCCACGAAGTCGTACACGCGCGGCGAGCCGATGATTTCCGTGAGGTCCACGCGGCCCCAGCCTTCGTCCATGTTTGGCGCGGGGCCAGTTTCCACTTCGTCATCCATGTCCACAGCGGAGTTGATGAGCGCGGCCTTCACCATGGCAGGCGACGGCGTCGGGCCGTAGTTGTCGCGGTAATACTGGACGAACACCGCCGCCGCACCAGATACCTGCGGCCCCGCCTGGCTCGTGCCGCCCTGGTAGAGGTAGTTCTGCGAAATCTCGGCCCAGGCGTTGTTGTCATCGCCCAACGGCGAACGTAGCGACGCGATCCAGGTGCCCGGCGCGACGACGTCCGGCTTGATTCGACCGTCCTCGCACGGGCCACGGCTGGAGAAATCCGCCATCGCGTCCTGGCCTTCCGCGTAGATGAAAAAGTCGAAGCGATTGTTCTGCGCCGCGCCGGTGGCGATGACGTTCTTGGCCACGGCGGGGCTGCCGATGGTTTGCGATCCGGGGCCGGCGTTGCCGGCGGAGAATTCGAGGATGTAGGGCTGGTCGCCCGGCGCGTCCGCGTCCGCGTCGCGCACCAGCGCGTCGAACTGCATCGCGCTGATGTCGTAGCGGCCGTGAGTGTCGTCGCCCCAACTGTTCGAGCCGATGTCCGCGCCGGCGCGCACGGCGTCGTGCGTCAGCACTTCAAACTCGTCCGTGAGTTCGTAATTTCCCGCGCCGTCGAAAATGCGTTGCGCGACGATGTTCGCGCCCGGCGCGACGCCCAGGCCGTAGAGCGCGTCACCTTCGTCCACCTCGCCGGTCGCGCCATTGCCGGCGATGATGCCAGCGCAGTGCGTGCCGTGGCTGTGCTCATCGGCGGCGTCCGTGAGATTCGCGCCGTAGAACAGGAAGGCCGACACGCGCCCGAACAAGTCCGGGTGCATTGTCGCCGCTGCACCGGTGTGCAACCCGCTGTCCGCGACGGCCACCGTGACCCCCGCGCCATCGTAGCCTTCCGCCTGCGTGAAGGTCGTGTGCGTGCCGCCGTCGCCCGCGACGATGTCCGCCGCCACTTCATCGAAGAGTCGAATCTTCGGTGCCGGCTCGATCCACAGCACCGCAGGCGAGCCGGCCAGGATTTGCAACCGCCCCCGCTCGACCGAGCCGCGCAGCACGTCGCCGAATCGTCCGCGAGCCTGACGCGGAACGCCCTGAAACTGGCGCAGCGCCTCGGCGATTTCCGCCGGCTGCGCGGCCGTTGAAAACAAAACGCTGACGGCCTGCCGGTCATCCGCGCGTTGAACGGGGCCGACGGCACGCAGGGCGGAATGAATCTTGTGGTCGGCGCGATACGCCCCGGCCCAGCGCACAAACGGCAGGGCGCGCAGTTGGGACAAATCCACATTGTCGAGCCGGGCCACGAAGGCATCGTCGGGCACGTAACGCAGCAGCGCGACGCCAATGGCGCGCAGTTGTTCGCGCCCCGCAGGAGAGATCGCCTCGTTGAACTGCACCAGATACAGCCCGGATACCGGCGGCTCACTGACCAGCCCTTGACGGGCGGGTGGAAGTTTCGCCGGGGCAGGAGTGGTGATAACCTCGTTCCGCAGACGGATGCGTTTCTCCTGCGCCTCAACGGCGACGACGAATAAAAAAATGAGCGCCAGCAACCAGCGGCACCGGCGCGCGACACATCTGAACTTCACATCTGCATGTTAGCCGGAAACCGTCCGCGCGACAAGTGGTGTGGTGCTTACGGCCAGGGCAGACGCATCTAATTTTGTGGTAGGGTCGGCGCACCGCGCCGACCGCGCCGCGTCCAGCGGCGCAAGGCGCTCGCCCGATGCGCCGCTTTCCCGCGAGTTTGTTCCGCCCGCTGAACGCGGGCGGGGACATTGCGGCGCGATGTCCCTACCTTATTGGCTCGTCTTCAGGGAATATTTTGATACGTCTGCCCTGTGCTTACGGCCGTTTCAATCCGGCTTTCACGTCGGCGATCAACTTCTCCAGCCGCCGGCCGTATTCGACGTAGTTCGCCTGCATCGCCCCGTCGTTCGCCTGGGAGCCCGCGTCGTGGAAGACAACGACCATGTGCGGCTCGATGGAGATGCCGCCGTCATACCCGCGCGCAAAGGCGTCGCGCAGAATGTCGCGCACACGGCCACGGCCTTCGCCGGGCCAGTTGTAATCGGCGTCGTTCTTCGCGGGATTCCACGTCGCGTCCTTGATGTGAATGTGGGCGACGTGGTCGCGGACGTGTTCCCAGAACTCCCAGGGGTCCTGCTTCGGCCACGGCTGGGCGCCACGACGATCGGCGTTGAAGATCGGATTGGCCGTGTCGAAAACCCATTTGAGGCCGGGTGCCTTTTCGAGCAGTTGCAGCGCGTGCGGCCAGCTCATGCCGCCGTAGTTCATGCAGTTCTCGTGGACGGGCTGAAGTCCGGCGTCGAGAAACATCTTCGTCACCTCGCGCACGCGGTCGAATACCACGGGAGGGATCCGTTCCTCGGTATCGCCCGGCTTGAAACTCATGATGCGGACGAAGCGCGTGCCCAGGCGCTGCATGCGCGGGATGCAGCGCCGCACCTCGGCGAGCGTCACCTCCCATGGGGTCTGGACGGTCTTAGCCCAGTTCATGATCGTGGAACCAAAACAGTAAACCGCGATGCCGCCGGATTGGAGTTTTTCGACGCACTGATCGAAGGCCTGATCCGGTATCTCGTGAAAGTTGGCCTTGGAAAAACCCGGCACTTCGACGCCGCGCATTTCGAGATGACGCCAGCCGAGTTCCTTCGTGGCTTGAATCTGGCCGTCAATCGAACTGGCCGCTTCGTCGCCGATGCCTGTGAGAATCATAGTTTCGTTTTGTGCGAACGCGCCGTGTGCCGCGACCGACACCGCCGCATCCTGCCCGGAACTTCGGCCCGAACTCAAGTCGTGTGTGGTCGGCGCATCAAGCCGCCGCCACCACCTGGCCACGCCAGCAGCGATAAACGAAGGCCGGTGGCAGGTTGCGCCACACCACCGGCGTTGTTTCCACGCGGGAAAAATGCCGCAGCAATCGCCGCCGAAACTGCAGGGTCGTGGGCAACCACATGGCATGAACGTAAGCGAAGCCGACAAATTGCCCGCCGGGGGCAAGCGATTGGAGGACGGCTTTGAGAATGCGGTGCTGCATCCCGGGAAGCATGTTGCCCCAGGCCAGCCCGCTGATGATGCAGTTCGCCCGCGCTTCGCCCAGATGGGGCTTCAGGTTCTCATTCTAATTCGCTTTCAAGATGAGACGAAACATGGCAGAGTCTCGGCATGGCAAGACCACGTCGGATGGATCCACTCCTCGTGAAGCGAGCGCAACTCACTGCCGCCACCTCAACCT
>JANNEF010000403.1:0-2868 GCA_031378375.1 Verrucomicrobiota bacterium | reverse complement strand
GCCTGGCTGGCCGAACGCAACCGCCAACCGCAGCGCTACGTCTGGCGTGCCGAAGGTGCCGCCATCCTGGAAAAAATCACCCGCGCACGCGCTAAACTCGAAGAAATAATGGCAGACACTTCAAGGACAGCAGACTAGCTGGCGGCCAGGTCGTGATTCTCCAGCGCCCAGACATTGGCCAGTCCCTCCTCACGGCCGAACGGGACGAGACGCTCCTCCCAGCCGGCCACCAAGGTGATCGTGCCCATGCCGACCGAATGCGCATAAAAGCCGGTTTCCGACTGAAAGGGCGAGTCCATGCCGAAGTGCTGGTCAATGTCGGCACGGGCTTGAAACGCTTCACCCACCAGCAGCAGATCCGCCTCCATGGAAAACTCCACGATCGGGGGCGCGGACGCGACGGCCCCGTACAGCGCCTGGCTGCCCGCCACAATCAGCCGTGGTGCGGCATGAATGGCCCGTATCCGCTGAAGCAATTCAATGAGTTGCGGCTTTTTCATGCTCGTCGCGGATGCGCAGGCGCTCCTCCTGCGTGAGAATGCCGGCAAACGGGGTATTCTGTCGCGCCTGATGGCCGTGTTCGGACGGATCGATCATCGCCGCCAACAGGTGCTCAAGGGACGCTGTGGTCAACAACTCGCGCCACCGCCCCAGCGCGTGCAGCACGCTGGCGGGATAGTCATTGCGCAGGATCCATCGGTCAACGTTCTCCACGGCCATGCGGCGGAGTTCCGGGTGCAGACGAATCTTTTCCGCCATGGCCCGGTGGTAGAGCAGCCCAAGCTGGTCATGCCAGGGATGCGACCAAGGCTCGGGCCGGGCTGCCTCCGGCGGCAAGCCGGCGGTTCCGGCGGGCTGACCATAAGCAACGGCCGCCTCGCGTAGTTCGGTGGGTTCACTCATGGGTCAATAGGATCGCGTTCTCGCTGTGGAAGTAAAGCGGCGTCCAGCCGCCGCGCTCCAAATATGGAGTGCTGCGGCTCGACGCAGCTTTCATTTTCGGACGACGAAAGATGTGCGAACGCGCCGGGACGTGGGGATACCCTTGGACGGGCGAAAGGGAAAGCGGCGTCAAGCCGCGCGCACTCCAAAGGCTTCGCGCCTTTCCGGGGCCGGCTGCCAAGACCGGGACGCAGCCTGCCCTGGGGCACGCGGTTCAGTTTGGGCGGGGGCGGGGCATACGAAAGTCAAGGCGGTGACGGGCCAGCGCTGTTCAAAATCATCGCGTCCAGGCGTGGATGGTCACGCGGATGTTGACTGGCAACGCGACATTCACCACTGCGGCGGCGTATGGAAGGCGGGTGAAAGCGCATTCCGGCCTCAGGGTTTGACGACCAGCCCGGACGCAACGGCGCATTGGCGCAAGACGGCGGCGGTCGTCAGCAGAGTGTCGAGCGGCGCCCGGCCGTGGGCCTCCAGCGCGCTCGCGAGTTGCAGACTGTCCGCAGGGCGCAGCCCTTCACCCACGCCAAACCGATCCACCAACAACTCCGCCGCCATCACGAGCGATTGAGTCAGTGGAACGATCTCGAAATTGCCCAGATCGAGCTTGAGCAGGGCGATGCGTTGCCGCCCGTGAACCTCGCTGATCACCCGCTGCCGCACCAGACCATGGAACGCGGATTGGAACTCCAGAAACGCGATCCCACTGAGCACGAGCGTGTCCTTCGCGCCAATGACCGCCTCAACGGCATCGGACAACGGCTCGCTCCGGTAAAGCTTCACCAGCGCGGAGGTATCCACAAAATGCCGCGCCATGACTCAGCCCTCGCGCCGCTGGCGGCTTATTTCCTCGGCCACGGAACCATCGAATGCATCCGCTATCGCCCGCGCCTCCTGCCAATGCCATTTGTTGCCGGCCGGCGCGGGCACGGGCGCGGCGGTGTCCACGATGAGATGAACCTTTTGCTGGTTGGCCAGTTGGATTGGGTTCAAGGGGCGCAGCACCCCGTTTTCAAAGATGGCTTCAATGGCCCATGTCATGGCTCACCTGTAATGTGCTCGCACCCGCGATTCAAGATCATTGTCCCTTCCTCAATCTTCCGTGCCTCACCGTGTCCAGGAGCGGATGCGCGGGGACGCAGCTTGCCCTTGGGCGCGCGGTTCAGTTTGGGCCAGGGGCGGGGCACACGAAAATCAAGGCGGGGTCGAGCCATTCTCAGCTAAAATTGACTCGCTCCGGCGCGCAAGCGGCGCACATTGAGGCTTGAGCTGGAACGGCCACCCGCTACACTGCTGCCATGACCGTGTTGACCGCATTCATCTACCCGGACGAGGAGAGCGACTGGCTCGTCGCCCACAATCCCGAAACCGGCACCACCAGCCAGGGCAAAACCGTCGAGGAAGCCATCGCCAACCTCAAGGAAGCCACGGAACTGTACCTGTCCGAGTTTCCGTTGACGAAGAAAAAGGGCGCCTTGCTCGCCACCTTCGAAGTCGAAGTCGCCCATGCCTAAGCTACCTTGCGTGTCCGGTGCCGAGGCGGTCAAAGCCCTTGGGAAACTTGGGTTCGTATTTCTCCGGCAAAAGGGCAGCCACGCCATTCTCCGGCGCGAAAGCCAGGGTTGTGTCGTGCCCATGCACCGCGAAATCAACCAGGGCACCTTGCGCGGCGTGCTCAAGCAGGCCGGCGTCAGCGAACAGGAATTCCGCGACGCGCTCTGAACGCGGTTCAGTTTGGGCCAGGGGCGGGGGCATACGAAAGTCAACGTGGGGTCGGGTCAAGGCCAGGGCAGACGCAGCTAAATTGGGACGCCCAAAAGTTTGAGCAGGTAGCTGTGGTCCCAGCCGGCGTTTTTCTGTTTGCCTTTGATCCCACGCTTCTTGGTTTTCTCGCGCTTTAACAAATTCAGCGCCAGCCGCCGCAGC
>JANNEF010000402.1:0-6199 GCA_031378375.1 Verrucomicrobiota bacterium | reverse complement strand
GCCTGGCTGGCCGAACGCAACCGCCAACCGCAGCGCTACGTCTGGCGTGCCGAAGGTGCCGCCATCCTGGAAAAAATCACCCGCGCACGCGCTAAACTCGAAGAAATAATGGCAGACACTTCAAGGACAGCAGACTAGGTGGCGCGCGGCAGGAGCGCATCGGGCGGCTGCACCCGGACGGGACGGCGGACACGAATTTCACGGCGAGCCTCTCACCGGTGGTGCAATGTCTGGTGCTGCTGGGGGACGGCAAAATTGTGGCGGGCGGGGATTTCGTTAAGGGCCGGAACTTGCCGCGCGCGAATCTGGCCCGGCTCAACGCGGACGGCAGCGTGGACCCCGCGTTCAACGCCAGCGCCAACAGTCTGGTGATCGCCCTGACGGTGCAGCCGGACGGGAAGATTCTCGTCGGCGGACAGTTCACCGTGTTGTGCGGGCAACCGCGCAACCGCATCGGGCGGCTGAATGCGGACGGGACGCTGGACGGCGCTGCCGCCCCGGCGGCAACGCAGTAACGCCCGGCAACGGCCTCGCCGCGGCGGCAGCGGACGAGCATTCGGCTTCAGCGGTGGCGCTCATCGGTTTAGGATAATGGACCCCGTTTGGCCAGCGGTTGCTCAATCCCCGCGACTCCCCGCGACTCCCACCTTGCCTCCGTTCCGCTGCGCCGCGTAGAGTCCCCGCGCCGCAGATGGACGAGAGCGACAAGCAATCCCACTGGAACCGCGCCGACCTTTGGTGCGTGCTGCTGGCCTTCGCCACACTCGCCGCCTACTGGCAGACGGGCGCCTGCGGGTTCATCAACTACGACGACGACCTTTACGTCACCGAGAATCCGCGCGTGCTGGCCGGGTTGACCTGGGGCGGATTCCTCTGGGCGTTTGCGAACACCACCGCGAGCAACTGGCACCCGCTCACGTGGCTTTCGCACATGCTCGATGTCCAGCTCTTCGGCGCAAATGCCGGCGCGCATCACGTCGTGAACGTCGTCCTGCACATCGCCAGCGCGGTGCTGCTCCTCCTCGTCCTGCGGCGGATGACCGGCGCGCTCGGGCGCAGCGCGTTCGTGGCGGCGCTCTTCGCATTGCACCCGTTGCACGTCGAATCCGTCGCGTGGGTGGCCGAGCGCAAGGATGTCTTGAGCGGCCTGTTCTGGATGCTGACCCTGTGGGCCTACGCGCGATACGTGGAAAGGCCGCGCGCAGGACGCTACGCCCTGGTCGCGCTGTTCCTCGCGCTGGGCCTGATGGCCAAGCCCGTGCTCGTGACGCTGCCGTTTGTTTTGCTGCTGCTCGACTACTGGCCGCTCAACCGCCTCATGCCCGTGGCACTGCCGGCGGACGCGCCAACCGCCTCTCCGCCGCCGGCGCGCGTCCCCTTCAAGCGCCTCCTCGTCGAAAAAATCCCGCTCCTCGCGCTCGCGCTGGCGGCCAGCGCCGTGACGTTCCTCGTGCAGCAAAAAGAAGGCGCCGTCGGCACGCTCGAAAAGTATTCCCTTGCCGCCCGCGTCGCCAACGCCCTCGTCGCCTACGTGCGCTACCTCGGCAAAATGATTTGCCCGGAAGACCTCAGCGTGTTCTATCCGCATCCGGGCGCGTGGGCGGGATGGCAGATGGGCGGCGCGGCCGTCGCGCTCCTCGTCATCACACTGGCCACGCTTGCGGTGCCGCGACGCTACTTGCTCGTGGGCTGGCTGTGGTTTCTGGGGACGCTCGTGCCGATGATTGGCCTCGTCCAAGTCGGCTTCCAGGCGATGGCGGACCGTTACACCTATCTGCCGCTCATCGGCCCGTTCGTGATGATCTCGTGGGGCGTCGCGGAACTCGCCGGCAAATGGCCGCGCAGAAACATCCTCCTCGGCGCGGCCAGCGCCGTGGTCCTCGCGGGCTGCCTCGTGGCAACCTGGCGCCAGGTCCGCCACTGGCAGAACAGCGTCACCCTCTTCACGCACGCGCTCTCCGTCACCCGCAACAACCTCCCCGCCCACTACAACCTTGGCAAAGCCCACTTCATGCTTGGCGAAATGGAACCGGCCATCGCGCAATTCAACGCCGTCCTCCGCCTCGACCCCAAAGACGAAGTCGCGCTCAACAACCTCGGCGGCGCGTTTCACCGGCTCGGCCTCTACGCGCAATCCACCAACGTCTTTGCCGAACTGCTCCGCCTCAACCCCGACAACGCCGCCGCCCACTTCAACCGCGGCGTCAGCCTCATGGCGCTCGGCGATTTCCCGCTCGCCGCCACCCATTTCGCCGCCGCCGCGCGCCTCAACCCCGGCTACCCCACCCCGCCCCTGAACCTCGGCAAGATGCTCCTGCGCCTCGGGCAGCCCGACCAGGCCGCCGCCGCCTTTGCCGAAGCCCTCCGCCGCAACCCCGGCTACGCCGAAGCCCATTCCCAACTCGGCCTCCTCCTCGTCACCCAGGGCAAAACCCCCGACGGCCTCGCCCACCTGCGCGAATCCCTCCGCCTGCGCCCCGATTCACCCGAAGTGCTCAACAACCTTGCCTGGCTGCTCGCCACCCATCCCGACGCGGCCGTGCGCGACGGCCCGCAAGCCATCCGCCTGGCCCAGCGCGCCTGCGAACTGACCGCCCAGCGCGCGCCCAACCTCCTGGGCACCCTCGCCGCCGCCTACGCCGAAGCCGGCCAGTTCACCAACGCCGTCCAAACTGCCGCCCAAGCCATTGCCCTCGCCGAAGCCGCCGGCCAGGCCGAACTCGCCGCCGCCAACAAAAAACTCCAGACCCTCTACCAATCCGGCCAGCCCTGGCGCGAAGGGAAATAACCGCCAGCCCGCCTTTCCCCCGTCGGCCCGCGCGTGTCACAAGTTTTTGCGCGACGTGGCCGGAGTTTTGTAGCGCACGCTGGAAAGCGTGCGCTACGGCCCCGCCGCGCCCATCGGCAATTAACTGAAATGCCCCGCGCCGCCCGCGCCCGCCGCAATCCCCGCTTGCGCCCGCGCGCCAGAAATGCCAATAATACCGCACACACAACGCACCGGCCCGGCCGTTGGGAAACATTTACCCGGTGCGGTGACATGGGAAAAAATAGCACTGGAACAATTTTTCCGCGTTCAACGCATGTGAATATGCACCCGCCCACCACGCCAACGCCCGCGCCGCGCCCGCCGCGCCCCTGTCCCCGTAGCAGCCGACGTGAGGAGGCTCTGATCCATCTGGCATTAAACATTCGCCATGCGCCGTTTGTTCAGAGCCTCCTCACGTCGGCGGCTACGATGGGATGGCGGCGCGCGGCGGCAGTCATTTTTCTGGTGCTCGCGCTGGCGGCGGGCCGCGCCTCCGGCCAGAGCGCGCTGGATGGGTTTGATCCGAACGCCAGCGCCACGGTTTACGCGGTCAGGTTGTATCCTGACGGCAGGATGATCATCGGTGGCGATTTTAGCAGCGTGGGCGGAACGAGTCGCAGCAGTATTGCCCGGTTCAACGCGGACGGCACCGTCGAAGCGGGGTTCAATCCCGGAGCCAATAACCGCGTCTTTCGCCTGGCCTTGCAGCCCGATGGGAAAATTCTGGCAGGCGGTTACTTCACCGTGCTGGGTGGCCAGCCGCGCAATCGGCTTGGCCGCTTGAATGCGGATGGCAGCCTGGACGACACGTTCGATCCGGGTGCCGATCTGCTCGTGCGGAGCCTGGTCGTCCAGCCAGATGGAAAAATTCTGGTGGGCGGCGACTTCACCATGCTGGGTGGCCAGCCGCGCGCGGGCATCGCGCGCCTCAACGCGGACGGAAGCCTCGACGGCGCATTTAATCCGGGCGTGGCCGGTCCCGTGCCGAATGGCTCTGCGAGCGTCAGCAGCCTCGCGTTGCAAGGCGACGGTAAAATTCTGGTCGGCGGCTATTTCGGCACACTGGGTGGGCAGGCGCGCACGAACCTCGGCCGCCTGAATGCCGATGGCACCGTGGACTCCGCATTTTCCACGCGTGCCAACGACTTTGTCCTCGCCGTCGCGGCGCAAGCCGACGGCAAGATTGTGGTGGGTGGCAAGTTTACGACGCTTGGCGGGCAGACGCGGGAGCGTTTGGGGCGGCTGAACGCCGACGGCAGCCTGGATCCCGCCTTCATTCCAGTGGTCGGTGGTGCCGGTTTGATCAGCAGTCCCGCCATCGGCACCATTACCGTGCAAACGGACGGAAAGATTCTGATCGGAGGAATCTTTTTCAGTGTCGCCGGACAGGCGCGGACCAACCTCGCCCGTCTGCATCCCGATGGCGGTCTGGACGTGGGATTTAGTCCGGGAACAGGCGGGGCGGCTTGCTCCAGTTGCATCGCCGTTACGAGTCTGGTGGAGCAACCCGATGGCAACATTCTTGTGGGTGGCGATTTCACCACGCTGGGCGGCGGCCCGCGCAACCGTATCGGGCGTCTCTACCCCGGCGGCAGTTTGGACTCCACGCTCAATCCGGGGGCGAATGGCCGAGTGTTCGGCCTGGCCACGCAGCCGGATGGCAAGATTCTTGTGGGCGGCCTTTTCAGAACGCTTGGCGGGCTGCCGCGCAACAACATTGGCCGGTTAAATGCCGATGGCAGATCGGACATCTCTTTCAACCCGGGCGCAAACAGCACTGTTAGTGGCTTGGCCGTCCAATCGGACGGGAAGATTCTGGTCAGGGGTGATTTCAACATACTTGGCGGCCAAAACCGCAGCGGGCTTGGTCGCCTCAACACGGACGGTAGTTTGGATACGAACTTCAGTGCAAACGTAGATAATTCTGTGCACAGTCTGGCCCTGCAACCTGACGGAAAGATTCTGGTGGGGGGTGCTTTCACATCGCTGGGTGGGCAGCCACGCAGCCTGCTCGGTCGGATAAATGCCAACGGCACCATTGACACCGGTTTTTTGCCGGCTGCAGACGATCGTGTGTATGCTCTCGCTGTGCAGGCGGACGGGAAAATTCTGGCGGGCGGCCAGTTCGCCACACTGGGCGGGCAGCCGCGCGCCCGGATTGGCCGACTGCACGCCGACGGTAGCATAGACAGCGGATTTAATCCGGGCGCAGACAACCGTGTGTATGCGCTCGCTGTGCAGGCGGACGGGAAAATTCTGGTGGGCGGCCAGTTCGCCACACTCGGCGGGCAGCCGCGCGCCCGGATTGGCCGGCTAAACCATGACGGCAGCTTGGACGCCGCCTTCAATCCGGGTGCAGGCTGGGACGTGTACACGTTCGCCGTGCAAACGGACGGAAAGATTCTGGTGGGGGGTGATCTTTTAGACCTGGGCGGGCAGCCCCGCAGTCATATTGGCAGGCTAAACGCCGACGGCAGCCTGGATACTATCTTCCATCCATGGGCGAGTACCAATGTGTTTGGCTTGATGGTGGAGGCAGATGGAAAAATTCTGGTGGTTGGTGATCTCAACATACTGGACTGGCAGCCGCGCACGGGCATCGGGCGGCTCACCAGCGGCAGTGCCGCGCTGCAAACGCTGGCCATCAATGCCAGTGGCACGGCGGCGACGTGGAGCCGGAGCGGCGCGAGTCCCGAAGTGGAGCAGGTGACCTTCGAGCAGTCTTTGGATGGGACCAATTATACTTTGTTGGGTAGTGGCGCACGCATCGCGGGCGGCTGGCAACTCACGGGGTTTTCGCTCCCGTTGGAGCGGAACTTTTTTATTCGCGCACGGGGCCGGACAGTGGGCGGGTATTACAATGGCAGCAGCGGCCTGATCGAAAGTGTGGCGCAATTTTATCTGCCCGCGCCGCCGCCGATTGCCGAGCTCACGCTGGCGGGCGCGGGCGTGATGAATCTGGCCTATCCCAATCCCAGCGCCAGCCGCTTCGACGTGATCGCCAGCAGCGACGTGACCGTGCCGCTCGCGAATTGGCAAAGTCTCGGTCCGCCCGCGCCCGTGGCCGGCGGATATTATCAAATCTTCGATCCCGCCGCCCTGAGCGCCCCCTGGCGCTTCTACGGTCTGCGCACGCCCTAGCCCCGCCGCGCCAAGTGCGCGGTAGGGACATCGCGCCGCGATGTCCCCGCCCGCGTCCAGCGGGCGGAACGAACTTGCCGGAGCGTGGCGTTTTGCCCGTACCCGTTGCGCCGCTGAACGCGGCGCGGTCGGCGCGGCGCGCCGACCCTGCCCCGGATCGCGATGCGCCCGCGCTTGCGCCAACGCGCGGTTGGGACATCGCGCCGCGATGTCCCCGCCCGCGTCCAGCGGGCGGAACGAACTTGCCGG
>JANNEF010000381.1:0-2952 GCA_031378375.1 Verrucomicrobiota bacterium | reverse complement strand
ATTTCTATTTTGGTTCACGGATAGCCTTCCACCGGCCGCTGGAGAAGACATCGTCGGGACTGGATGGCGTACTAATGCCCGGAACCTACGGGCCGCGAGGTAGGGGTTTCACCGGGTGCCCGGCAGCAAATACGCGCGCGGGCGCGGACGAGAACGGTTGAAGACACCACGCCCGTGAACCGTCCAACTCGCCAGCACACACTTATGAAAACTCCTTTGGCAGTGGCTGTGTTGGTCGCCGGTTTCAGCGCCGGCCGTGCGCCCGCGCAAAACGTGATTGTCGTCGGCGGCACGCCCGCGCCGACAGTGGTCGTGTATCAAGTGCCGGTCGTCTATCAGGCCCCCGTGGTTTACCAGGCGCCCGTCGTCTATCAAGCACCGGTGATGGTGCAAGTCCCGCTGGTTTACGACGCGCCGCCGCACTGCGCCCCCGCGCCGAACGTGACTTATTTCGGCGGCCAGTGCGCCACTTACCGCAACGCCGCCGTGGATTACGGCTACCCGTATTCACCAGTCGTTTATTTTTGGCGCGGCCAAGCCCACCAGCAGGGCTATCACTTCCGGGGTTGCCGGTAAGAACGAGCGTCCGCTTCGCTGCCACTGCCGGCACCAAGGGTTGTCGTGCACCACAACATCTGATCCCTCCACAAAATTCCCGGTTGAAACTTCGTCGGCGCCTGTTCAACCTCGCGCCGTAAACACCAACGAAAAATTATGATGACCCGCCGCCAAGCCATTCAAACCACCGCGCTCGCCGCCGCCACCGCCGTCCTGCCGCCGCTCCAGGCCCAGCCCGCCGCCGCGCCCACCGGGCCGTTCAAGCTCGCGCCCCTGCCCTACGACGTGGACGCCCTCGAACCGCACTTCGACGCCCGGACGATGGAGATTCACCACGGCAAACATCACGCCGCCTATGTCACGAACTTGAACAAGGCCGTCGCGGATTTTCCGGAACTGCAAAAGACTTCGGTGGAGGAAATCTTGAAAGACCTCGCCGCTGTGCCGGAGCGCATCCGCACCGCCGTCCGCAATCACGGCGGCGGCCACGCCAATCACGCGCTGCTCTGGCAGACGCTCAAGAAGAACGGCGGCGGCGAACCCAAGGGCGCGCTGGGCCGGGCCATCGCGCAAAAGTTCGGAAGCTTCGCCGGGTTCAAAGAGGAGTTCTCGAAAGCGGCCACGACCGTCTTCGGCAGCGGCTGGGCCTGGCTGTCGCTCGACAAAAAGGAGTTGGTCATCGGAACCACCGCCAATCAGGACAGCCCCATCACGCTGGGCCGCGCGCCGCTGCTGGGGATCGACGTGTGGGAGCACGCCTACTACCTCAAATACCAGAACCGCCGGCCCGAATACATCGCGGCGTTTTACAACGTGATCAACTGGGACTTCGTCGCGGAGCGCTACGAGAAGCTCGCCGGCTGACCCACGCCTGTCCGGTTAAGGGCGTACCGGCAACAACTCCCATCGCTCGCCAAAGAAACCCGCGGCGGCTATCGCTCCGGGCAGGCGCGAGGTCACGGGTGAATTCACATCCACCACCGCCCAATCAGGCAGCTTCGACGTCTGGCGGGCGTTGTTCAGGTAATCGTATTCGCGGAAGGTGAAGCCGCTGTTGAGCACGACGTATTTTTTCGGGTTCAGCGGATTCGGGAAGATCATCACCGGCACATGATTCGCGCTGGCGAACGTCTGGCTGCCGACGCGGACGCCAGCCGCATCCCACTTGATGGCGAGTTTGTCTGCGATCTTCGCAAGCAGCTTGTTGCTCGACGGGTCGCCCCAGAGCACAAGGTTGTGCTCGGCGATGTCAGCATCGGTGATGGCGGCATCATCCTTCACGCGCGCGTCGCCGCGAAACTGCCGGCGCCAGTGATTGGTGGCGTGAGCCAGTTCGGTGTCCGCCCAGGCGCCGACTTTTTCGTTCAGCGCCTTGCCGATTGACGACGCCTTCACCGATTCGTTCCTCATGGTTCGTCCCACCGGCAAGGCGCTCAACGAGAAGGTCGGTGCCTGGACTGCCGGCGAGATGGATCACGCCATCGAACATTGGCGCCGCCATTTCCGTGGCGATGCGCGGGTCAAGGACGATACCGCGATCACCGAGGCCGACATCGCCGCGCATCACCTCGTGCTCTGGGGCGATCCCGCCAGCAACCAGCTTCTCGCCAAGATCGCCGACAAGCTCCCCATCCACTGGGACGCACGGACCGTGAAAGCCGGCAAGGAAACCTTCCCCGCTGCCAGCCACGTGCCGGTGCTGATCTATCCCAATCCGCTCAACCCGAAGAAATACATCGTGCTCAACAGCGGCTTCACCTTCCGCGAATACGACCAGCTCAACAACGCCCGCCAGGTGCCGAAGATTCCCGACTTCGCCATCGTGGACATCAGCCAGCCCGTGACCTCCCGCGCCCCCGGCGGCATCGCCACCGCCGGCTTCTTCGACGAACGCTGGGAACTCACCAGCGCCAGCACAAAGCCCCGCTGAGAATCAGCCCACTGTTTGCCATGATGACCTGTTTGAAAAACGCCTGCGGATTAAGCCTGCTTTTCGTCGCCGCCCACATCGGATTCCCGGAAGCCCGCGCCGCCGATGATCTCGTGATTGGAGATTTCAAAGGCTCCAGCTACGTGGATTGGAAAGCCACCGGCACCGCGTTTCGGAAAGGCCCTGCCTCGGGCGATCTGCTCGCGAAACTGGAAATCGAAAACGCCCGCGATAGTGTGGTGGCGAGCAGCGAGATCGAAGGCGACGCGCCTGCGGGCACGCTCACTTCGCCGGAATTCAAAATCTCGCGGCGCTACCTCGCCTTCCGCATCGGTGGCGGCAACTACGAGTTCAACACCTGCTTGCACCTGCTCATCAACGGCAAGATCGTGAAGAGCGCCACGGGCTGGAAGAGCGACCGCCTCGCCGCCGCAAGCTGGGACGTGAGCGGCTTCGCGGGACAG
>JANNEF010000377.1:0-5460 GCA_031378375.1 Verrucomicrobiota bacterium | reverse complement strand
CGGTTTGTTGATGGGCGTGACGAGCAGGTTGTCGAAGGAAACGCCTTCGCTGCCCCAGGAATAGAGCGCCACGGAACCGGCGGCATGGCTGGCATCGGTGACGGAGCCGCCAAAGAGCGTCTGGTAATCGGCGGTGACGGTGATCTGATTGTTGGAAACCGTCACGGTGACATTCACGTCGCGATAAAGCGGATAGCCGACCGGCTCGCTGGCGAGGACTGTGTCCACGCCGCCGACCCTTTTGACGAGCTGGCGGAAGTTGCGCTGCCGGTCCATTTCCAGTTTGTAATAGTTGTTCGCGTCGCGGTAGCGAAACATCACGCCGATGCCGTCATCGTCCGTGCTCTGCATTTGCAGAAATACATCGTAACTGGACCAATGGCGGGCGCGGGGATGGTTCCACAAAAGATAAGTGCCGCGACGGTTGATGAGGCTCGTCGCGTCGGGGCCGTAGATGTTGGAGAGTTGTTCGACCCGCCCGTTGAGGCTGCGCCAGTTGGAGGGGGTGTAGATGGCACCCTCGTCCACAGCCTGCCAGCCGGCGAGCGATTCGTCGTCAAAGTTGGCCGCCAGCAAATCGCTGCTGTAGGAGAAAGCCGCCTGTGCGTTGATCGCCATGAAACCGTTCGTGGCCTCCTGATTGCGGACGTTCACGACCGAGAGCGTGTAAGCGCTGCCGACCGAGAGCGCCGAAGCCGTCAGCAACACCACGGTCCGGCTGTCCGCGCTCAACGTGCCACCGATGACGCGGATGGGGTCGCCGGTCTCGTCGGCGATTTGATAATTAAAGCGCGACTCGGCGGTCAACCGGTCCACGGGGCCGCCGTAAGTGACGATGACTTCGTAAGGAAAACCGTTGGCCCGGACGCTGGCGATGGTCGGAGGTCTCGCGTCGCGGTCGTTGTCGGCAATCGTGATCGTGGCGGTGGCGCGGTTGGTGTCAATCAGGTAGGCCAGTTTGTTGGTGTCGAACAGGCCGAGGTTGTCGTACTCGAACTGTTGCGGGGGCGCGGTGAGGGATCGCTTCAGGTAGGGCGAATAACTTTTCACGGTGAACTTGTCGGCCAGCGGATTGAACTCCACTGTGCGCAGGTAACCGCTGCCGCCGTTGGCGTAGGACTGATAATTGGCGAGCATCTGATAAACCTTGTTGCCGTGATCGCCGATGCCGACGAGCCGGCCCACGCCCGTGCCCAGGACGTGGCCGTTGAAGACGAAGGAGACGTTCGCGTGATGCCGGAGGAACTTCTCCCACACGTCGGTGCCGTTGTTGACCCGTCCGTAGCTGGTCGGCGTGTGGTTGTGCGTCGGCAGGCTGCCGTGCAGCGTGCTGTCCTCGTAGATGTGCGTGTGGGTCACGACGATGACGCGG
Source organism: Verrucomicrobiota bacterium (assembly GCA_031378375.1). Lineage (GTDB taxonomy): Bacteria > Verrucomicrobiota > Verrucomicrobiia > Limisphaerales > JANNEF01 > JANNEF01. The sequence goes on along the minus strand of JANNEF010000377.1, from coordinate 4,088 downwards.
CGGTCGGGGTGGTTGGTGACGACCTGGTTGGCCCAGGCGAGCACCTCGTCGCGCGGACCAAACTCCAGCGACAACACCAGCCAGTCCACGCCGCCGGCGGTGAAATAGTGGAAGCAATTGTCGAGGCGGTTGGATTCGCAGACCCCGCCGAAGGAGGGGCGGGGGGTGTAATCCGCCAGCGGAAAGAACTGGTTGAACAACTCCGTCTGGCTGGCGGGGGTGCCGAGTCCGTCGTGGTTGCCCACCGCCAGCGCGTAGGGCACGACACCATCGAGGAGGCTGGTGGCGTTCTTGAAACGCTGCCACTCCGGCAACGTGTTGCCATCGGTGCAATCGCCCTCGTGCAACACGAAGGCGATGTTCAACTCATCCTTCTTGTCCACGATCCATTCGATCTGGCGCGAGTACATGAGCATCTTGCCGCCGTAAAGTTCCCCCGTGTAATACTGCGTGTCCGGCAGCAGCGCGATGGTGAAGGGCCGCAGGTTCGACTCCAGCGCCAGCGTCAACGTCTCGGTGCCCTCCCACACGTCGTCGTCGGCGGGGGGCACGACGATTGTCGCCGAGCTGCCTCCGGCGGGAATCGTCACCACGCCCGGCAGCCGGGCGTAATCAACCCCGTTTTTCGTTGTGCCTCGAATGGAGTACTCCACCGTCAGCGAGTTGGTGGTGGGGCCGGTGCGGCTGACGGTGAAGTAGCCGTAGAAAAAACCGTTCTCGGCGACGCCCGTGTAGCCCGATTGGATGGCCACGGTCGGCAGGGCGGCCGGCACGGACGCCGGCCCGAGCAGGCTGACCATCACGACCAACGCGCAAAGCAGGAGGCTTCGGCGGAGCCGGATAGTGAAACAGCGCACTTTGGTCATGTACATTTGGGTTCGTTTGGGTCGTCGGAGATCGGGACTAAGGAATCACGTCTTCCCGGTCGGCGCAAGTTTGGGGACGCCCCGCGCGCTCAATCCAGGTAGTTGACGATCTGATAAAATGCTGCCGGCGCGAAGGGATCGATATAATCCGACCAAGTCGTGCTGATGTCGGTGGCCAGGATGCCTTCGCTAAGGATGTCCCACTCCGGCGCGCTCACATCCGAGCAGCTTTGTACGTAGTAATACTGACCGGGAACGGATCGCCACGTCACGGACACAGTCCCCTCTTCAACGGTGACATTCGTCACCCGCAGCACGCTCGCCGGTTCGCCCTTGAAGATGGTGAAGCGATCCTCCACCGCGCCCGTCTCCCGCAAAAACGTGGCGTTGAGCGTCGGGCCGTCAACGTCCAGCACCAGCGAACCGAGCTTGAGCAGGGACACGCGCATGACCGGATGATTCGTCGGGCTGGTGCGGAAGGTCGCCTGGCCCGCACTGCCCGCCACAATGTAAACGGCGCCCTGGTTGGCCTGCGGCCCCGTCGTGGGTTTGATGTACGAGCCGTCGCCGGCGGGATCGCCGTTGCCCAGGTTCTTGATCATCGTCGCGCGGTTCAGGCTGGCCGAATAGCCGTAGTGTCCGTCCAGTAAATAGGACCGTTCGTAAATGTGGCTGTGCCCGCCCAGCACCAGGTCCACGCCATACGATTCAAGGAGCGGCAGGAAGTTTTCCCGCATCTGCACCAGTTCAGGATCGAAAGTGTTTCCGTTGTCCGAATCGTGCGATCCCTTGGTGTAAGGCGGATGATGGAAGAACACGATGAGCCAGTCCTTTGTATTAGCCATCAAATCCCGCTCCAGCCACTGGTACATCGCCCCACCGGTCGCGCGGCTCACCGTCATCGAGTCCAGCGAGACGAAGTGGATGTTGCCGTAGTCGAACGAGAAATATTTCTTCGTCCCGGACGGCTCCCCGCCCGCCTCCCCGTTCACCGGCGGGCTGAAAATGTTCAGGTAGGGAAAATTATTCAGGTCGCCCGTCGAATACGTTTCGTGATTGCCGATGCAGGACCACGCGACCGTCTGGCGCAGTAACTCCGGGTAAATGTTAAAAAGGGCATTCTGATACTCGCTTTCGGAACCCCCGCCGTAGGCGTTGTCCCCTAGCATCAACCACACGTCGGTGTAACGGTTGCCGGCGTAGTTGTAATAGGCGTCGCGCACCGCCCGTTGGTTGGCGGTGGCTGTGCCCGCGTCGCCAATCACCCACACGCGCGTCGGCTTGGCGACCGTGGGCGCGGTGACAAACGAATGATCCGCCCCGCCGGCCAGGCTGAAGACCGTCGAGCCAATCGTGTAAAAATACCTGGAGTCCGGCAGCAGTCCGGTGAGCGTCACCTGATGGTTGGTCGTCAAAGTCGCGTCCTCCGCCGTCTGGTTGAGATTCCCAAGCGCGCGGCCAAACTGCACGCGGCTGTCAGTCGGCGTGGCGGTGCGCCAGCGGACCAGCACGCTCGTCGGCGTGCCCTTCTGCAAGTAGGGGCCGCGCGTCACCTGTGGAAGATTCGACGCGCTCAACGACAGGTCGAAATTCAAATCGATGCTGTCATGGCCGGCCTGATGCACCTCCACGGCCAGCACGTTCGCGCCGTTGAGCAACAGGCCCGTGGAATTGAGCGTGACCGAATGAAACACTCCTTCTCCGGCCCCGTAAACATTCGTCACCGCCAGTGTCCTGGCGTCAATCACACCGGCGGGCAAATTGTTCCGGAAGACTTCTGAGCCATTCAGGTAAACCACCGCGCCATCGTCTCGTCGCAGGTTCAGGAACATCCGGTTGAACAGCGTTGCATTGGGCACGGCAAACGTCTGGCGAAAATAGGTCGTGACGTGTTTGTTGTCCGGGTCCGCTCCAAAACCGACGGTCGTGCCAAGGCCCGCCTCGCCGTAACCCAGCGGTGCCGGCCCCGCCGCCCACGCCGCGTCCGCGAAGCCCGCGCCTCGCCATGTCGCCGGCGGGGTGACTCCGTCGTCCAGATATTTCCAGGTCGAACCCGTCGTCGGGACGAGCACGGCTCCGTCGCCCACGGCCGCCCGCGTGGCGCCAGGCGTGAAACCGAGGATGCAGCAGGAAAGGCCGGTCAAGAGAGCGCGGTGCGCACGAAGCAGAAGTGTGTGGACAGCTTGAGACTTCATAAGTGATTACGGGCCTAACCTACCAGACGCCCGCCGGGAAATCCACGACATTGATCTCGCCGTGCGGGGTGCCCAGGGATTTGAAACCGTCTCCCCGGGAAAGACGCATTGTGCAGACGAACCCAATCAGGACTTGCCGAGCTTCCAGAGTTTTCCGTCGCTGCGCACGTAAATGGCACCGTGCGCGATGGATGGTGTGCTGAGGATGGTTTTCCCCAAATCCACTTCACTGGTCACGGCGCCTTCGGGCGCGCTGGTATCCACCACCTGCAACAATCCCTTTTCGTTCACGCAGTAGAGCAGCGCGCCCGCCACCACCGGCGTGGCGCTGAACGGCCCCTTGAGCCGCAACTGCCACAGCCGTTCGCCGTTCGCCGCGTCGCCGCAACTGAGCACACCCGCCGCGTTGAGGGTAAACACGCGCCGGTTCAACACCACCGGGCTGGCCGTCGCCGGCTGGAGCTGGTTGGAACGCCAGAGCTGTTTGGGAGTGTTGCCCTCCGCCGACGGCTCCAGGGCGGTGATGCCGTGCGACGGCACGAAGACGACGCCATCGCTGACGGTCGCGGAGGGAATGGTGGAGGCACCGTCGGTGTATTCCCACACGATCCGCCCGGTGCGCGGTTCCACCGCGACGATGCCCTTGCCGGATTGCAGCAAGGCAAGGGTCGGCGCGCCCGGCGTAGCAAACAATATGGGCGAAGTCCAGTTGGCCATCTTGGGCCGCGCCAGTCTCCAACGATTGAGGCCGGTCTTGGCGTCGAGTCCCGCCGTGAAGGATTCGCTGTCGTTCTCGATCATCGCGATGAGCACGCCGTCCGCGACTGTCAGCGACGAGGACATGCCGAGACTGTTGCTGGCGTTCGGATAATCGTGCGTCAGACCGCGCAGCCAGAGCAGATTGCCGTCGAGGTCGAGGCAGAGAAGGTCGTTCGAGGAGAACAGCGCGAAGAGGCGTTCGCCATCGCTCGTGGGCGTCGGCGCGGCCACGCAGGTTTTCTCGTGCGCCATGGTGCGGCCGGTGGCC
>JANNEF010000355.1:0-9480 GCA_031378375.1 Verrucomicrobiota bacterium | reverse complement strand
GCATTACGAATGAGCACGCCCACTTGCGCGCCGCGACCGATGCCGACCATCACGCTCATGGGTGTGGCCAGACCGAGCGCGCACGGGCACGCGATGATGAGCACGGCGACGGCGTTGGTGATGGCGAAGGCAAGACGCGGTTCCGGTCCCAAAACCATCCACGCGACGAAGGTCAGCACGGCAATCGCGAGCACGCCTGGAACGAACCACCCTGCGACCTTGTCGGCCAGGGCTTGAATCGGCGCGCGGCTGCGTTGCGCTTGGGCAACGAGGTTCACAATCTGTGCGAACATCGTTTCGCTGCCGACGCGTTCGGCTTTCATCACGATGCCGCCCGTGGTGTTTACGGTGCCGCCGGAAACTTTCGCGCCGACGGCCTTCTCCACCGGGAGCGGTTCGCCGGTGAGCATGGATTCATCGACCGACGTGCGGCCTTCCACGACTCCGCCATCGACGGGAATCTTCTCGCCGGGTCGCACGCGCAAGAGGTCGCCCGGATGCACCGCATCAAGCGGCACGTCCTCGTCGCCGGTCGGCGTCACGCGACGCGCGGTCTTGGGCGCGAGGCCCAGCAAGGCTTTGATGGCTCCGCTGGTGCGCTGGCGGGCGCGGAGTTCCAATACCTGGCCGAGCAGCACCAACACGGTGATGACGGCTGCAGCCTCGAAGTAGATGGCGGGTTTGCCAGTGTGTCCCGCTGCCGGCGGAAACGCCTGCGGAAACAACATCGCCGCCACGCTGAAGGCAAACGCCGCGCCCACGCCCAGCGCGATGAGCGTGAACATGTTCAGGCTGCGGTTCACGAGTGAACGCCAGCCGCGCACGAAGAACGGCCAGCCCGCCCACAACACGACCGGCGTGCTGAGGATGAATTGCCCCCAACGCGAGACCTCTCCACTCAGCCATTCCGCGTGGCTCCACGCGGGAATGAGGTGCGCCATCGCCACGATGAAGACTGGCAAGGTCAGCGCGGTGCCGATCCAGAAACGCCGGGTCATGTCGCGCAGTTCGGAATCGTCTTCCTCGACTTCGGGCGTGACGGTCTTCGGCTCCAACGCCATCCCGCATTTGGGGCAAGTGCCGGGATGATCCTGCTCGACCTCCGGGTGCATCGGACAGGTGTAGATGACTTTGGTGGTGGGCTTCCACGTGGGGTTTCGCTCCAGCGCCATGCCGCACTTCGGACACGCGCCCGGTTTGTCACTCTCCACACCCGGACACATCGGGCAGAAATACTTGGCGGCGGCGGAAGGCATTACCGCCGCGTCTCCGTGATGGCGATGGGAATGTTCCTCCGCGCCCCGCTCGTGGTCATGGCCGTGCGCAGCGTGGTCGTGATGTTCGTCTTTCTTTTTACCGCCGCAACAATCGGCGGAGTTGCTGGCGGGTTTGGCTTTCGCTCCACCGCAGCAACCGTCGGCTGGTTTTCCAGGCGCGCTTTGAGACAGAAACTTCTTCCAGCAGTGTTCGCTGCAAAAATAGAACGTCTCGCCCTCGCGCTCGGCGCTGAGAGCCGTCGCTTCGTTCACCGTCATGCCGCAGATTGGGTCTTTGGCCATAACCGCACCTTTGTCGTTGGTGTCTCGAATGTCAGTAATTGTCTTCATTCACCTTCGCTAACGCGGCAAGGACGAATTCATTACACTCAATCTTTGGACATGCTGGCTCTTGGTTGCTGCGAACACGGGACGCAGCTAGGATCGGCGTCGTGACGCACATTGAAGAACCGTTGCTGAAGAACCTGCAAACCTTCGTGGCCTTCACTCGCAAACGCGTCGGCGACCCGCATCTGGCCGAGGACGTCGTGCAGGAGAGCCTGCTCAAAGCCATGCGCTCCGACCGCAAGCCCGCTGCCGACGAAGATGTCATCGCGTGGTTCTACCGCATCCTGCGCCGCTCCATCATCGACCTGTATCGGCGGCGCGATGCCCGTGAACGTGCGCTCGACCGGCTGCAAGCGGAGCTTCCTGAACAACCCACGGCGGCGACCGAACGAGTCCTGTGCCAGTGCGTGAAGCGGCTCCTGTCCGGCCTGCCGGAACAGTATCGCGACGTGCTCCAACGCATCGACCTCGATGGCGCGACACCGAAGGAGGCCGCATCCGCACTCGGTCTGACGACGAACAATCTGACCGTCCGGTTGCATCGCGCCCGCCAGCGGCTCCGCGCCGAGCTAACGCAAAGTTGCAAGGTGTGCAGCAAGCATGGCTGCCTCGATTGCACCTGCGACACGGCGAAGCGCGGTGCTTAAACCACCATTCTTTCCACGGTCCGCCTTGGACGAAAGACGAACTACCAAAACCAGATCGTGCCGAGCGCACCACAGACCGCTGCGAAGACCGTGGGTCAGAATTGCGCGTTGAGAGCGACTTTCAATCTCCCCTCATGAATGGCGTCAACGCCGCCCACGCTTGCATCACGTCGCGCAGCGATTCGAGGTAGGTCAACTGCACCGCCGCCCAATCACGACGGACGGGCAGGACTTCGCTCAGGCTGGTGTCCCCGGCAGTGTAGCGCGCTTCGGCGGATTTCAGCACCGTGTCGGCGCGAGGAAGAACTTCGTCTTTCAAGGTGCGGCTGCTGGCGAGGGCGGCGGTCAGTTGGGAATGAGCATCGCGCAGTCGGAATGTCAGATCGTTCTGCGTGGAGCGGGAACGAGCTTCGGCGGCGGCGGCTTCGGCGCGAGCTTCGCGGATGCGGCCTTGGTTGCGGTCGAACAACGGCAGCGGGATGCTGAGGCCGACATCGAAGGCGTTCTCCTTCTCGGCCTGCAAGCGACGGTAGAGCAGTTCCACTTTCACGTCCGGGATGCGCTGGGCCTTCGCCAAATCAACGCGGGCGTTGCTGGCGCGGATGTCCGCTTCGGCCAACGCGGCATTAGGGTTCGAGGCGAGACTCGCGGCCAAGGATTCCATCGTCGGTATCTCGAACGTAGTGTCGAGCGTTCCATTGAGTGACGCGACCGACAACGCCGGGTTGCCGATGGCGGCGGTCAGTGCGGCCATCGCCTGCTCGCGCATCGCGTCGGCGCGACGAAGTTCCACCTTGGCGCGGGCCGCTTCCATTTCGACGCGGGCCATGTCCTCGCGCAGCGCATCACCTGCATCGAGTCGGGCCTTGGTCGTGCCCACAACCTTGTTCGCGCTGGCGACGATTTCCTTCTGCGTCAGCAACGCCTTCTCCTGATAGAGCGCCGTGGCGAAGGCGCTGTGAACGCGCTTGCGTAACTCGCGGCGGCGGACTTCCAGTTCCTTGGCACGGCGGTCGCGTTCGAGTTGCTCCGCTTGCTTGGCTTTACTCAGGCGGCTGCCGAGCGGAACAGGCTGCGCGACACCAGCGAGGTATTCCGCCTCGTCCAGCGTGCGGCCCTTGAACGGCGCTTGCTCGATGCGAGCGATGGCTTCCGGGTTCGGCAACTTGCCCGCCTGCTGCACGCGGCCTTCGGCGGCTTCGATGAGCGCCTTGGCTTCGGCGAGGTCAGGATGCTGGCGCTCGGCCAGTCCCACGGCTTGTTCGAGCGTCAGTGCATCAAGGCGGTTCGTGGCCGTGCTGTCGGCGGCTTGCGTCGCGGTCGCGCAGGCGACCATCAGGGCGAACAGAAGAAAGGGTTTCATACGTTTTCCAGTTGAGGTCACAGGTTCACTCCAAACTTTTTCAACACGACGAGCATCACGCCGTAGCAGGCGAGCATGAGCGCCGTGGCCATACCGAAGCAGGCGTAGAAACTCATCTTCAAGTTCAACAGCGGCGGCAGCGCCACGAAGAAGGCAAGCGACGGCAGCACGAGCCAGAAGATGCTCGTGGCGAGCCGGGCCACTTTCGTGGTGTCCCTCGTATCGAGATAAAGCCAGATGAGGGCGAGGAACGACACGAGCGGCAGCGAGGCCAGCAGTCCGCCGAGGAAGGAGCTGCGCTTTGAGATTTCCGCCACGGCCACGATGAGCACGGCGCTGAGGAAAACTTTGATGAGGTATTGGGTCATGGTGTGGCCGGGGATGAGGGTTTCACAGGGCGTCCGAAGCGCAGATACAGCGCCGGGACAATGAGCATGTTGAGAATCATCGAAGTGAGCAGGCCGAAGAGAATGACGATGGCCATTGGGGTTTGGATTTCGTTGCCGGGCTTGCCGCCGCCGATGGCCAGCGGGATGAGCGCCAGCCCGGCGGCGAGGGCGGTCATTAGGATGGGCGCGAGCCGTTCCATCGCGCCGCGCCACACAGCCTCCCGGAAATCGGTGACGCCTTCACGCTCCTGCAAGTGCCGGATGTGCGACACGAGCATGATGCCGTTGCGCGTGGCGATGCCGAACACGGTGATGAAGCTGATGACTGATGCGACACTCAGAACCCCACCGCTCACGAACACGCCCACCACACCGCCGATGAGCGCGAGCGGAAGGTTGAGCATGATGAGCGCAGCGGCGCGGGCGGAGCCGAAGGCAAGATGCAGGATGAAGCCGATGCCGATGATGACGACCACGCCGAGTATGACGAGCAGACGGTTGGCCTCGGCGGCGCTCTCAAATTGACCGCCGTATTCCACGCGGTAGCCGGAGGACGTCCCGACGATGGGGTTCACGAGGCGCTGGCAGTCTTTCACCACGCTCGTCACATCGCGGCCAGCGACGTTGCATTGAACGACAATCTTTCGCTCCACCTGCTCGCGGCTCACGGTGTTCGGGCCGCTGTCCTTGACGAAGCGAGCCAATGTGGAGAGCGGCACCTTCGCACCGGAAGGCGTGTCCACGAGCAGACTGCCGACTTCATCGAGCCGCCAGTCGCCCGCGTCGGCGAGGCGCACCACGAGGTCGAAGGCGTTCTGCCCTTCCAAAATGCGCGACGCTTTCACGCCTTGGATGGCGGCTTCCAGCGAACGCGACACGTCGCGGATGGTCAGCCCATGACGGGCGATGGCGGCGCGGTCGAAGTGAACTTTCAGAATCGGAATCTCCATCTGCTGTTCGAGCGACAGATCAACCACCCCAGGCACGCCCGACATGGCTTGCCGCGCCTTCTCGCCGACCGCGCGAAGTTTGTAGAGGTCGGGGCCGAAGATTTTCACCGCGATGTTGGCGCGGGTGCCGGAGAGCATGTGGTCAATGCGATGCGAAATCGGCTGGCCGATGGTGATGTTCATTCCCGGAACCGTGGAGAGCGAATCGCGCAACGCTTGCAGGAACTCGGCCTTGCTCCGCTTGCCCATCTTCAAGGACACGTCCAGTTCCGCCGCTTCGACGCCCTGCGCGTGTTCATCGAGTTCAGCGCGACCGGTGCGTCGTGCGACGGAGACGACTTCGGGATGCGAGAGCAAGGTTTGCTCAACGATACGACCCAGTGCATCCGACTCCGCCAGCGACGTGCCGGGCAGCGTGACGGCGCTGATGGTCAACGAGCCTTCGTTGAAATCTGGCAGGAAGGCGCGGCCCATGAACGCGGTACCAATGAGTGAGACAATGAGCAGCGCGACGGCTGGTAGCGTGAAAGCCCACGGATGTTTCAACGCAGGATTGAGCAGCTTCGTGTAGCCTTCCTTCAACTTGTGAACGAACTTTGGCTCTTTCGGGTCCTGCACGGCACGGCTGCGCGGCAAGAGAAGAAAGCATAGCACTGGGGTCACGGTCACCGCGACGAACAATGAGGCCACGAGCGCAACGAGGTAGGCAACGCCGAGCGGTTGCAGCAAGCGACCCTCGACACCGGAGAGGAAGAAGATGGGCACGAAGACGAGCGCGATGATGAGCGTGGCGAAGACGATGGAACTCCGAATCTCGACGCTGGCCTCCAGCACCACGCGAAGCGCGAGCCTGCGCTTTGCTTCCGGGAGTTGGGCGTTCTCGCGCAGGCGGCGGAAGACGTTCTCCACGTCAATCACCGCGTCGTCCACCAGTGCGCCGATGGCGATGGCCATGCCGCCAAGAGTCATCGTGTTGATGGTCGCGCCGAATCCCTTCAACGTGAGCACGGCGACCACGAGTGACAGCGGGATGGCCGTGATGGTGATGAGCGTGGCGCGGAAGTTGGCGAGGAAGAGCAGCACCACAATGACGACGAGCACCACACCTTCGGTCAGCGCGTTCCGCACATTGTTGACCGCGATTTGAATGAAGTCGGCCTGCCGGAAGATGTGCCGGTTGAGTGCCATGCCAGAAGGGAGCTTGACTGCGATGTCGTCCAGCACGGTGTCGAGCTTGCGGGTCAGGACGAGCGTGTTTGCGCCTGGCTGTTTCTGCACGCCGAGGATGACGGCAGTCTGCATGTTGGCCGACGCTTCGCCGCGCTTGGGTGCGGTGCCGATGCGGACTTCGCCCAGTTGCGCGACGGTGACGGCCACGCCGTTGGTCGCGCTCACCACGCTCGCGCCGATGTCGTCCAACGTGCGGACGCGGCCCATGCCACTCACGAGCCACTCGGAGCCGCGCTCGTTGATGATGCCAGCGGAGACGTTCTCGTTCCCCTCTTCAAGCGACCGGACAACTTGGTTCAGCGTGACGCCGAACGCCTGCAAGTTCGCCGGGCTGATGACGACTTGAAATTGTTTCTCTCCGCCGCCGATAGGCGTGACCTGCGACACGCCGGGCACGGCGAGCAGACGGCGACGGATGATGGACTCGGCGGTGTTGCGAAGTTCGATGGGCGAGTGATTGGTCGAGGTCAGCGAGAGGAACAGGATTTCCCCCATGATGGACGAGACGGGCGCGAGGACGGGCCGCTCGACTTCGGACGGCAACTCGCCAGCGATGAGCGCGACTTTCTCACCGACGATTTGCCGCGCCGCTTGAATGTCCGTGCCCCACTCGAACTCGACCCACACCACCGAGATGCCGACCGCCGTGGACGAGCGCACGCGCCGGACGCCGGACGCGCCGTTGAGGGCGGCCTCGATGGGGAACGTGACCTGCGACTCCACTTCGGTCGGAGCCATGCCGTGCGCCTCGGTTATGACGGTGACGGTCGGCGCGGTGAGGTCGGGGAACACGTCCACCGGCATCCGCAGCGCGGCCAGCGTGCCGAACACGACGAGCAACACCGCCGCGACAAGGACGAGCGTCCGGTTGTTGAGCGACCACTGAATGAGTTTGTCCATCATAGGGCGTCCTCAGTGGGCGTGGCCGTGCGCGGGGATGACGGAGGACGCGGACGCGAGCCGGATGGCCATTGCGCCCTTGGTAGCGACGCGCTCGCCTTCGGTCACACCCGACAAGACTTGCACCCAGTTGCCGTCGCGGAAGCCGAGCGTGAGTTCGCGCTTCTGAAACGTCTCGCCGCTGACTTGCACGAAAGCTACAGGCTGACCGCCTTCTTCAACGATGGCGGAATCAGGAATGGCCACGGCGTCCTCGGCGCGCTGCGTCTCGACGTGCAGATTCAACATCTGGCCGACGCGCAGGCGACTGTCTGTGTTCTTCGCTTCGTAGATGAGCGGCACGGTGCGCGTGGTGGTGTCCACTTGCAGTCCGGTGAACACCAAGCGGCCCAGACCATCGGTGATGCTCGTGAACTTGCCGACTTCACCGGGCAACTCGTAGCTCGCGCCCTTGGCCGTGCTGAGTTTCGAGGCGCTGGCTTCGGGCACCTTGGCTTCGATGAACACACTGGCGTTGTCGAGCACGGTGAACAGCAACGTGTCGGCCGCGACATGTTCGCCGTCAGGTGTGCGACGTTCGTCGGTGACAACACCCGCGATGGGCGACTTGAGTTCGATGGCGGGCTGCGCGGTGCCCCCAGCCGGTTGACTGGCGCTGGCCTGTCGATACGTGGCCTGCAACGACTGCGCAGCGGCGAGTCTGGCTTGAGCGGACTTGAGGGCGAACTCGGCTTCCTGCAATTCGCGCCCGGACTTCGCTTCGGCGGCGGCGAGCTTCTCCGTGCGTTTGAAGATGAGTTCAGCCTGTTCGAGGGCGAGCCTGGCGCGGGTGACTTCGGCCTCGGCTTCGGCGAAGCGCACGGCGAGTTCGGAGAACGAGGGCTGCAAAAGCGCAAGCGTCTGTCCCTTCTCCACGCGGTCGCCGACCATCGGCAGCGTCTTGCCCGGTGACGGCAGAACACGCCCGGCAATCGGAGTCGTCACCTGCGCCAGCGAGCCGGGTCGCGCCGTGACCATCGCGGGCACGCGCACGCGCTCGACCAGTCGGCGCTTTGTCACCGGCTCGGCCTTCGAGAGAATCTTCCACTGCTGCTCCTTGAGGAAGCTGATGCCTTCGGGCGCTTCCTGTGCCTTCCCGTGGTCGGCGTCATGCTTCGAATTGAAGACCTTCACCGGCGGCAACGTGACGGTCTTCTCACCCTCGTCGGTGGGGATGGAGATGCTGACGTTCCAGTCGCCCGCATTGGGAAACTTGAGCATGGCCTCGTAGATGCCCGCCCGCGTCGGCTCCTTCTCCACCTGTTCGACGGGCGCGTCGTTGGCCTGCCGCAGCATGAACTTGATTGGCCCTTCCCGACGCGGTTCGAGCGTCTTCAAGTCGGTGACGTGCGTCACGAACTTGGTCGGCGTATCCACCACGACAAACCGGTGCTCGGCAAAAATCTCGTGACGTTCACCCCAGACCGTGATTTGTGCGGTCTTCGGTTCTTCGCCGCCGTGATGGTCGTCGTCGTGCGCGTGGTCGCTGTTGCGGTTGCAGCCAAGGAGCAGGAGCACGGCGGCGCTTGCGGCCAGCAGGCGCGGCTGCGGTAAAATGGTTCGGTTCATAAAATGGAAACTGGATTCTCGCCCCATGAAAACGCGCCCGGAAAATGGCTCCGCCTGTGAGGCACTCAGACAGAAATGGGCTTCACGCGCCGAATGAGTCGGCGCGTCGGAACAAGAGAAGGACTAGGCGAGAGGCGGAGCGCGGGGCTGTCGCGGGTCGGGCGGAGATTCGCCTGGCGGACGGACACGCTCGAAAACAGGAATCGGCGGTTGCGGCTCCGGTTCACTGACGAGAATCGAAGTGAGGGCGGGCAGGAAAAAAACGATGAGAGCCGGGGCGCTGGGCGCTTTCGCCGCAGTTGTAAGCGTCAGCGTGTGGTCAGACGCCCGGTGCGGCGTGTGATGGTCGCTGTCGTGGTGGTGGTCGCCATCATCGTGGCCATCGTGATGAAGGTCAGCATCCGCAACTGAAGCCAGTGAATCGTCGAGATGCGTCTCGGCGGCAAGGTGAATGGGGATGAAGTTGACGTAGAACGCGAACAGCAGCGCGGCGAACAGACGACCCCACCAGCCCGCCGTGTCCGGCGTGCAGCGTGAGCGGCGTGAGCGGCGTGAGCGGCGTGAGGCGCGTGCGGTCACAATCAATGGGGCGAAGTATTCATACAGCCCGTGAGGCGTCAACCACCAAAATCCAAACCGCAACCGCCAGGGTGTGAGACAAAATTCTTCCAATTTAAGATTTGCGGCTTGTTTTTCGAGTGGGTGTGCCTAGTGTTCTAGGTACTTTATGAATCCACCCGACAAAACACATCTTCTGGAACAAATCGCGGCCATTCCCACCATGGAGCG
>JANNEF010000353.1:0-8417 GCA_031378375.1 Verrucomicrobiota bacterium | reverse complement strand
TCGTCTTCGATTGGCTGCTGCTTCAAGCAAACACTTCTTCCAGAGCCGTTATACTACTCTATTAACGTAGTTGGTATTACACGCTCCACGGCAGGATTTACACGGGTCGGAGGGGCGATTTACACGAGGGGAAGTTCGATTTACACCCGCCCCGGCATGATTTACACGCTCCACGAAACGACTTACACGGGTCGCAGGGTCGATTTACACGAGGGAAGATTCGATTTCCGCACGGCCCGGCATGATTTACACGGTCCAAGACGCGATTGACACCGGCCAAGGCTCCGCTGTCACGAGCCACGGGTGGAATTGTTCTCGCGCTTTGGATCTCAATTGCGCCTTGCATCGGCGGCGCACTTGGCTACCGTAGCGTCGTGGCTTGGTTCACTGACCGCAATTCCTTCGTCCTCGCCGTCGTGCTTTACGGCATCAGCACGCTCTACTCAATTTTTCTGCTGCGCACGGGCTTTCGGGAGGACAACCGGATCAACTATCTGCTGTTGCTCGGCGGGTTTGTGTTTCACACGCTGGCGATGTTCATGCGCGGCTTTGCGCTCAACCGTTGTCCGATTACCAACCTGTACGAGGCGACTTTGCTCACCACCTGGACGATGGTGGCGGCATATCTGGCGGGGGGACTGTGGACGCGGCTGCGGTTCCTCGGCGCGTTCGCGTCGCCGCTGTTGCTGGGCATCGGGATTTTCGCGCTCATGCCGGACCTGGACCGACACGGGGCCAATCCGGAGTTCACCGGCGGCGCGTTGAGTCTGCACATCACGCTCTTCGCGCTGGCCTATGGCGCGTTCGGCCTGAGTTCTGTCGCGGGGCTGATGTATCTCACGCAGGAACACAACTTGAAGTTCAACAAGCTGCGCGCCGTGATGTCGCTGCTGCCGCCCATTCAACGGCTCGAACTGGCCGCCGGGCGTTTGTTGATCGGCGGCTTCGTGCTCTTGAGCGCAGCGCTGGTGGTCAGCGGCGTGTGGCACAAACAAATTGAAGGCCGCTATTTCAGCGGCGATCCGAAAATCATCTGGTCGCTGTTCGTCTGGCTGCTGTATCTCGCGCTGGTGGTGATGCGCTGGAAATTCGCGCGCGGCGGACGTTCCTTCGCCTGGGGTGCCATCGCCGGGTTTGTCTTTGTGCTGCTGACGTTCTGGGGATCGAGTCTGTTGTCGCCCCTGCACCGGCCATGACCATGAAACTGGATTCGCCCATGCTGCCAAACCAATCCGTCGCGCGCTGCCGGCGAACAACGCCGCCGCTCCAGCCTTCATTCGTCATTCGCCATTCGTCATTCGTCATTTCCTGAAAATGCCCCTCGTCGCCATCGGCCTCAGCCATCGCACCGCGCCCGTCACGGTGCGCGAGCGGTTCGCCTTTGCCGAAGCCAAAGTGCCCGCGACGCTGCAACTGGTCCGCGACGCCGGGATCGCGGATGAGGCCGTGCTCCTTTCCACCTGCAACCGCGTCGAGTTGTACGTCGCCACGTCGCTCGATCCGCGCCGCGCCTTCGCCGAACTGCAAACCTTCCTCGGCAACTGCGCCGAATACCACGACCCGCTCACGGACGAATTCTACAAACTCGCCGAACCGCACAGCCTGGAGCACCTTTTCAAAGTCGCCGCCGGACTCGACTCGATGGTGCTCGGTGAAACGGAAATTCTTGGCCAGTTGAAAAAAGCCTATGACCTCGCCCTCCAGCACGGCCACACCGGCGGCGTGCTCAATAAGGCCTTTCAGCGCGCCTTCAATGTCGCCAAACAAATCCGCACCGAGACCAACATCCAGCGCGGCAGCGTCTCCGTCGGCTCCGTGGCCGTCGAACTGGCCGAGAAGATTTTCAGCACGCTCGATGATCGCGACGTGATGGTTATCGGTGCCGGCGACACCAGCGAGAAAACCGCCCGCGCCCTGCTTTCGCGCGGCGCCCGGAGCATCATCGTGGCGAACCGCTCGCGCGACCGCGCCGCCACACTCGCCTTGGAACTGGGCGGACGCGCCGTTTCCTTCGACCATTGGGACGCCGAGTTCGACCAGGTGGACATCGTGATCAGCAGCACCTCCGCGCCGCATTACATCCTGGACCGCGAGCGCCTGGAGCCGCTGATGAAGCGCCGCAAGCAACGCCCGCTGCTGCTCATTGACATCGCCGTGCCGCGCGACATCGAGCCGGAAGTGAATTTCCTGGAAAATGTTTACCTCTACAACGTGGACGACCTCCAATCCATCGCCGACGACTACCTCAAGCAACGCAAAGATGAACTGACCAAGTGCGAAGCGATCATCCGGGAGAAGGCGCGGGCGTTGTTGGGGGCGCGGCGGCCATCACACCCGGCCACCGGCACGCAACCGGCATTCGGTCACGAGTAACCGTAACCCTCATGCCTGCGCCGCCCATCTTCATCGCCACGCGCGGCAGCGCCCTCGCGCTCGCGCAAGCCAACAGCGTGCTCGCCCAGTGCCGCGTCGCGTTTCCCACGCTCGCGTTTGAGTTGAAGATCATCAAGACCACCGGTGACAAACTTCAGACCGCCTCGCTCGCCGCCGCTGAATTGCCGAAGGGACTTTTTACGAAGGAACTCGAAGTCGCGCTGCTCGACGGCGAAGCCGACCTCGCGGTTCACAGCCTCAAAGACCTGCCCACCGATTTGCCCGCCGGACTCAAGCTTGGCGCTGTCGGTCAACGTGCCGACGTTCGCGACGTGCTCCTCTACCGCGACATCGAATATCTCGCCAACTGGCCCGAACCCGCGATCCCCGTGGACCAGCGCAAACGCGGCTTCAAAGCCGCCCTCAGCATCGCCGCCCTGCCCCATGGTGCCACGGTGGCCACCAGCAGCACCCGTCGCGCGGCGCAACTGCGCGAGCGCCGGCCCGACCTGCGCCTCGTCGAAATGCGCGGCAACGTGGGCACCCGCCTGGCCAAACTCGCCGACCAATCCGAACTCGACGCCACGATCCTCGCCGCCGCCGGTCTGCTGCGCCTGGGTTTCCAACTTGCTCCCGCCGGCAAACTTTCAGGCGACGGCGTCCCGGCCGGCTTGCTGGCGACGCCGCTCTCCGTACACGAGATGCTGCCCGCCGTCGGCCAGGCGGCGATCGGGATCGAAGTCCGCGAGAACGATCCGCGCGTCGAAGCCATCTGCGCGCAACTCGACCACGCCGACACGCATCGTTGCGTGGCCGCCGAGCGCGCCTTTCTCCGGGCGATGGGCGGCGGCTGCCACCTGGCGGTCGCGGCGTACGCGGAAGTGTCCGGCGAGGAATTACGGATGCGCGCCGTCTCTTTCCTCGGTGGCACTCCCCGGCGCGCTGAAGGCCGGCGGGCGGTGACCGAAGCCGTTCAACTGGGCGAGCAACTCGCCGTCGGAGTGACGGGCGGGTAGGCGAGCCATGAATCGCCATCAGGCTCAAGATTTGCAGTCTGGTATTTTGCTTGCCGACGCGCGGAACCGGGAGTAATTGATTGCGCGTCGCACGACCGTTGGCCGTGCGTATTTCTGGAAAGCCCACGTGGCGGAATTGGCAGACGCGCTAGATTCAGGTTCTAGTGAGTAACATCGTACAGGTTCAAGTCCTGTCGTGGGCACCAATACATTCTTCGTATTCTGTTACCTTCCTGACGCGTTCGGACCCTGAAGAATATCGAGTTCTCTCAAAGGGCCAAACAAGGCTCTGTGTCGTCAAAACCTATCGCACACCCTCGCATAACTGTGATTCCGCCCCCCTTTCGCAGTAATAGAACGGTGTCAGGAAATGCCCCACGTTCACGCTTTACGAGCGGCCAAGGCGGAGGCGGGGATGATTGTCACCGCGCTCGCGAAATTGCCTGTGGAACGCCGTGCGAAGATTGTTCAGCTTCGCGACGGGGCGCGGGTATCTGCTCAAGGACCATGACGAGATCGAGGCGGTGCCGGTGGTGAAGGACGGGATGGCGTTATCGAGGTGTTCATGTGGCGGAACTGGTGGAGCTTTTGCATCACGCGGGCGACAGTTGATCTCGGTCTTTGCGCTGGGCGTGTTCGCTGGCATCCAGCCGCCGCTCATCGTTCACGGGCGCTGCGGCCGCTGGTGGAATGTCTGGCGATGCTGCAACATGATCCGCATCGCCCGGAGGACATGCTCAAGATGGATGCCGACGAGGAAGGATTGCACAGTGGAAGTTGGCTGCGGTGTGAGACGCGCGGCCTAATTCGGCTTGAGGGCACAATTGCGGCTGTCGCCCGAACTGGCCATCGCGCTGGCCAATCCGGACTGGGAAAACTGTTGCGAGCTGCCGTCGGCCATCACCATGTTGCCCGCGTTCACATGCAGGGTGTTGTCCCAGCGGGGATTTTGGTTGGTGGCGAGTTGGGTGATGACGCCGGTGAGCGCGGCGGGGCCGCAGTTCTGTCCATCCAGCCCCAAAAGGTTGCGGTCGGCGGCCAGGTGCATGCCCGGTTTGTCCGGTCCGGCGCTGGTGCCGATGGCGTAACTGACGGCGGCGTTCTGCAAGGTGGCCAAGCCGTCGGCTCCGGCGGAAAAATTGTTTGCCGTTTGTTTTACCGGATCGCTGGGGCAATGCAGGATTTTGGGGGTGACCAGTTCATTCGACATGGTGAGGAAGTGCTGCCAGACGGCCGTCAACCCCTTGGCCCCGCCCTCCACCGGATCCACCACCGGGGGGTATTTGTCGCCGTGTTCGTCCGCCCACAGGGTGAAGGCCAGGCCGATTTGCTTCTGATTGCTCACGCAGGCGATGCGTTGCGCCCGGGCCTTGGCTTTGGCCAGCGCGGGCAGCAGCAGTCCCGCGAGAATGGCAATGATGGCGATGACGACGAGCAGTTCAATGAGCGTGAAAGCCGGGGGGCGGGGGGGCCTGTCCACTTTGGATTGTTCATTCATCTGGAAATGGACGCACGCCTGGACCATCCACTTCATTTGGTGAGCGACGAGACCAGTCGCGACATGGCAGGACCGGGGGTGGGCCGCGCGGAGGAAGTCGCCTCGCCACCCGGCGATGTTCGGGCCGTCGGTGCTCGACTTGCCGTTGCGGGTGACGAATCAACTGAATACTTGGCGACACACAGCGCGGCGGAGCCGCAACCAAAGGGAACGGACGGATCCACCGCGGAGGCGGGAAGGGGGCAGAGCTTTCCGAACGCGCTGGCTCTGCGCCCTTCCCGCCTCGGCGGTGGATCCGGCGGGCAGAAATCCTCCCGGCGCACGAGGATTCGGATGGATTGCAGTGCAGAGGCCCGCAAAGCAGACCAGGTTCAACTTCGGACTTCAGGCTTCAGCCGCGTGGGTTCGGCGCGCACCGGTGGAGAGGCCGGCCATTGCGCGAGGATGTTCGCGACGGTGATGAATCCGCCACCGAGCAGCAGGTGGGTGGTCAGCGTTTCGTTCGGATAATTCACCCCGGCCCACGATGAGAACCAGCCGGGCAGAACGAGTGCGAAGCCACTGGCGAAGACCGGTTCGACGCAGTAGAGCAGCCCCGCCAGGGTCGCGCCCACGTGCCGCTGCCACCGGTTCATCAGCGTGTAGGCGCCCAGCGTGCAGAACAACACCAGGATGCCAAGCATTCCCAGCGTCGGCGCGGAATGATAGGCGCGCACCCAATCGTCGGCGTGTTGCGTCGTGAGCAGGGCGACCGGCAGACAGACGAGCGAATTCAGCGTGAACATCACCAGCGTGAAGTGCCCGACGCGGTTCGCGGCGAACTGCGGGCGTTCGAGCCACAGGATTTGCCCCGTAAAAATCACCGAGGCAAGAATCGTCTCGAGTTCGCCGCGCCCCAGCTTGAAGTCCCGCCAATCCACCCGCCCCAACACCGACACGCCAATGACGATCAGCACGATGCTGGCGATGACCCGCAACGTCGGCCAGCGCCGATCCCGCCCGGCGATCCAGAGCGGGATGAGCAGGCAGTAGCATTGCGTCAGAAACGCCGACGTGGATGCCTCCGTGTGCGCCAGTCCGTCCATTTGGAAAAGAATGCCCACGCCGCCGAAAACACCCAGACCGAGTCCCTGCCAGAGTTCGCTCCTCGTGATCGATTTCAGTGTGCGCGCGGTGAATAGGAGCATGACCACCGCAGCCAGGCCGAACCGCAGCACGACACAAAGCGACGCGAAGAACCACGTGCTCTGGCCGGGCAACGCAAGTTGCTGCGCCATCCCCAACGCCTTCATCGTGGGGAAGCTCAGTCCCCACAGCAGATTGGCCAGGATGAGCATCTGCGTGGCTTTGAGTCGCTGATTGTCGGACGGCATGCTGCCACCATAGGGGCGTTGCCGAGCAGGCGGAAAGGGTTAAATCTTGCGACGACACCAGCCGCCCCCCCCCGCGCCGAAACCCACCTTTCGCTCGCCAAGCGGCGCGCCCTGGTGCCACCATCACGCTCATGACAATTTCAACGAACCCGCACCGCTTGCTCGCCCTGCTCTTGCCCGCCATCCCGGACGCATCGCTCGCGCCGAAGCCGGAACTTCGCTTCTTCGATGACCTCAAAGTTTGGAACGCGGGGCCGGCCAAACCTCTGGCCCGCTGATGCGGCAGCAGAAAATCACCAACGGATCATCCACCTCAAACCATTCCACCTCCCCATGCTCATTCATAACGCCTGTTTCTGGTTGAAAAAAAATCTTACCCCCGAGGAACGCGCCACCTTCGAACACGAAGTCCGGCTGCTGGCCCGGATCGCCTATCTGGAGCGCGGCTACGTCGGCATGCCGTCGCCGACGGAAAAACGGCCCGTCACCGACCATTCCTTCGACTACTCCACCTCGCTCCACTTCAAGACCATGGCCGACCATGACTTTTACCAGAAGGATTGCCCGGACCACGCGCGGTTCGTGACGAAATGCAAAGCCTTCTTCGAGCGAGTGATCGTGTACGACATCGCCCCGCTGATCTAGCCCTCGCGCCGGCCGCGTAACGGCTGCCAGCCCCAAACTACAACCCGCGTTCGCCGAGCCACGACTTCGGTTTCCGGATGCCGGGCTTGAGACCGAACGGCTTGATGGCCTGCTCGACGAGATGGCGGACGGCTTCCTCCACCGAGTCTGTCACATGGAACAGCCGCAGATCCTCGCGCGCGATCATGCCCGCGTCGGCCATCTTGTGAATCATCGCCACCTGCTCGCGCCAATAGTCCGCGCCCATGAGGATGACGGGGAAGTTCTGCAATTTGCCGGTCTGGATGAGCGTCAGCGCTTCGAACATCTCGTCCAGCGTGCCAAAGCCGCCGGGCATCACCACGAAGGCGTAACTATATTTCGCCAGCAGCGTCTTCCGGACGAAGAAATAGCGCAGCGTGACGAAGCGGTCGAGATACGGATTGGCCGCCTGCTCGAGGGGTAACTCGATGTTGCAGGCGACCGAACGCCCGCCCACCTCCTGCGCACCGCGATTGGCCGCCTCCATGATGCCGGGGCCGCCACCGGTCATCACGGTGAAACCCAGTTCCGCGATGGCCACGCCCATTTTTCGCGCGAGCTGGTAATGCGGGTCCGTCTCCTTCGTCCGAGCCGAGCCGAAGACCGTCACGCACGGCCCCACGAAATGCAGGGCGCGGTAGCCGCGGAAAAAATCCAACGCCACCCGCAGCAGCGTCCGCGCCTCCGCGATCCGGGAATGCGGCCCGCCCAGCAACACCCGGTCCGCCACCGGCGGTAAATTCACGGTTTCAGTTTTGAGCGACTGGTTCATGGGCGTGAACGGAACCACAGATGAACAACGATGAACACAGCTAAACCAGAAAAAAACAATCGAGCCACCAAGGCACGAATTGTTGCCTCGGCTGAAACTATTGACGCTCGCGCAATTGAGTGGCGGCGCGCGGGCTTCAGCCCGCCTCGGCGTCGCTGGGGGTGCCGCGCTGAAACCGACACTTTCAACGTCGCGACCAACCATCCCGTCGTCGTCGCGGACCGGTTGTGCGAAATCGAAACACACCGTGCCACGGTAACGCCGGGAAAGTCGCAACTGGAGCAACTGGCTCCGGCCACCGGCCTGACATCAGAATGGACGAAGCCCTGAAGCGTCGGGCACGACTGGCTGCGCGCGGCAGACCTGCTGCTGGTCGGCGTGTTCGTCATCCAACTGACGTTGCGACCAGGCCCGCGCGGGCGTGAGCCGTGCGCGATTCTTCCGCGCCGGCTGGGATTTGTTCGATTCGTCATCAGCAGACTCAATGCGGGGCGGCGCATTGCGGAGGTTGGGGGCGAGCCCTTTCAGTTTCGGTGTGTTGATGGATTTGGAAAATCAAATCAGCGGTTGAAGAGTCCCGCCTGAATCGTTACCGACTGGGTGGCCGGGCGGAAAGGGGCGGTTGGGGCGGCGATTTTTTTCTCACGCGCGGCAACGCATCTCTCCGAGGTGATTTTGCGGGGTGTTTTTTCATGTCTCCCTACCCAGGGCCCTCGTTG
>JANNEF010000317.1:0-14254 GCA_031378375.1 Verrucomicrobiota bacterium | reverse complement strand
GAACAAAACTTACACGGTGCAGTACAACGACACGCTGCCGTCGGTGAACTGGGTCAAACTTGGCGATGTGGAAGCCGCGCCGACGAACCGTCCGGCGGCGAGCGTCTTTGACGCGACGCCGTCCAACAGCCGCGCCTACCGGCTCGTCACACCCAAGCAGTAGCGGAGACACGCCGCCGCGCTCCGCGTGTCCCGCGGAGCGTGGTAATTTGTGCTCCAGGAAAAATTTCCATGACAAAACGGTAATCTGTGGTACAAAACGGACATCAACCCGGCAATCCGCGATGAAGTATTGTTGCATCTCTGCGCGCCCTCCTGTGCTGCCACGACTGAGAGATCAGGCGGGTTGGGCCAGTTGCTGCTACCCGGTTTCGGGTGGAATCGGTTTTCAGAACGGTCAGCCACATCAACGGGAACATACGGATTTATGAAGAGAACAAACATTCAGTCGGTGTTGCTGACGCTACTGTTCGTCGCGTTCGGAGCTGCAAGGGTGGTCGCCGCCGAGGGCCCGGCCACGATTACCGCACCGCCGCCGAACCAGACGATTTTCATCGGCAACGCGGTGACCTTCACGGTGGTCGCGGACGGGACGGCACCGTTGTCATATCAATGGCTCCGGGGCGGGGTGCCGATCTCCAACGCGACGAATCAGAGCTACCTGATCGCCATGACGACCCAGGGCGATCATCTGGCGCAGTTTTCGGTCGCGGTCACCAATGCGCTGGGTGGCCAGACCAGCGCGGTGGCGGTGCTGAGGATCGATCAAGGGGTGCTGGTGACCAACACGGTGACCTTGCTGGAAATGACCAATCTTTGGCGCTACGACACCACCGTCGGCGACATTGGGGCGGCGTGGCTGGGGGCGGCGTTCAACGATAACAGTTGGGGCAGCGGGCGGGGATTGTTGTATATCGAGGATGCCGCCCTGGCGTTTCCGAAAAACACGCTGCTGCCGGGCACCGCCGGCGCGCTGCCGACCACCTACTATTTCCGGACGCACTTCACGAACACCTTCAGCAATGCCGTCTCGTTGAATCTGCGGGGAAATTTCCTGATTGATGACGGGTGCGCGGTGTATTTCAACGGCAAGGAGGCGTTTCGCCTGGGCATTGCCGCCGGTGCCACCATCGTGTTCACGACGCCGGCTGACCGCACGGCGGGTGATGCCGCGCCGGAAGGGCCCTTCGATCTGCCGTCCACCAACGTGTTCCTCGGCGACAACGTGGTGCAGGTGGAAGTGCATCAGATCAACGGCACCAGCAGTGACATTGTCATGGGCATGAGCCTGGACGCGGACGTCATCACGCGTATCCAGGACACGGTGCGACCCACGGTGACGCCGCTCAATCCGCCGGCCGGAGCCACGGTCACCAGCCTCACGCAAGTCGAAGTGCTGTTCAGCGAGCCGGTGGACGGCGTGGACGCTGGAGACCTGTTGATCAACGGCGCGGCGGCGACGGGCCTCAGCTTTGGCGTGCCGGGTCAGTTCGTGTTCAGCTTTCCTCAGCCGGCCACGGGTGCCGTGCAAATCACCTGGGCGGCCAATCATGGCATCTCCGACCAGGCGGCGGCACCCAACGGATTCATCTCGAACTCGTGGAGCTACGTCCTCGACCCGAACTCGGCGCCGCCCACGCTGGTGATCAACGAATTCCTGGCCGCCAACGAGAACGGGCTGCGCGACGAGAACGGCGACACCTCCGACTGGGTCGAGCTTTACAATCCCGGGCCGCTCGCCGCAAACCTGCAAAACTGGTCCCTGACCGATGAGTTGCTCGACCGGACGAAATGGCGTTTTCCCTACAAGATCATGGAGGCGAACTCCTACTTGCTGGTCTTCGCATCCGCGAAGGATCGGACGAACACCGCTGGCGGCGCGCGGCTGCATACGAACTTTGAACTGGGCAAGAGTGGCGGCTACCTGGCTTTGGTGGACTCGAACACGAATGTGATTTCGGAGTTCAACCCGTATCCGGGCCAGTCGGACGACGTGTCATACGGGCGCGACCGGCTTACGCCTGGCATTCTCGGTTACTTCACCACGCCCACGCCCGGCACGAACAACACGGCGTCGGGCGCGGGCTTCGCGCCGGAGGTGCAGTTCTCACGCGCCAGCGGCACGTTCAACACCAACGCGCCGTTCGACCTCGTGTTGAGCACGCCGCTTTCAAACGCGGTGATCTACTACGCCTTCGGCACGAACTCGCCGGTGTTCGCCGGCGCGACCTTCACCGGCAACAACGCGGCGGGCGCGAACACCTTCCGCTACACCAACGGTTTTCCCATCCGCGTCACCAACACCGCCGTCGTCCGGGCGCGCGCTTTTGCGACGAACCTCTTTGCCGGCCCGCTCGCCACCAAGACCTACATCGGGCTGGGCAACCAGACGAACGTCACCGCGTTCAGCTCTGACCTGCCCATCATGATTCTCCACAACTACGGCCAGGGTGCGCCGAGCGCTACCACCAAGGGCGAGCAGTACGTCGTGCTGGAGGTGTTCGATACCGACTGCGGACGCAGTTCAATGACGAACGCGCCCAGCCTGGTCGCGCGAGGGGTCTTCCACATACGCGGATCGAGCACGGCCGGTTACCCCAAGGGCAGTTTTTTCCTCGAAACCCAAGATGAGTTCGGGGCTGACAAGGCGGTTTCGCTGATGGGCCTGCCGGAGGAGTCGGACTGGGTTCTGTATGCGCCGAACAATTTCGAGCCGGCGTTGTTTCATAATCCGCTGGCCATGCAGTTGGCCCGCGACATCGGGCCGTATGCGTCGCGCACCCGCTTCTTCGAACTCTACTTGAAGGATGACAGCGGCGCGCCCGGAGCCATCACTGCCGCCGAGTACAACGGCGTTTATGTGCTCATGGAGAAAATTAAACGCGATAAGAACCGGCTGGACATCGCGCGCCTGGACGCCGAAGACGTTAATCAGCCGGAAATCACCGGCGGGTACGCGTTCAGTATTGACCGGGGCAACGACGTTGCTCCTTTGAGCGCCGGCGGCGCATCCCTCAACTGGATTGAGCCAAATGGCGACGACATCGTCGGCAACGCCGTGCGGGCACCGCAAATCTCCTACATCCAGGGCTACTTCAACAATTTCAACACGGTGCTCAACAGCGCCAACTACACGAACACTGTCACCGGCTACCCGGCCTGGATTGACGTGAACTCCTGGGTGACTCGCCACATTCATGAGGTCATCACCTTCAACGTGGACGCGCTCCGCCTCAGTGGTTACCTCTACAAGGATCGCAACAAGAAAATCGAATACGGCCCGGCGTGGGATTATGACCGTACCCAGGGATCAAGGGATGGCCGCGACTCCAACCCGCGCACTTGGCGGTCGCAGACACAGGACATGGGCACGGATTTCTTCAACTTCACGCCGTGGTGGGGGCGGCTGCTCACCGCGCAGGATTTCTGGCAGGCGTGGATTGACCGGTACCAGGAATTGCGCGACGGCGCGCTATCCACCAATGCCATTTTTGAGCACATTGATCGGTTCGCCCTTGAACTGGCCGAATCACAGCCGCGCGACCGCGCCAAGTGGGCCGTGCCACTGCGGCTCGCCAACGGCAGCGAGGGCGGAGGGGCGACCTACGCCACCGAAGTGCAGTGGAAGAAGAACTGGTACGCTCAACGGCTGGATTTCGCGGACACGAATTTCCTGTTTCGTCCCACGTTGAGCGCCGTAGGCGGCGCGGTGGCGAGCGGGTTTCAGGTGTTGCTTACGCCGGCGGCCAAGCCGGGCAGTTGGGTGATCTACACGCTGGACGGCACCGACCCCCGCGCGCCCGGCGGCGGCATCGCGTCTGGCGCTCTCTCGAACAACACGACGGTGGTCATCACCGTCACCAACAACATCCGCGTGTTCGCGCGTTCCTTTAACTCCACCCACCGCAACCTGACGGGCGCGAACAATCCGCCCGCCAACAGCGTGTGGTCTGGGCCGCGGGTGGACACATTTTACACGTCCACTCCGCCGCTGCGGATCACCGAGATCATGTATCACCCGCCCGCGCTGCCCGGCGATGGCACGAACGACGTGGACAACTTTGAATACGTCGAGTTGAGGAACATTGGCGGGACGCCGCTCAACTTGAACCGCTTCCGGCTGCGCGGCGGCATTGAGTTCGACTTCTCCAACATTCTCCTTGGCGCGGGACAACGGGTTCTCGTGGTCAAGAACCTCGCGGCCTTCGCCTCGCGCTACACCACCAACGGCCTGATCATCGCCGGCGTTTTCACCGGCAACCTCGCCAACGACGGCGATCACCTCAAGCTCGAGGGCGGCGTGCGTGAGCCAGTCCTGGACTTCGACTTCTCGGACGGCTGGTATCCGGTCACCGATGGCGCGGGTTTCGCACTCCAGATCGTGGACGACACGGCGGCCACCAGCGCCTGGGGGCTGGCGTCCGGGTGGCGTCCGAGCGGCCAGGCCAACGGCACGCCCGGCGTGGCGGACCCCGGTGCGATCAATGTGCCGGTCATCTACGTCAACGAGGCGCTCACGCACACGGACCTGCCCATCGTGGACGCCATCGAACTGTGCAACCCGAACGTCGGCCAGGTGAACGTCGGCGGCTGGTTCCTGACGGACGACTTCGGGAACCCCAGGAAGTATCGCATCCCGAACGGCACCATGATCGGCGGGAACAGCTACCTCGTGCTGTACGAAAGCAACTCCTTTGGCGTCGCCTTCGGCCTCAACTCGCGCGGCGACGAGCTTTACCTGTTTTCCGGCGACGCCAACAGCAACCTCACCAGTTACGCGCACGGGTTTGATTTCGGCGCGCAGGCCAGTGGCGCGACCTTTGGGCGCTATGTCATCAGCAGCGGCAACGACCACTTCGTCACGCAGATCACCCCGACGCTCGGCACCGCCAACGCCGGACCGAAGGTCGGGCCGGTGGTGGTTGGTGAAATCATGTATCACCCGCCGGACATCTTCTGCGGGCCGAACCTGGTGAACGACGACGACGACGAATACGTCGAGCTTTACAACAACACGCTCGTGGACGCGCCCTTGTTCGACCCGGCGCACCCCACCAATACCTGGCGGCTCCGCGACGCGGTGGATTTTGATTTCCCGCCCGGCACCGTCCTTACCGGCGGCACTTACGTTCTCGTGGTCGGTTTCGACCCCACCAACACGGCGACTCTCCTCGCCTTCCGCGCCAAATACGGGCTTGATGCCAGTGTGCCGATCTACGGGCCGTGGGAGGGGAATTTGAACAACAGCGGCGACAGCGTCGAGTTGCAGCGCCCCGACCTGCCGCAGCCGCCGGGCACGTCGGATGCGGGCAGCGTGCCCTACATCCTCGCGGAGCGGGTCAAGTATTCCGACATGGCCCCGTGGCCGGCGGAGGCGGATGGCAGCGGGACTTCCTTGCAGCGGGTGAACGTGAACACCTACGGGAACGATGTGACCAACTGGGTGGCCGTCGGCCCCGGTCCCGGTCGTGCGTATCTTGGCGGCGATCCGCCGGTCATCACGCAGCAGCCGACCAACCGGCTGGTGTTGGAAGGGACCGCGACCACGTTCGTCGTGGGCGTCAGCGGCACCGGCCCGTTCACCTATCAGTGGCGCTTGAACGGGACGAACATTCCGGGTGCCTTCGGCTCCAGCTACACCATTCCCTCGGTCTCGGCCGTCCACCAGGGCAACTACTCCGTGCGCATTCTGGGCGCGGCTGGTTCCATCACCAGCAGCAACGGCAGCCTGACCATCGCGTTCCTGCCGCGCATCATCACGCAGCCGCAGAGCATCACCGTCATCGCGCCCACCAATGGCACATCCACCAATGTCACCTTAACCGTGCTGGCGACTGGCAATCCGCCGATCCGCTACCAATGGCGTTTGAACGGCGCCACCATCACCGGCCAGACCAACGCCAGCCTTCTCCTCAGCAATCTGGGATCCACCGCGCAGAGCGAGGTCTATTCGGTGCTTGTGACCGATGAGATCGCCTCGATCCTCAGTTCCGACGCGACGTTGAGGGTGTTGGTGCGTCCGACCATCACGCAACAGCCGGCTCCAACGAGTCAGGTTCTGCTGGTGGGCGGCACGCTGACACTGACGATGAGTGTGTCCAACAACGCGACCCTGCCGATGAGCTACCGATGGCGGCGCTCTGGCACGACCGTCACCAACATCATCATCAACTCTTACAACTGCGTGCTGGCCTTGACCAACTACCAGACGGTCGGCGAGGCGAACTGGAATTGTATTGCCACCAATTTCGGCGGTTTTATCACGCACTATCCGGGTTTCCCGTCAGGTCAGCCTGGACTTAGCCTCAACGCCACCGTCACCGTGATCAACCCGGTGGCGATCACCCTCCACCCCACCAACCGGGCCGTGGCCTCGGGCACAAACGTCACCTTCAACGCCGCCGCCAGCGGCACCGCGCCCATCGGCTACCAGTGGTGGTTCAACGGCACCAACCGGCTGGCCAACGCCACCAACACCAGCCTGAACCTGACCAACGTGCAGTTGAGCAACGACGGCACCTACACGCTGGTGGCAACCAACGCAGGCAGTGCGGCGACCAGCCAGGTGGCGTATCTGACGATCCTCGTGCCGCCGAGCATCGTGACGCAGCCGACGAATCAGACGACAACGCTGTGCTCCAACGTCGCGTTCTACGTCGAGGCGGCGGGCGGTGGACCGTTGCGTTACCAGTGGTATTTCAACGGCACGACCGCGCTTTCCGGGGCGACGAACAACTGTCTGCTGATCGCGCCGCCCAGCCCCGCCAGCGTTGGCGGCTATAGCGTGGTGGTGAGCAACGTCCTCAACGCGGTGACGAGCCAGGTGGCGACGCTGACCGTGACGCTGGGCGATTGCGACGGCGACGGGATGGCGGACGAATGGGAGTTGGCCAACGGACTGAACCCGCGCGATCCCGCTGACCGCGACTTGGATGCCGATGGCGACGGCCTGAAGAACTGGCAGGAGCACGTGGCGGGGACCAATCCGCAGGACGCGGGGAGCTATCTGAAGATTGATCAGATCACGGCTGGCGGGAGCGCGACGATCTGGTTCAACGCGGTGTCGAACAAGAAGTACACGGTGCAGTATAACGACACGCTGCCGTCGGTGGACTGGCACAAGCTGGGCGACGTGGAAGCGGCACCGACGAACCGCCCGGCGGCGACCGTCTTTGACGCGACGCCCTCCACCAGCCGCGCCTACCGCCTGGTGACGCCGAAACAGTAGCGGAGCGACGCGCGCGGATGGCGGGGAAGATTTTTGGAACCGGCGGCGGCAGAGACGATTTGCCGCTGCCGTACAGACGGTGATCAACATTCAATGTTCGGTATGGAAGATTCAGTTATGAAAAAAGTGCGCTCGTTCCTGTCAGGGATGGTTCTGCTTTCAGCAATCACCCTCGCTTCGTCCGCCCCGGCGGCCGTCCTTGTCAACACCAACGCCCTCTATAAATGGTGGAAGGGAAGCACCGAGGCTTCCACCGTGCCGGACATGCGGGCGTGGCGATCCAACACGTTCAGCGACGCGGGCTGGCTCACCGGCTCCACTCCGTTCTGGTACGGCGACGTGCAGCCCGGCGGCACGCAGTTGACCGACATGCAGAGCACGTATTCCTGCATCTTTCTCCGCCAGACGTTCACACTGACGAACGTCGCCGAGATCAGCGCGCTGCAGTTGAGCGCGGCGTGCGATGACGGGTTCATCGCCTACATCAACGGGGCCGAAGTGTACCGCTTCAACATGCCGGTCGGGGAGCCAGTCATCACGACGTTTTTCGCCGTCACCGCCCTCGCAGATGTGCAGCCGTTCAGCGTTTACAATCTGACCACGCCCGAGCCGACGAACTATCTGGTGGTGGGCAACAACACGCTCGCCATCCAGGTGTTCAACGCGACCCTGGCCAGCAGCGACCTGGGTTTTGACGTGTCGCTGAGTTCGTTTCTGCTCGATCCCACGCCGCCGACCGTTGTCAACTTCACCCCGGCGACGGGAACGGTTACGAGTCTCACGCAGATCACCGTTGAATTCAACGAACCGGTCACCGGAGTCAACGCGACAGACCTGCTGGTGAACGGGCAGTTCGCCAGTTCGGTGGTCGGTGCCGGCGCCAGCTACGCGTTCACCTTCATCCAGCCTGCGTACGGCCCGGTGCAGATTTCCTGGGACATCGGCCACGGCATCACCGATTTCGCGCTGCCGGGCAACCCGTTCGATCGCAACGGCGCCGGCGCGACCTGGCAGTACACGCTGCTGGACCAGACCCCGCCGGCCGTCGTGAGCGTCAACCCGACCGCAGGTTTCACCGTGCCCGCCCTCACGCAGATCGAAGTGCTGTTCGACGAGGCGGTTTCCGGCGTCTCCCCCGGCGACCTGCTGATCAACGGGGTTCCGGCCGTGAGCATCAGCAACGTGACCGCGAGCCAGTACGTGTTTCAATTCCCGCAGCCGCCCAATGGCACGGTGCAGATTTCTTGGACCAACACGCACGGCATTCAGGATCTCGCCTCCGTCCCCAACGCTTTTCTGGGAGGCGGGTGGAGTTACGTGCTGGACCCCAATGCCGCGACCACGGTGTTGCTCATCAGTGAATTCCTGGCGGTCAATGACAACGGCAATCTCGACGAGGACCTGGAGAACTCCGACTGGGTTGAAGTCTTCAACGCCGGCTCGGCCACGGTGAACCTGGCCAACTGGTTTCTGACGGACAACGCGGGCAAACTCGACAAGTGGCAGTTCCCCTCCACCAATCTGCCACCCAACGGCTACCTGATCGTGTGGGCGTCCGAGAAGAACAAGCGCGTGGCCGGCCAGCCGTTGCACACCAATTTCAAGCTCGACGGCGGCGGCGAGTATCTGGCGCTGGTGCGCTCGAACCTGGCGGGCGGATTGGAAATCATCTGGGAGTACGCGCCGGAATATCCCGACCAGGAACCGAACTTCTCCTACGGCCTGGCGATGAACGTCGGTTCGTTTGTCACGCTCGTGCCCACGGGCGCGCCGGCCCGGGTCTTGGTTCCCACGGGTGACCTCGGGGTGACGTGGACCACGCCGGATTTCGTGGATTCCGCGTGGACGAGCGCCACCACGGGCATCGGCTTCGACACCGGCACCAATTACGATCCCGGCATCGCCACGGACATCCAGGCGCAGATGCTCGGGGTCAATCCCTCCGCATTCATTCGCATCCCGTTCACGGTGGCGGACCCGGCGGCATTCCAGGATTTGCGGCTGCGGCTGCGGTTTGACGACGGGTTTGTCGCCTATCTGAACGGCGTGGAAGCGGTGCGGGCGAACGCGCCGGTGAACGCGCAATGGAACTCCGCCGCCACGGCGTTGCACGGCAGCGGCTCCGGCGCGTCCGGCATTGTGCAGGCGGACTTCGACACGGTGACGAACACCTTCAGCTCCTCGCTGCAAGGCGTGGCGCCCGCGCCCGCGATTCAGGCGGCCAATGCCGGGTCCACGGGGCGTTTCCTGCGGTTGATTTACGACGGCGTCAACGGGAACATCAACAGCATCGCCTTCAACCAGACCGCCCCCGGCCTGTGGGAGACGATCACGGCGGACTTCGATTTCCGCATCTTCGACTCGGCGAGCAACCCGGCGGACGGCTTCGCCTTCATGTTGATCCCCACCTCCACCTACGGCACCACCGGCGTCGGGGTGAATCCCGTCGGCGGGGTGGAGGAGCCGAACTACAGCGGCGTGTTTGCCATTGGCTTCGACGTTTACCCGCGGGGCACCCAGAACGACGTGTCGGCGCACTGGAGCGGCGCCGAGTACCAGAACGTGACGATGGCCGACGCCAACATCAATCTCACCTCCGGCAATTTCCATCACGCCCGGGTGGCGCTGGTCCATGTGCCGGGTGGGGCGCGCGTGACGGTGACGCTCACGCCCAACATCAACGGGGTGCCGGGCACGGCCTACACGCCCATCAACAGTCTCTTCATTCCCGGATTGAACGCGTTCGACAGCCGCGTCCAGTTCGCCGGGCGCACCGGCGGTCTGGACATGAACGTGGATCTGGACAACATCGCCGTGCGGTTCGGCTTCCCGTCCGGGCTGGTCGCGGCGGAGGAGTTTAACATCTCCGCATCGCTCAACGCCTTCCAACCGGGCGTGAACGTGCTGGCCATTCATGGTCTCAATCGCACGGTGGGCGATGGGGATTTTCTGATCTCACCCGAGTTGATCGGGCGCAGCGTGGCCGTGCTGACCAACAGCCGGAATTACTACTCGTTGCCGACGCCGGGCGCGGCGAACGAGGGCGGCGCGGCGGGGCTGACGGGTCAACCGGTGTTTGCCATCCCCGGCGGCGTGTACACCAACACCAGCCTGTCAGTGGCCCTGAGCACTCCGGTGCCGAACGCCACCATCCGTTACACGATTGACGGCACGACGCCGACCATCGCGTCGCCGCTCTACACCGCCGCGCTCACCATCGCCAATTCCACCGTGGTCAAGGCGCGAGTCTTTGCGCCGGGCCTGCTGCCCGGACGCATTGTGACGCAGACCTACACGATGCTGGGGGCGGACGTGACCGCCTTCACCTCGAATCTGCCGCTGGTGATCATTGACACCTTCGGCCAGGTGATGGCGGACAACAGCGTCAAAATTCCGGCCTCGATGGTGTTCATTGACACGTTCCGCGGGCGGGCATCGCTGCGGGGAACCCCGGATGCGCAGGTGCGCGCGGGCATCGAGATCCGCGGCTCCAGTTCGACGCAGTTCCCGAAGAAATCCTACGGCTTCGAGACACGCGACGAAAACACGAACGACTTCGCCGTGTCGCTGCTGGGGATGCCGGCCGAATCGGACTGGGTGCTCTATGCGCCGTACACGGACAAGACGTTCATGAACGACTTCCTGGCGTACGAGTTGTGGGACGCGATGGGGCACTACGGCGTGCGGCACAAGTTCGTCGAGGTGTTCCAGGATGCTTCGGGCGGACGGCTGACCTACAGCGATTACGTGGGCATCTATGTGTTGCTGGAGAAGATCAAGATTGATGACGACCGCGTGGACATCCCGCAACTCAACGGCGGCGACAACACGGAACCGAACATCACCGGTGGCTACATTTTGAAGCGCGACCGTCGCGACGACGAATTCGAAGTCATTATCCCCGGGGGCACGGGATTCGGCGGATCGAGCCTGTTGGTGGAAGACCCCAAGACGGCGCAGATCACCACCGCACAGAAGAACTGGCTGACAGCCTGGTTCAGCCAGGCGTCGGCGGCGCTCTCCAGCGCCAGCTTCACCAATCCGGTTACTGGCTACGCCGCCTACATTGACGCGGATTCCTTCATTGACCATTACTGGCTCGTCGAGATGCCCCGGAACATTGACGGCTACCGGTTGAGCAACTTTTTCCACAAGGATCGCAACGGCAAACTCAAGGAAGGGCCGGTCTGGGATTGGAACCTGAGCTTCGGCAACGCCAACTACCTGGACGGCGGCAAAACCAATGGCTACTACGCGCCGAACGTCGGCGATGATAATTATACCTTTTACCGGCGCCTGTTTGCCGACCCCGAATTCAACCAGAAGCACATTGACCGCTGGGCTGCGTTGCGGACGAACGTTTATTCCACGGGCAACCTGATCGCGCGCGTGGCGGCGATCACGAACCTGCTTAACGAGGCGCAATCGCGCGACTTCACGAGATGGCCGCGCCTGGGCAGTTACATCTGGCCCAATCCGGGTGGCGGTGCCGCCGATGCGACGACGTCGCACATCAATTTCACCGCGCCCACGACCTACGCCGGCGTCATCAGCAACATGGTGTTTTGGCTCAGGTCTCGTGTTGACTGGATTGACTCCCAGTTCACCCAGCCGCCCGTGTTCAATTTGGCCGGCGGGACGGTGCTCTCCGGAACGATGCTGACCATCACGGCTCCGGCGGGCACGGTTTACTACACGCTGGACGGCACCGACCCGCGCGTGGCGGGCGGACATCTCGCGCCGGGCGTGCGCACGAACACCGGGCCGATCACGATCACGAACAACGTCCGCGTCTTCGCCCGCGCCCGCGTCGGCACCGGGGCCAACTCCTGGAGCGGGCCGACGGTGGACACCTATGTCGTGCAGACGCCGCGGATTGTGCTGACCGAAATCATGTATCATCCGACCAACGCGCCGGCCGGCGGTCTCTTCAACGACGACGATTACGAGTTCCTCGAAGTGAAGAACGTTGGAGCCACGCCGGTCAATCTGCGCAACTACCGCTTCAGCGGCGCGGTGGATTGCACGCTCTCCAACATCGTGCTTAACACGGGTGCGGCCGCGGTGGTCGTGCGCAACGTCGCCGCCTTCCAATCGCGCCACGGCCCGGGTGCCATGATCGCCGGCGTGTATGCTGACCAGCTCGACAACGTCGGCGAGCGCATCGTGTTCCAGGGCGGCCTGGGCGAGCCGATTCACGACTTCGCGTATGACGATGAATGGTATCCCTCGACCGACGGTTTCGGTTTCTCGCTCGTGATTGTGAACGAGAACGCCGCGCTCAACACCTGGGGCCTCAAGGCCAGTTGGCGGCCCAGCGGCACGCTCAACGGCTCGCCCGGCGGCAACGATCCCGCGCCGCCCGCGCGGCCCGGCATCCTGATTACCGAGGCGCTCACGCATCCGGTTCTGCCCGGCGTTGATTCCATCGAAGTGTTCAATCCCACCGGCGGTTCCGTGGACATCGGCGGCTGGTATCTGACCGACGATTACCGGCGGCCGCACAAGTATCGGATCGCGAACAATACGATCCTGGACTCCGGCGAGTATCGGGTGTTCACCTCCGCGCAATTCAACTCGCCGCCCGGCAGTTCGAATGCCTTCGCCTTGAGCGCCCAAGGCGACGAGGTGTTTCTCTTCTCCGCCGACGGCGCGGGGAACTTGACCGGCTACCTGCACGGCCATGATTACGGCGGGGCGGAAATCGGCGTTTCGTTTGGCCGCCACCTCAGCAGCGACCAGCAGGAACACTTCGTCGCGCAGATTGCCACCTCGCTGGGCGGCGTCAATGCGGGTCCGAAGGTCGGGCCGATCGTGATCGGCGAAATCATGTACCGCCCGCCCGATGTGTTCCTGAACTCCGCGTACTGGGACAACGGCGAGGACGAATACATCGAACTGCGGAACATTACCGCCAACTCCGTGAATCTTTATGACAGCACCGCCCCCTCAAACACCTGGAAATTGCGCGATGCCGTGAGTTTCAGCTTCGCGACGAACGTGTCCATCCCTGCGAACGGTTTCGTGCTGGTGGTCAGCTTTGACCCCACGAACACGGCGCAGTTGACGGCGTTCCGCGGGAAGTACGGCCTGACTCCCGCCGTCCCGATCCACGGCCCGTACTCGCCCCGGCAACTCGACAACTCCGGCGAAAGCGTTGAACTGGTCAAACCGGCCTTCGCGGCCGACCCCGCCGCGCCGGGGTCCAACGTCCTGATCCAGGTGCTCGTGGACAAGGTGCGTTATTTCGACATGTCCCCGTGGCCCGTGGGCGCGGACGGCATCGGGCCGGCCCTGCAGCGGGTGGATGTCGCCGCCTTTGGCAACGATCCGATGAACTGGCGGGCCGCGTTGCCCACTCCGGGCGCGGGTTACCTCGGCGGGGAACCGCCGGTAATCACCACCCATCCGCTCAGTCAGACCAACGTCAGCAGCACGACGGTGACGTTGAGTGTGGCTGCCAGCGGTCCCGGCCCCTTGCGCTACCAATGGCGCTTCAACGGCGCGAACCTCGTCGGTGCGACCAACGAAACACTGGTCATTCCCAATGTTCAGGTGGCCAACGCGGGCACCTACGCGGCCGTCGTGGTCAACCCCAACGATTCCGTGTCCAGCACCGACGCCGTCCTGACGGTTATCAACGCCGCGCGCATCACCACGCAGCCGTTGAGCCAGACGATCACAAACGGGGGCAATATCACCTTCACCGTGGTCGCCACCAGCGACACGCCCATTGCCTATCAGTGGCGGCACGATGGCACGAACCTGCCCGGCGCCACCAGCCCGACTCTGAACCTCACCAGTGTTCAGCAGGGCGTCCACAACGGCGATTACCAGGTCTTCCTGACGGACAGTGTCGCGATTGTCCCCAGCGCCATTGTGCAACTCACCATCTTGGTGAAGCCGGCCATTCTGCAGCAGCCGGCGCCGGCGGTGCAGACGGTCGCGGTGGGCGGAACGGTGTCCATCAGCGTCTCGGTGTCGAACAACGCCACCCTGCCGATCGTTTTCCGCTGGCGTCGGGCG
>JANNEF010000273.1:0-11114 GCA_031378375.1 Verrucomicrobiota bacterium | reverse complement strand
AAATGACGGTGATGAGTCCGCCGCCGATGGCGATGGTTTTGGAGATGGAGACGTTGGCGGCTTTCGCCATTGCGTCGGTGGCTTCCACGTTGCCCGTGTAGCCCTTGGTTTCAATCATGCCGATTGCTTCGCTCATAGTTTTTTGGGAGTCAGTAGTTAATGGTCAGTGGTCAGTAGAGAATCATTTCACCAGCTCGCACGGCGTGTCGGGCTGGAGGTTGCAGGCGTTGCCCTCGTCGGTGTCGATGTGGACTTCGAGTTTGAACAACGGATCCACGCGCACGAGCATCTCCTCAAGGCTAATGGCGCAGGGGCCGCCGATCTTGAGGTGCATCTTGTCGCCGGCCTTCACGCCGTAGTAGTCGGCGTCCGTCGGGTGCATGTGGACGTGACGCAGCGCGCGGATGATGCCGTCGGGCATTTCAAAAAAGCCAGCCGGTCCCATCAACATGCCGCCCAGCGTGCCTTTGATGTTGCCCGAGGCGCGCAGGGGAAGGTCGAAGCCCAGCGCGATGCCATCCGTGTAAGCCAGCTCGACTTGGTTCAGGGTCCGGCACGGGCCAAGGATGCGGAGATTGGAAATCACCCGACTGCGCGGGCCGACGAGCGTCACGGTCTCCTTCGCGGCAAACTGCCCTTCCTGGTAAAGCCACTTGTGGACCTGAAGCTGATGCCCCTTGCCGAAGAGCGCCTCGACCGCCTCCTGCGTGAGGTGGCAATGGCGCGCGCTGATGTTCACGACGAGCGGGGCAGGAGCAGAGGCGGCGCGAGGCAGCGGTTTGCCGAGCCGGGAATAGACGGATTGGCGGACGAGGTGTTCGACCACGGCGCGATGCGGCGGAGATGACAAGGTGACTGCCATTACTGCCGACACTTTTGGCTCCGGGCCAAAAGTTGTCAAACAATTTCTTGCAATATCTTTCAAAGTCTTTCAAACTCTTGCGAGCCGATGCAAGCTGAAGAACGCCAGAAGAGAATTGAAGAGCATCTCCTCAAGATGGAGTTCGCCTCGCTGGAGGAGTTGAGCGAGCTGGTGGATGCGTCCGTGGCGACCGTGCGCCGCGACCTCGGCGTACTGGAGGGCAAGGGCACCGTGCAGCGCACCCATGGCGGGGCCAAACTCGTGAATCCCAAGTCGGACGAGTTCGCGTTCAACGCGCGTGACACACATCAACTCGACGAGAAGGAAGCCATCGGCCGGGCGTGCGCGGAACTGATTCCGCCGAACCAGACCGTCATCATAGACGCCGGGACAACCTGCTTTCACGCGGCGCGCTACCTCGAGGCGAAGACGCCGCAGGTGTTCACCAACTCCCTGCCCGTGGCGAACCTGTTCGCCGCCGCCGGCAAGCTGGAAGTCGTCGTTTCCGGCGGCGTGATTTACCCGCGGCTGGGCGTGCTGGTGGGGCCGCTGGCGGTGGAGGCTTTCCAGAAGATTCGCGCCGATTTCGCGATCATGAGCTGCGGCGGTCTCACCATCGAGGGCATCACGAATTCGCACGGGCTGCTCATCGAAATTCAGAGAGCAATGATCGCGGCCGCGCGCAAAGTCATCTTCTGCATCGACTCGTCGAAATTCGGGCGGCAGTCCATCTCGAAACTCTGCGACTTGGACCCCATTGACGCCATCGTAACTGACAAGGCTGCCCCGACCGACCTGGTGAAGGGGCTGCGCAAGCGCGGCATCGAAGTCTTGATCGCCCCGGCCGGCTGACAGGATTGGAGCGGCCTACTTCAACGCCTGCTTCAGAAACTTGATGCCTTTGACGGCGATTTCGTCGCGGGTCGGCTCCATGCGCCGCCAGATGGCGGCGGCGCGGGCGATCACTTTCACGTCGGTGGTGAAGGATTCGATCACCACGTCACCGTTGTACTTGATGGCTTTGAGCGCGGCGGCGATGGGCTTCCAGTCTATGTGATCGTTGCCGGGGGTGCCGCGGTCGCTGCCGCAGGCGTGGAAATGGGCGAGGTGTTTGCCGACTTTCTTGATCGCGGCGGCCTGGTTCTTCTCCTCGATGTTCATGTGGAAGGTGTCCAGGTGCAGGCGCAGCGCGGGGCTGCCCACGTCCCGAAGCATCTTCAAG
The DNA here is from genome assembly GCA_031378375.1 of Verrucomicrobiota bacterium. Lineage (GTDB taxonomy): Bacteria > Verrucomicrobiota > Verrucomicrobiia > Limisphaerales > JANNEF01 > JANNEF01. The sequence goes on along the minus strand of JANNEF010000273.1, from coordinate 9,030 downwards.
CCCTGGTCGCAGGTGTTGATGAAGTCGGTCTCGAAGCGGTTGAGCGGTTCGAGGCAGACTTGCACGCCCTTCTTCTCCGCGTACTTGCAAAGCGTCTTGAGATGTTTGACCACGGTGGCCCATTGCTTTTTGTATTCGTCGGCGGGCACGGCGTCCGCGCGGCCCACAGCGGAATAGACCGGGCCGATGAGCGAGGGGCAGCCGAGGATGACCATCTGGTCAATGAGTTTCATCATGTAGGCCAGCCCGGTGCGCTGTTGTTCGGGCGTGCCGCGCAAATCGCGGTCCGGCCCCATGCAGGCGCAGACGGAGCCGCAGACCAATCCGTGTTTGTCCAGCTCGCGCCGGACGTGCGCGGGGTCAATGTGCGACGGATCCTCCACGGGGATTTCGATGGTCTGGAAGCCCCACTTCTTGAAAGTGGGAAACAGTTTGGTGCTCGCGTTGGTGAACGGCGAGGTGAACAGAAATGTATTGATGCCTAATCTCATATTGGAATTTTTGCGTGAGGCTAGTGAAACGGCGCGGCGTGTCAAAAGGTTTTCGGGGAATGTTCACTTGCAGGCACGCCCGGCGACGGAGTTCGTCCACGCGGCGCGGTGCCGGAACAAACCCAGGTCAAACCGTGTCCGCCCATCATTGAGCCAATCCCCGACGATCTCGCCCATCGCGGCCGAGAACTTGAAGCCGTGCCCGGAACACGGGCTGACGATCAGCACCTGCGGATGCTCCGGGTGCGTGTCGAGCAGGAAGTGCCCGTCCGGCGTGTTCGTGTACACGCACACCACCGCCTCGCGCAACACGCCCGCCGCCTCCGGCACAAACTCGCGCGCCAACTCCCGCATCGCCGCCACCTCGTCCGCGCCGACTTCGCGGCGAACGCCGTCCGGGTCCGTGAACTCCCCCTCGTGATGCCGCGCCAGCTTCACGCCGCCGCCGAGATCGGGGAACCCGTAGAAGAATTTCCCCGGCGCATGTTCCCAGAGATGGATGGGGCAACGCTCCGGTTGAAAAACTTCCTGCACCACCGGCTCGAACCAGAACAACACCTGCCGCTCCACCGTCAACGGCAGCTTCAACTCCGGCACCAGCGACCCCAGCCACGCGCCCGCCGACACCACCAGCCGCCCCGCGCGATACGTTCCCTTGTCCGTCTGCACGCGCACGCCCGCGCCGTCCGGCGTCCAGCTCAACACCGTTTCCTCGCCGTGCAACTCCGCGCCGCACTCGCGCGCCCGGCGCAGATGCGCGGCGATGCATTGCTCCGGAAAAAGAATCCCCGCGCGCGGCTCGAACACGCCGCACATCCCATCGGCGGGACGCAACGCGGGAAACCGCTGGCGGATTTGCGACGCGCTCAACGTCTCAAACGGCAACTGGTGTTCCTCGCCGCTGCGTTGCGCGCCGCGCACCACCTCGCCGTCCGGCGCGCCGATCATCAGGCCGCCCGTGCGCCGCCACAGTGGCGTGGCGCATTCCGCGCCCAGTTCGTCCCACAACTCGTACGCGCGCCGCACCAGCGGCACGTAGCTCGGATGCTCGAAGTAGGCTTCGCGGATGATGCGCGTCTGTCCGTGCGAGGAACCGCGCGCGTGTGGCGGCGTGAAGCGGTCCAGCCCGAGCACGCGGCGACCGCGCCGCGCCAGATGATACGCCGCCGCGCTGCCCATCGCGCCCAACCCGGCGATGATCACATCGTAGTTACCGTGCATGGCTGGAGGTTATGATCGTTGGACGCGCGGCGTAAACTGCGGAGCGGAATGCGGTGCAACTCGGAACGGCACCCGGCGCACGGTCTTCTGGTCCCCTACCCCGCCACCATCCCGGGCCATCCGCGCCACGAAATCACCCAATCCAGTCGCGAATTTTGCCGAACCGACGATTTATTTTGCCAGGCCGTGGATTAATTTAGCCGAACCAACAATTTATTTTGCCGAACCGGTTCCGATCTTTGCCAAAGCAGAGAAAAATTTAGCCAATCCAGAGAAAAAATTTTGCCAGACCAGCGTTTTATTTTGCCAAACCAGCTCCGATCTCTGCCAGGGCGGTGAAACATTTAACCCGTCTGGAATCAGCTTTTGCCAGGCCAGCCAGTATTTTTGTCCCGCCACCGCTAAACAATCGCCGGATTCTGCCGATACCTTGGGCAGAGAGTTATGACACTGGATCTGGTCAGCAGAAAACATGTCCTGGCGGCACGGTGCTGCGCCAGCGCGCGGCGGCGGTTAGCGGCGCAACCCATCACCCGGTCCCCACACATCTGAATTATGAACACGAATCCAAATCCCGAAACCGAACCCAATCCGCAACCTGAACTGTCCGTGGTGCCGCCAGCCGCCGGCGCGGACGCGCCCGCGCAACCGGCAACGCCCGCCGCCGAGCCGGAGAAGAAACCCCGGCGCGGGCCGCTGTCGCTGAACACCACGCAGTTGGAGGAGTTGAACCGCACGGCGCTGATTTGCGCGGAGGCGCGCAAGCCCGCCCACGCGCCGGTGCTGCTGGGGCAGGCGATTGACGCGCCGTTCGTCACCGCGCTGGTCAACGACGTGACGCTGGCCAGCCAGCGCAGCACGAACGCGTTGCAGTGTACCAACGGAATTCGCAGCGCCACCAGCAGCCAGGATTTAGCCGGGGAACGCCTGATGAAAACCCTGCGCAACATCCAGTCCGCCGCCGTGTTCAAGCATCGCGACACCGACCCGGCGCGCATCGGCGATTATCTGGTGGGCCAGCCCATCAACACCAGCCGGCCGGTGCTGGAACAGTCGGCGCTGACGATCATCACCAAGGCCGACGCGGAACGGCCGGGGGGCATCAACACGGATTTCATCGGGCGCGCGACGACCGAGCGCCTGGCCTACGTGGCCAGCGAAGGCACGCAGCGCGATGAGACGTCCGCCGCGAAGAGCGAGCGGGTGGCGCGCAATCAATTGATCAAATCCATCAAGCAGCGGCGGATCAAACTGCAACTGGCGGTGGACACGGCGTGGCCGTCGGACGTGCCGGAGAACGGGCCGATTCGCACCAGGTTTTTCCTGCAACCGAACCGGGCTTTCAGACCGCGCAAGCGGAGGGTGTAGGCGAATAAGCACATGCCAACGGGGAGCATTGCGAGCGATATGGTGAAGTAATTTAGTAGACCGCCTGCTGCTTACCGCCAATTCCGCGAACCATCGTATACAAAGCGACGCTTAATTGGTTTCCCAAGCTGCACAAGATTATTGGTTTTGTGATCGTAGCGACAACCGGGCGGTGCCGTCCACTCCATCACAATCTTACACGTCTCGTTTTCTTGAATCTGTAGATCATTAACGTAACTAGCTACGAGGTGAGTAGCGTCGCCGTAAATGAGTCGAGGCCCTTCGCGGAGGATAAAAATCCCCTGTGGCCGAGGTTTATTGACTCGTTCCAACGTCTCAAATGGCACCCACAAGGCAGAATTCCAAAACAAGCAGCGCATGTAATCTAGCACCCTGTTGGATTTCCAACGGCGTGGAAGGATGTGCGGGCGCAAATCACGGATTGGTGAATCACGACGATGCAGGTTCCACTCAATAATCCAAGCGGCTGCCATTCAATCAGAGTTTTCTGGACTTGCCGATTTCATCGGCCCGCCCACCTGATCACAACTGCGGATTTAACTGAACCTCGATATCGAGAGCCTTAGAGCGCGTATGGGAATTCTCCTTTAACGTTATCGTACTTTTGGGAGTGCCTGCATAGTTGTATGGGATGCAAAACGCATCCATCAATTATCCCTCCGACCTCAACGACACCGAATGGCAATTACTCCAACCGTTGCTGCCAGCTCGCGCCAAACGCGGACGGCCACGCGAACGGGATTTGCGCGAGATCCTCAACGGCATTTTTTATCTGCTGCGCTCCGGCTGTGCCTGGCGCCTGCTTCCCAAGGAATTCGGTCCGTGGTCCACAGTGCATGATTATTATCGCCGCTGGCGGCAGCAGGGAGTGTGGGCGCAGATCAATCACACCCTACGCCAAAAGGTGCGCGTGGCGGCAGGCAAGACCGACGAACCCAGTGGCGCCATCCTGGACAGTCAAACCATCAAGACCGGAGATCAGGCCTGCGCCAGCGGCTACGATGCCGGTAAAAAGATCGAGGGCCGCAAACGCCATGTGGTGGTGGACACGCTGGGGCTGCTGTTGCGGGTCATGGTGGGACCGGCCAACGTCCAGGATCGCGACGGGGCCCGTCCGCTGCTCAGTCGGGTGCTTCAGTGCTTCGGCGGTCTGCGCAAAATCTGGGCCGACGGCGGTTATGCCGGTGCCCTGGTGGCCTGGTTCCGGGAGCAAGCGGGCGGGCGCGACTGTGTCCTGGAGATCGTGCGCCGCCTGGAGGGCCAGAGCGGATTTCACATCCTGCCCAAGCGATGGATCGTGGAGCGCACGCTGGGGTGGCTGGTCAAGTCCCGCCGCCTGGCCCGCGATTACGAAACGGCAACCCAATCCAGCGAGGCGATGATCTATCTGACGATGATCCGTCTCATGCTCAAACGCCTCGCCAACGTTAAACCGTGATTTCCCATACACGCTCTTAGAACCGCGAATGGCTTTGATGGTAACTCTCTGGCCGGCGTATTTCGGGAGAAGGTCGAGAAACTCCTGGAAAGTACTTACGGGATTGTCGGCAATCTGGATAATGACATCTCCACGCAAAACATTGGCTTTGAATGCAGGGCTATCCAAGACGACCACCAGCACATAGGCTCCCGTATTTCGCTGTAGTGTCGTGCGTAACTCGTCCGGGATATTTCTAAGCGTTGCTCCAAAAACTGCTGGCCGCGCACGGCGCCAAAAGGAAGCCCCGTGCTCGTACACTCGGCGCTCATAGGGAATGAAATCGGCTTGGAAGGTACCTGGAGTCGTTGTGGTCGAAGTGCCAGAGTATGTGCCGTAGCCATAAGCGCTGTAGCCGCCGCTATAAGCGTTGGCGGTGACTGTGCCGCGATGGGTGGTCGTGTACGTTTGCCCTGGCTGGTAGGACGGCAAAGGCGCGACGCCCTGTTCGGTGTGTGAATATTCCGAGGCGAAAACCACAGCGTCAGCCCCAACTTTCTTCGCTTGCATAAGAAGTTGCTGTTGGGTCACTGGTCCACCACCCCGAAATCCGGCGAAACCAATCGGAATGAAACCTCTCTCATCAAGTCTGCGCTCTTCCTCCTTACTGTTCTGCGCTGAAACATTGATAATTTGAGGTTCCGGCGAAGAAGGTAAAAGCCGTTGCTGAAGCGAAGCTGGCATTTGGTTGGTGTAGCTCTGGTAAAATTGCGCGACCGGGTTGGTTGCGCAGCCAGTCAGAAGACCGGTGGCCAAGGCCACGATTGGGAGAGTTTTCATACACTTTCGACGCGCGCGAATGCAGTTTACACACCACCGCAGTGGGGGGCCGCACGGCTCTACTACACCATACACGGCGCGCGGTTGTCGCGGGTGTTACAGGGGTTTGGTTCGTCGTCGCCGAGGAATTTTTCCGCCTTCGGGTCCCACTTGAGCTTGCGGTGGTTCCAGTACGCGAGGTTGCCGAGGTGGCAGACACTCACGGAACGCGCGCCCACTTCCACGTCGCAGATGGGCCGCTTGCGCGTGCGGATGCAGTCCAGGAAGTCCTGCTGATGGCTGCCGCTCTTGTAGAGTTTGATCGGAAGGGCGTTGGGCTTGTATTCGGCGGCCAGTTCCTCCGGCTCGGCTTTGAACTTGCCGCGGTTGACGAGAATCTTGCCTTTGTCGCCGATGAAGAGCACGCCGCCGCTGTTGCCGTGGATCATCTCGATGCCGTTGGCGTAAAGGTAGCGCAGGCCCTTCTTCGCCTTGGGGTCTTCGGGCGGGATGATTTCGACGGGGCCGCTCTCGTCCATGCCCAGGCCCCATTGGGCGATGTCGAAGTGGTGCGCGCCCCAGTCGGTCATCATGCCGCCGGAAAATTCACGGTAGTTGCGCCAGTCGGGGAAGTTCTTGTGGACGCCGCGCGGGCTGAGGATGGAGTTGTAGGCGCGCTTGGGCGCGGGGCCGAGCCAGAGATCCCAGTCGAGGCCCGGCTCCATCGCTTCCTCCGGCAGGTCGCACGGTTTCGAGGGAGGGCCGACGTCCACGATGACCTGGCTGACTTTGCCGATGGCACCGTTGCGGACCAGTTCGCAGGCTTTGAGGAATTCGGAGGAACTGCGCTGCATGGAGCCGGTCTGGAAGACGCGGTCATGTTTGCGGACGGCGTTGGCCATCGCGCGGGCTTCGTAGATGGTGAGCGAGAGCGGCTTCTCGCAATAAATATCCTTCTTCGCCTCGCACGCGGCGACGGCGGGGATGGCGTGCCAGTGGTCGGGCGTGGCGATGCAGACGGCGTCAATGTCCTTGCGGGCGATGAGATCGCGGAAGTCTTTGTATTCGGCGCAGCCCTTGTAGCTGGCGTCGTTCTTCTTGGCGTAATGGTCTTCGACGCGTTTCTTGTGGTGCTCGCGGCGGGTGGTGTCCACATCGCTGATGGCGACGACTTGCACTTCCTTCTTGCCGAGGAAGCCGCCGAGCAATCCGCCGCCCTGCGTGCCGACGCCGATGAATCCCATGACGATGCGGTTGCTGGGCGGCGTCTCCGCGCCCCAGACGTGCGAGGGCAGGATGAACGGCGCGGCGGCCGCAGTGGCCGCAGTGGTCTTGAGGAAGGAGCGGCGGGTGAATCGGTTGGGCGTGGTCATGTTACGTGATGGTTTGCGTCGGTTGATAAGTGCGTTGTTACGGAAAAACCAGACGCGGGGCGGCGCGGCCCTATTCAGCCGGTTGCACCACGTAGGGGGTGAAGATCACCGCGCCGTCCTTCACCTCGATGTTATCGAGGCGCTGCACGAACTCCATCGTGTCCATGTCGCGATGGATGTCCTTGAAAAAGTTCTGGCGACCGATCCGGCCTTGAAGCCAGCGCGGGATGGGCTGCCCATTGGCGTCGAGCGACGCGACGTTGAGCACCGGCCAGCCGTCCTGCAACGAAAGGCGCAAGGTGGCGACGCCATTGAGGTGACGACCGCGGAGTTGTTTCTGGCCGGAACGATCCAGGGGGACGGAGAAGTGCGCCTGGAGTTGGTCGTTGGTGATGACGAGGTGAACGCGATTGGACATGCCCGGAAGGTTTGAGAGAAAGACGTTCAGGTCGTCCGCCGTCAACCGCAGCGGCGGTGGCGGGCGGTCAGCCTCGATGTCCTTGCGGAACGCGGACCATTTGGCTTTCAGTTGCTCCTGCTTCGCAGCAGGGTTCTCGATGGCCGGTACGACGACGGACTGGGTCGTGGTGTACGTGCGAATCGCGGAATTCCAGTAACGCACCCCGAGCACGACAAGCACGCCCGCCACGAGGAGCAGCCCCACCACAATCCAGATCGCATAGAACCACCAGCGGCGTTTTTTCCGGACGGCGGGTTCCATCGCCGCACTCGCATCAAGATTGCCAACGGCCATGCCGGACTATGGATCGCGGGGCACCGGCTGGCGAGCGGATTTACGAGTGGCAGCGGCGCGCGATGAATCTGAGCCGGAGCCAGCGCGGGCACGACACCGACTCCATCATCGCCGACCCGGGCTTCGTCGCACCAGAACCGGCTGATTTCCGTCTCCAGGCGAATAGTCCCGCGCTGTAACTGGGCAGCCGATTGATCTCGCCACAGTGGCGTCAGGAACAGGCGGAAATAAGTTGCAGATTTTTCTTGCGCGGGCCGCCTCTCTTTGATATTAACGGAACATCAAATCCAGCCTGCCAATTTCTTGAGTGGTGCCCCGGCACTTCTTTAGCACGGAAATCTCCGTGTGCTCTTGAATCGGCAAGCGAAGTGTGGCTAAAAAAGTAACGTAAGAAGTTATGCAAAAAACCAATGCAGTTCCACCCGGACACAGCGGCAAGCGTCGTCTGTCCTCAACCGCAATCTCCCTGGCTTTGGCGGCGCTCGGCGTCCTCGGCGGGAAGATGAGCACTCAAGCAGCACCGTTCATCAATGTCGCCTCTGATCGGCTGCCGCCATTCATCTCGCAATACGTCTCGCCGGCGCAGTTCCACGCAATTTACGCGGCGACCGGCGTGCGACTCACCAACGTGAGCCACAGCTTCTTCGACCGGAACGCTTCACCACCGCCGCCCAACGGTCAGAACACGCACTCGTTCGGCTCCTCGGTTTCGATGTATGTGAGCACGGACTTTGGTGCCACCTACTCCCACGTTAAAGCACCAGCTGCGGTTACTGTCAAAGTCGTCCACGGCGGCGTCAACGGGAGCACGAGCTTCTACAACACGGAAATGCTTCAGTTGGACATCTCCGGCGGCGGCCTGCCCCCCGGCGTGATGGTCCGCGAAAGCCCCACGCTCGCCTCCACCGGCCAGACCCGCATCTCCACGCAACCGGCCAACATGCGGGCGATTGACAGCTTCTTTGATATCTTCACGGAAGTCAGCCTTAACGGCGGCACTTCTTGGACACCCGCCGATGCCGTCGTGCATGTCGAGATGACCGGCCCGGCTGACGAATGGTACGCGCCAAACAACGACCTCCCGCCCCCAAACGGCAATTACGTCAGTCCGGAAGACTACCATCAGGCCTACGCCAATGGCATCATCATCCGCAACATTGACCATAAAGGGTTCCTTAGCGAGGGCCATCCCGGTGGTACCAATGGCCCGGGCCCGTTCGACCCGCCGCCGCCGGGCGGTTCTGGGGTCCATCAGTTCCTTTCGACTGTCAGCGGCGAAATTATGCTCCCCAACAGCACTTCCTTCCAGCCGTTCTCCACTCCGAACGTGTTCGTGTCTGTCCAAGTGGATGCCAATCCCGCCGCCGACAACGACGCGAACACCCGCTTCTTTGACACCGAAATGCAGACGTTACATATCGCCGGTGGCAACCTGCCTGCAGGAGTAATGCTCCGCGAATCACCGACCAAAGCCTCCACGGGCAAGACCAGCATCCGCCGCGTACCGCAAGGCGCGATGATTGCCAGCTTCTTCGACATCTTCACGGAGATCAGCCTCGACGGTGG
>JANNEF010000305.1:0-4739 GCA_031378375.1 Verrucomicrobiota bacterium | reverse complement strand
ACCCGCCGCACTCCAACCGCCGCGCCCACCCCATGGTGCCCCCAAAGCATTTCTCTGCGTCGGCCAATCTTACGCGGGAGCGCCAACATTGGGTCCGCCCACCCGCTTCGCTTGCAAAATCTCGCGCCCGGGCACTGCCTCGCCTACACTGGCCGCCAGCATGAGAATCATTTTCGCCCTCGGCCTGGCCGGCTTGCTGGTCGCGTTGCCGGGTCTTTCTCAAAACCTCAATCTGCCCAGGCGTCCGGTGAACGCGGTTTCCGGCAGTGAGTTTGTCGAGAGCATCGCCTCGCTGGGTTTGCCGGAGCGGGAGGAGCGGATATTCTCCGAGGTGGCGCGTGGCAATGTGCCGGATTTTCTGCGACGCCTTCAGCCGGTCACCGTCACCCTCACTGAAGGCACCCGCACCCATTCGGCGACTTATTTCGTGACGCCGGACTACCTTGCCGTCGGTTCGGACGAGGACTATTTGCTCACACCGCTGACACCGGCGACCGCCCAGCGGATCGCCGACCGGCTTGGCTGCACGCTCCCCACCCGCAAGCTGGTGGACGACATCCATGCCGCCGCGACCAAACTCGCGCCGTCGAACCTCCCGCCCGACGCCGCCATGACGACCGTGAAAGTTTTTGCACAACACCACGCCATCGTCCGCCGCCAGCGTGCCGAACAACTCCAAGCGCATCCCCTCGGCGCGCTCGTGGCCGGCCACAAGAAGGACGTGGTCATCTCCGCGCGGCTCACGAACGCGCCGGGCAAGGTCGCCATTTACGGCTGGCACCGATTGGACGGTTCGCCCCTCCAGCCGCTTTACCTTGGACACACGCAGACGTGGGTGGACTACAGCCACGGTGCCCGCCTGGTGCAACGCGCCATGACCGTCAACGGCGCCCCAACCCAGGCGACCGACGTGCTGGCGGATGCCACGCGTGCCCGCCTGTTGAGTGACGAAGGGCCGGTGATCAACCCCCGTTACCCGGTGTCCGCGCCCGGCGTCCCCGCCGGTTTTCAACCCAGCCAACCCTTCGGCGAGGAGACCTTGGACTTCACGTTTGCACCCGGCGTCAAAATCCATCTCAACGCCCCCGCCCGGACCAACTTCATCGCCGGACGACCGGTCCAGCTCATCCTCTACGCGCTGCCCAACGGCAACACCACCGCGCAGACCGTCGGCCGGCAACTCCAGCCCGGCGACGACTGGCATTACGACATCCAGCACATCGGCGCACAATCCCGCTACCTGCGCGACCGCCTGCGCGACCGCGTGCTGGTCGTTGCCTACCTGGAAGCGGATGGAAAAAGCTGGCCCGCGTGGCGGAAGCAGCATGACCCGAACAACCAAGTCATCCCGCGCCTGGTCGAAGCGGTGAAAGGCCGCTTCCGGGAATTCCCCGTCCGACTCACCCTCACCGGCCACAGCGGCGGTGGCAGTTTCACCTTCGGCTACCTCAACGCGGTGGCGCGCATCCCGGACGACGTGGAGCGCATCGCCTTTCTCGACAGCACCTACGCCTACGACCCGGCGCAGGGTCACGCCGACAAACTCGCGGCGTGGTTGCAAGCCTCCGAGCACCATCGCCTGAGCGTGCTGGCCTACGACGACGCGGTGGCGTTGCTTGACGGCAAGCCCTTTGTCAGCGCGACCGGCGGCACCTGGTATCGCAGCCACCTGCTGCGCACGAACCTGGCCGAACACTTCCCCTTCACCCGGGAGCTGGACGCGGACTTCCAAAAATATGTCGCGCTGGACGGACGGGTGAAATTCCTGCTCCGTGAAAACCCGGGCCGCGCGGTGCTGCACACCGTGCAGGTCGAGAAGAACGGGTTCATCCAGAGTCTGCTCTCCGGGACACCGGAGGAGGGCAGGGGCTACCGCTACTTCGGCCCGCGCGCCTATGCGGCGTGGATCCAGCGCGACTGAGCCGGACCCAGGCAGCCGGAAACCACGAATGGACACCGACAGAAGGAAACGAAGCGAACTAAGCGGCAATGGGAGCGAACCCACCCGGTGGAACTTTTTCCGCCGTGCCCGCCGATTCGGTCAAGCCTGCTTTCTTGGTTACCTTCGTTGCCTTCTGTAATTCCGGTTTCCGTTTTTGGGCTGAATGGTTCCGGTTGAGCGTCGCTCGGACTACGGAATGTAAAAGCGCAAAGTGCCGTCAATCGTTTCGCTCCTCTGGATGTTGCCGATGAGTTGGACGAGGCCGGCATCGGTCAACTGCTGCACGCTGCCATCGCCCAGCACCAGGTTTCCCGCGTTGGCTCCGTGGCACAGGGACTTGTCCCACTTCGCGTTGGCTCCAAAAGTTCCGGCACTGGCCAGGTAGCAAACGGTGCGGTCCGGCTGATTGGGAACCTCGTAGCCCGTCATGCTGCGGTCGGCGGACAGGATGTGGTTGGGTTTGGCTTCATCCGCGTCATTGCCGAGGTGGTAACTCACATTGGTGGCGTTGAGGGTGGCGAAGTCATCCGCCGGCCGGCGTCCGGGGTCGCTGGGGCAGACCACGATCTTGGGCGTGACGAGTTCGTTCGAGGCCAGGCTGAACTGGAAAGGCACGGTGGCATTGCCGGTTCCGTCGGGCCGACCGCCGCCTTCGGACTGGTCCACGCGCCACGAATACTTCGCGTCGTGGTCGTCGGCCCAGAGGCGCATGGCAAGGCCGATTTGTTTGAGGTTGCTCGCGCATTGGGTGCGTTTCGCGCGCGACTTCGCCTGGGCCAGCGCGGGCAGCAACAGCCCGGCCAGAATGGCGATGATGGCGATGACCACGAGCAGTTCGATGAGCGTGAAGGCACGCGGACTTGAACGTTGGGTGGTCTTCATTGCCATCTCGCCATCGCTGGCCGGGAGCGCCGTCGCGGTTGCTTAGGGAGTCGAGCGGCTGACGGCGCGGTGGAATTTCGCCGGCCCGGTGAACGTGTTGGTCCGCGCGACCGACAAGGCGTCGAAGGGTTGGCTGGTCCCCGGCGGATCGTTGGTGAAGGTCTGGCTGAGATCGGACGCGGACCGGAGGTCGTAGTGGAACCCACGCAGTGCCTGGTAGCGCACTTCATACTGGCTGGGGTTGAGACGGGTAATGGTTGTGGGCGTGTTCGTCACCGAGCCATCAAAGTACCGCTTTACCAGCGCCCAGACGCCTTTTCCGACCTGCGACCCAACTTGGCGACCGGCCAGATTATCGATGGGAGGATGGATGCCGCCCCAGATGCGGGAGATCCCGGCCTCGTCGGCGGCGTCGTAATAGGTGGCCCATTGCAAGGTCAGGGGCACGGACGGGCCTTTTTCAAAGCCAAGGGTATAGCCGGAGTACGTGCCGAGGCCGCCCGGGAAGTAAGGAGAACCAGTAAGCCCGGTCAGAACTTCCGCCGCAGAGCGGCTGAACGTGCTATGGCCCGAGATGTAGCCGGGGAAGGGCGGGGTGACAAAGGTCGGTCGTTGATAGGTACCCCAGGCGTCGCCGTGAATCCATTTCACGCCGCTGTAGTTCGTGGGATTCGCGGGTGCCCCAGGCCAGTTAAGTAAAGCGATCTTTCCAGGGGTCAAGCCAGCATGGCGTCCTCCAAAGGCGGCAGAGGATGCTGTCACCAGTTCGATTTGGTTGGTGATGAGCGGGAGACCGAGTGCATTATATGACGGGAGGCCCGGATTGCTGGACTGGCCAAGTTGCGACAGGTAGCGAACGGCAGTCATGGGGCGCCAGGCATCATAGGCGCGCTTGATCCCCCAGGCAGCGCACGCGGCGTCGTGCGTGGCGGCATTGAGCGCCAAATACATCTTCACATCCCATTCCAGATCGTCCACGACTGCTCCCACACCGCCGATTTTTTTCTCCAGCAACGGATGATCGGCCACGTAATTGGCGACCACATTCCAGTGCCCGGGCGGGGTTTCGGAACTGGGACCATCCGCCCAGAACTCGGCCAAAACGCGTGCGTAATCGCCGCGTTTGACCAAATTGGGCGCATACGGTTGGCCGGTGACCGGGTTGTTGCCGTAGCCCTGTCCATCGAAGATGTCGAAGCTGCCGTCGCCGTAGTTCCCCGCGTAATTGAGACTGTTGTTGCCATGCACACCCGGAGAAATGTCGATCATCACTCCATCGTCCGGAGTCAAGTGGCTGTCCGCCGTGATGACCGCCACGACCTCCTTAACAAATTGCGCATGAGTCGCCCCGCCAAAATACGGCGGCGGTCCGGGATCGATCCAGGGTTTCGTCGGGTCCGTGCGCATCAGCGAGAACGGCCGCACGCCGAGCCACTGCGCGCCCAGATAATTCTGGTAGGGGCCGGGGTTGGGAAAGCCGTTTTGATCCACGCCGCCAACGATGAACAACCGTTGCCAGTGATTCACATCCACCAGACATTGCGGGATAGCTCCGCCGGGCCCCCCGTCGCAGACGCCGGGCCGATCCGTGGCCAGCGCCGGGTTCGTGTACGGGTAGCGTAGTGGATTACCGACCGGATAGTCAGGATAGGCGATGGGAATAGTGGCCGGAAACGCGGGATTGTAGGGCGTCCCGTTGGCCTGCCGGGAACCGTCGTTGATGAACCAGGCCGACACGGCGGCATACACCGCGTTGCCCACTCCGGTTGGCGTGTTATTCTAGTTCGCGTTCAAGGTGAGACTAACTATCCAGGGCCAGGCGCAGATGCTCCGGACGCGATCTCGATCCGAAGCCAGCCGTGGCAGGCCAGCCTCCAAAGTGCGCACCACTCCGGCCATGTCTGAAAACACCCGG